>NZ_CAJQUB010000019.1:0-51053 GCF_907163215.1 Candidatus Accumulibacter sp. ACC005 | reverse complement strand
GTGCTTGAAAATCCGCCGCCGCGATGCCAAGTACGAGATCAACATGAGCGCAACGCGCGCAGAATGCAAGACCTCCCGCTAGTCATCGGATTATGCGGCTGCGAACGCGGCGAAACAGTCGAGTCGTGTGGGCCGTTGGCCAAATCGTCAAGCGCATGACAGGTGCGACACGTACGGCGCGAGTGGAGGGCCTACGGAACGACGGTGGATCGTGTGGGATGTCGAGACCACGGATGAGGGTAATTATGGGGACATGGCGGTCGGCACCCCCCCCCCCCTCGATGCGCTCGTGATCGCCAGCGGCGGGCGCTTCATCAAGAAGCTGCCAGGTATCGAGCACGCCATCACACCCTGCGAAGGGATTGCTGCGGCCGAAAAGATCCGTGACCGCCTGCGCGCCATGCCAGGCGGCACCATCGCAGTGGGTTTTGGCGGCAACCCCAACGAACCCGGAGCGGTGCGCGGCGGCCCGATGTTCGAGTTCCTCTTCGGCATCGACGAGCAGCTCAAGCGCGAAGGCCGGCGGGAGAGGTTCGAGCTCGTGTTTTTCAATCCGTCGATGGAACCGGGCCAGCGCCTCGGCCCGAAAGCAGTGAAGTACCTGCTGGCGGAAATGGAGAAGCGCGGCATTCGCACCCACCTCGGCCACAAGATGCAGCGCTTCGAGGCCGGCCGGGTGGTCACCGAAGGCGGCGAGTTCGCGGCCGACCTAATCCTCTTCATGCCCGGTATGACCGGGAACCACTGGTTCGATCAGACCGAGCTGGCGCGTTCGCCCGGTGGCCTGCTGCAGGCCGATGCGCAGTGCCGCGTCGTCGGCACGCAGAATATCTATGTGGTCGGCGATTCCGGCAGTTTTCCTGGCCCCGAGTGGATGCCCAAGCAGGCCCACATGGCCGACCTGCAGGCTGCCGCTGCGGCCGAAAACCTGCTCGCCGGCCTGCGCGGACAGACGCCCAGCGCCACCTTCAAGGTCGAACTGATCTGCATCATCGACGCCATCGACCGCGGTACGCTAGTGTTTCGCAATCCCCGGCGCCAGATCATCCTGCCCTCGTCGCGGCTGTTCCATTGGGCCAAGCGCTTCTTCGAAGGTCTGTACCTGAGGAGATACCGATGAACAATCAGAGGAGCGCGATCGCCGTCACACCATGCAGCCCAGCGTGGAACGCCACAGGCCCTTAGTGCTGCTACGCATCCACCGTTTTCAGGCGACGGTAGAGAGTCCGTTCTGACAGGCCAAGGTGGCTGGCGAGCGCTTTCCGGCTGCCTTTGAAGTCGCGTACCGCTTCCTCGAACGACACCGAATGGCAATCGGGGAAGTCGTGCTTCGCTGGCGGCGGATCTTCGGCTGAGGTCCGCAATGGGCTGGCCGCCGCCAACTCCACTGGTAAGTGCTGCAGATGTATTTCATCGCCATCGCAGAGCAGGCAAGCGCGTTCGAGAATGTTGCGCAGTTCGCGCACATTGCCCGGATAGTGGTAGCCGCGCAGCCAGGCGGCCGCCTCCGGTGACAGGCGGCTGCGGAGGTGACTACCAGAGACGCGATCGAGCAAGGTCTCTGCCAGTAGCAGGACATCCTCACCGCGCTGGCGCAACGGCGGCAGGTGGATCGGGAAGATATTCAGCCGGTAAAACAAGTCTTGCCGGAAAAGACCTTCGCTCACCATTTCGGTCAGTGGACGATGGGTGGCGGAGACGACCCGAACTTCGGCCTTGCGCAGCTCCGGGGAACCCACCCGACGATAGGTGCCGGTTTCCAGTAGCCGCAACAGCTTGACCTGGATCGAGAGCGGGATATCGCCCAGTTCGTCGAGAAACAGCGTGCCGCCCGACGCCGCCTCGACCAGCCCGGTCGTTCGTGTCGTCGCACCGGTGAAGGCCCCTCGCTCATGGCCAAACAAGGCGCTCTCGAACAGCGTTTCCGGCAATCCCGAGCAATCAACGGCAACGAAAGGGTGTTTGGCGCGCCGGCTGAGCTGATGGATGGCATTGGCGACCAGTTCCTTGCCGGTACCCGACTCCCCCTGCAGCAACACGGAGGCGTCCGAAGGCGCCACCCGCGCGACCAGTTCCATCATCTTCACGAAGGCTGGCGAGCGACCGATCAGACCCTGGACGTCACCAAGACTGGATGCTCCCGGCAAGGGCTCCAGCTTCTCGACGTAATACACGATGGCGCCACTGGCGTCGCGGATCGGCGACAGCTCAATGTTCTCGAAGCTCTCGCCGCGCGACGTGTAATGAAGATGCAGCACACGCTCGCGCCGCCCCGATTGCAGGCTGCGCTGTAGCGGACACGACTCGCCCGCCTGATCGCAGGGCACCGTGTATCGATGCGACACCTCGAAGCACTTGCGGCCCACGACCTCTATTTGATCGACCCAGTTGGCTCGATAAGCCGCGTTTGCGGCCAGGATCCGATAGTCGCGGTCACACAGGATGTGCGGTTCGGGAAAGGTCTCCAGGAAGGAAACCAGTTCTGCCAAGAATGCTTGGTTGACTGCCATGGGATGTCACCAGTTTTGCCATATCCGCCAATTCGACTGCCAAATACTGCCATATCGGCAAGAGCCTGGCAAAAAAATTCGTCAGCGTTTGGGCGACCGACTCGCAAGCCCTTGTTTGTTTGCCGTTAATTCTCTTACTTGAAGGTTGGCACGAATCTTGATAAGTCTTTACTGATGTTTGCTCATTTCAGTCGGTAGAAAAATCAGCGAGACCGGCGATCGAGAAAAAACCACCTACCAGGGAAATCAACATGAACCAAATTGCCTGCCAAGGCGAATCATTCGTCGTCACCGACAGTCCGGTTCGTCGGCGGTGGCTGCTGGCTACCGCCGGACTCGGCGGCGCGCTGACCTTGACAGCAGTCGTTCCTTTCGTCGCCAGCCTGCTGCCTTCCGAACGGGCAAAGGCCGCCGGCGCGCCGGTGGAAGTCGACATCGGCACGCTTGCGCCCGGTGAAATGATGGTCGTCGAATGGCGCGGCAAACCGGTATGGATTCTGCACCGTACGCCGGAAATGCTCGCCTCTCTCGAGAAGGCCGAAGCGAGGCTCGCCGATCCAGGCTCGAAGGCACCACAACAACCGGACTACGCGCACAACCACCAGCGCTCGCTCAAGCCGGAGTATCTCGTCGCAGTGGGCATCTGCACGCATCTCGGCTGCTCGCCGAGCAAGGCTTTCGAGGCTGGCGACCCGGCTCTGGGCTCGGACTGGCCCGGCGGCTTCCTCTGCCCCTGCCACGGATCGACCTTCGATTTTGCCGGCCGCGTCTTCAAGGACAAACCGGCGCCGACCAACCTGGAGATTCCTCCCCACAGTTATCTCAGCGACAGCCGCCTCCTGATCGGAGGCGACACGCGCGGGCAAGTCTGAGTTCCCCGCCAATGACACCGCAGTCGCAACAGCACGCGGCCACTTCGTCATGACGCTACAAAACGCCTATGAAAGGACAAATCATGAAAATCGCAGTCACCAGCCAGAACCTCAAGACCATCACCGAGCACGCCGGCAAGTGCCGCAAATTCTGGATCTACGATGTTGAAAAGGGCGTGGTGAGCGGAAAGCGCCTGGTCGAGCTTTCCATCGAACAGAGCTTGCACGCCAGCCACCACCAGCTTGCCGAACCGCTGGCCGGAATCAATACGCTGATTACGGGCGGCATGGGCCCGGGGCTTTTCGAACGCCTGATGCAGAGCGGAATCCTTCCCGTGGTCACGATGGAGGAGGATCCCGATGCCGCGGTATCGGCGATGCTCGGCAATCGCCTCGAACGCTTGCCTGTTCCACGAGGCGGTCACTGCCATGAGCGCGGCCATTTCTCCCACGGCGCGAGGTAACGACAATGGCCACGACTTCTCCGAAGCTTGATATTGGCGCCCTGAAGCGCCTACGAATCCTCTGTGTCTCGGAAACCGGCTGGTTTGATACGGCCACTGTGTTCGACGACATCCGCGCCGCTGGCGGTGCCCAGACCGATCAATACGCCATCCCCTGGCCGCCGTTTGGATCACTGCACGCCGAGAACGCCGCCGGCTTCTCGGCGCTGCTGGAAGCCGAGGGACTCGATGGCAGCGTGCGCCGCCTGCTTTTCGATACCGGTTGGAACCCCGACTGGATGGACCGCCGCTTCGCCGAAGAGGGCATCGACCGCCTGCTCCAGGAGGGCAAGATCGAGGCCTTGATCGTCAGCCACGAGCATTTCGATCATTTCTGGGGGATTGGCTCGACGCTCAAGCACTGTCCGGATATTCCGATCTACCTGCCGGAAGGCTTCCATCCCGCCGGCCTGGAATTCATCCAGCAGCAGGGTCACACCCGACGCGTGATCACCGTGCCCAGCGAGCAACCGCTGGTGCTGCTTCCGGGTCTGGCTCTGGCCAGTTTCCCGATGAGCACGCTGTTACAGGTGCACGGGGAAAACGTCCTCTATGCCAACCTGCAGAATCAGGGTTTGACGATGATTACCGGCTGCGGTCACGGCGGCGTCCTCAACTTGCTGGACTATGCGCGTCGTACCTTCGCCGGTGGCGAGCACATCCACGCGATCTATGGCGGGCTGCATCTGTCGCCCCTGGAAGATTGGGACAACCAGCGCGACGAGATCGTCAAGGCCCTGGCCGGCTATGGCATCGCCAGGATCGGTTGCAACCATTGCACGGGGCGTACGGCCGTCGAGAAGATGCTGGCCAGCGGCTTGCCGGTACAGCGGGGAACAGCCCGAAACGGGTCACAGACCGATTTGTTCCTGGGTAACGGTGACGTGCTGGATCTGGGACAGGAACGTGCATCGGCCCCCTAAGCTTGCCGTATGGAATCTGGGGGTGGCGGCGCGAACCGCGTGCTCGAGGTGTTGCTCTGCTGCCTGAGTCCTGCTTACGCGTTCTTGAACAACGCTTCCAGCCATCGCAAGTCCTGCTGCAACAAGTCTCGATTGCAATCGCGCATTCCCTTGAAAGGAACGTCGATTCCTTGCTTGCGCAACTCCTCCTGGAGGATGCGCATCAAAACGCCCGATGGTGCGGCAAGGCGCCCCGGATCAGCCGTGTCGCACTGCACGTGGACGGCACAACCCGGGCTCTGCGAATTTCCTCCGAGGATGGCCAGCAATCGGCAGTGGTTGTTCTGGTAGTCCCGAAGTGTGCCGACCAGTTCCAGGCTGATCGCCAGGCAGCACTGGCAGCCTGCCGGGGTATCGAGCACTTCACGGATGGATTTTCCGGGCGGCCTCTCCCGGGAAAGGCCCATGAAACGCATCTCGGGGCAGGGAATCTGCACGATGCCCACGTCGTATTGCATGCAGAGTGTGAGGAGCGCTTTGTTGACTGCCGGATAGCTGGCGGCGCCGGCATCGCGGGCATTCTGGTTAAGGGCGCATTCGATGACTGCCACCAGTCGACGACTTCGCTGGTCGCGGGGAGAAAAACCCAGCGCCATGGCGATTCTATTGACTACAGACATTTTGACATTGGCGAGTTGATTGGCGGCACACAGCTGTCGGCTTCGGCATTACACCTGGCAGTGTAGCCGTTTCGGACAGCGGATCGCCGCCGGCACCCGTCACCTGCCATCCTGGTGGCCATGCCGCCGCGCAATCACTGGCACAGGACAGTGGCACATTTCCTGGCCGCAAGCCGAAACCCGGCGTGCAGCCTTGTGCTTTCTTTGGAATCCACATGACGTCTAGACGCATCCACACCCTGCACCGTCCGGCTGCCAGCCAGACATCACTTCCACCGTTGCTCTTTGTCCACGGCGCTTACGCCACGGCGCGCTGTTGGGACGAGTATTTTCTGCCCTATTTCAACCACCGAGGATTCGACTGCCATGCGCTGGACCTCTCGGGCCATGGCGACAGCGAGGGCCGCGAGCGGCTTGACCGGTTCGGAATCGACGATTATGTCGAGGATCTGACACAGGTCGCACAGGAACTGCCTGCACCGGCGATCGTCATCGGTCATTCGATGGGCACCGTCGTCGTCGAACGCTTTCTCGAACAGAATGCAGCGTGCGCAGCAATCCTCATGGCTCCGGTGCCTCCCGGGGGCATACTCGGCGCATCGATGAAAATTGCCCTGACCCAACCCGCTTTCTTCAGCGAACAGCTTCACCCTGCCGGCGGTGAGCAAAGCGCGCGCACGATGCGCGGCGTGTACTACTCAGGCGAGACCGAGATCGACGACCTGATGCGCTTCGCCGCTTGGTTCCAGTCCGAGTCCCGCCGCGCCATCCTGGACCTGTCACTGCTGGCGATGCGCCTTGGCAGGCGCCGGCCGACGCTGCCGGTTCTGGTCGTCGGAGGCGAGGCGGACGCGGTCTTCCCGCCTGCTCTGCTGGGCCTGACTGCCTTGCGCTGGCAAGCCGAAGCGGCGGTGATCCCGGCTGCGGGCCATACGCTGATGCTCGATGCACATTGGCAAGCGGCCGCCGACACCATGGCTGACTGGCTCGCCCGGATGCTGCCAGGCGCGACCGCGCAAGCGCGTGATTGACAGAGATTCTCAGGGGGGTCGGAATGTTGCCATGGATAGTCGGATTCAGCTTATTGGGCAGCGTCGGGGCTGTGGGAGGCGCGGCCTTGTTTCTGTTGTTTCCCGAAGGCATCCGAAGATGTCTCGTCCCGTGCCTGATCAGCTATGCGACGGGCACACTACTCGGCGCGGCTTTCCTTGGCATGATTCCCGCAGCCCTGAAACAGGCACCGGCAATTGCCGTCAGCGCGACAGTACTGGCCGGTATGGTGCTGTTCTTCATACTGGAGAAGCTTGTGCTCTGGCGCCATTGTCACGACAGTGGCTGCGAGGTGCATGGCCGCGCTGCGCCGCTTATCCTGATCGGCGACGCTTTCCACAACTTTGTCGACGGCATGGTGATCGCCGCAGCCTTCCTGACTTCGATTCCCCTGGGGATCGCCGCGGCGCTGGCCGTGATCGCGCACGAGATACCGCAGGAGGTCGGCGATTTCGCGATCCTGTTGGACAGTGGTTATGGCCGCCGGAAGGCGCTGCTGCTCAATGGCCTTTCATCAGCCAGCACGCTGCCCGGCGCTGTCCTGGCCTATTTCTGGCTCGGTGAAATGGGCGCCGCGGCGCCCTATATTCTGGCGCTTTCAGCAGCGAGCTTTATCTACATCGCCGCGGCCGACCTCATTCCGGGCCTACACCGACAGGTGAGCCCCACCGCTTCGGTGCGTCAGCTGATGCTGCTGCTCGCGGGCATCGCTACCATCGCCATTTTTCACCACGGAGGATGACTCGTGAACGACCTGTCCGAAGCAGAAATTCATGCCTTGAACGAGGCTCTCGACGATGAATACCGCGCCTGGGCAACATACGATCAAGTGATTGCCGACTTCGGCGACGTGCGCCCGTTCACCAACATCAGGGCGGCCGAAGCGCGCCATATCCAGGCGCTGTGCTCGCTGTTCGGTCACTACCGACTGCCCGTTCCAGGAAATCCCTGGAACCTGGAAACCGTTACGCGCTACGCCAGCCTGCAGGAAGCGTGCGAAGCGGGCGTGGTCGCCGAGATCGCCAACGGAGAAATGTATGATCGACTGCTGAAGGTGATCCGTGTGCTTTCGGCAACGCTGCAAACCCCCCGCAACCGCGCGCACGCCGCCCGAGCGCGGGGGCAATCTAGCTTCTGGAGGATGCTCGGGCGAGCAAGAAGAGCGGCGGGACCCTGCCGCTCGGCGACTCAGTCCGGCGCCGCTTCAGCCTCGGCGTGGGGCAGCGCCTCGGTGTAGTTCCAAGGCATCCACGCGGACGGATCGAGCGCAACGGTGGCCACATGGCGCTGCAGGGTGACGAGGTAGTCGAATGGCTCGATCTGGTGCAGTTCCGCGGTATGAATCAGGCTCATGAACAGATCGCCGACCCGCGCACCATTCAAGGTCCGATAGAACAACGCGTTCTTTCGATGCAGGATCGCCTTCTTGAGGATTCGCTCACAAATGTTGTTGTCAATTGGGGCGCCCGGCACGCGCAGGAAGAGCGTCAGCTTCTGCCAGTGGTTCTGCATGTACGAGATTGCCTGCCCGAGCCCCGAGTGAGGCTCCACGGCGTGTTCCGCGAACTGCCGGGCCATCCAGTCCTCAAGCGCCTTCATGCGTGGGGCGCTCTCCTCCTGGTGGAGGAGCAGGCGATCCGGTGGCGAAAGACCTTTCTGCCGCGCCTGCTGATCGGTGCGAAAGACCTCGCGTAGCGTCGTGAGGACGAAGGCGACTTCGTCGGGAAAGGCATTGGCCACGTCGACGTACTTGCGTCGCGCATGCGGAAGACAAGAAGCGGCCAGGGTCGGATGATCGCCCGGCTTGTTGCGAGACAAGCCATCGGACATCTGGATCGGCGGGTCCGTCGCCTCACGGCGGTCGAGCACCTCGGCGAGGTGTTCGCCGGCATGGCAGGGCCCGGTCTTGAACAACGCAATCGGACCGTGTGCCGTCTCGGCGACCAGCCCGGAAGTGAACACCCCGGTGCGATCCGCGCGGGCGCCCGGCGGCAGCGCCTCGGTGCGCGCCTCCTGAGTGAAGTTCAGGATGCGCATCGTCGTATCGTCGTTGTAGAGCACCGACCCCTCGGCCGCCTGCTCAGCCAGTTCCGCAAAGGCCGGCGTCAGACGTGCCGCCGCTTGCTGCACGACCTCCCACTGGGTCGCCGCCGGCAACGGGATGGCCAGCGCCTTCTCGAGCCGCTGAATGCGGTGGAACGGCAAACCGCAGCCGTACTTCAGGAGCGCGATCATCGCCGCGGCGGTCTCGTCGTATTTCGTCTCGCCGACCCCTGCCGGTGGCTCGGCAGTGAACACCGTGCCACAGAGTCCGCAGCGCAGCCGTTCCAGTTCATAGACCTGCGCGGCCAGGGGCGCTACCCCGGTCACGCGAACCAGCAGCGCCGGCTCTCGTCGTTGCCCGTACAAGCGACCCTCACAACCCGGCTCGGGGCAGGGATCGCCGTGCTTCAAGCTTGCATGGGCGACCGCGATGCGTGGTGCGCGGGGATAGTCCTCTGCCCCGTTGCGACCGTGCCCGGGGCGCTTCTTCTCGCGCCGCGGGTCCGGATCGGCCGTGCCTGTCGGCGCACCACCGGAGTCCGTTTCGCCGGCCGCTGCCGGCGGACTCGTCGGGGCGTCCGCCGGCGGACGCTCGCCCGTCTTCTCTTCCCCGAGAACCGTAGCCGTGCGCTCGCTCGGCGAGCCGAAGACGATCCGCTGCACCCGTGCCAGCGTGGTCTGCGTCGACTCGAGCTCGGCGGTCACCCGCGCGAGGGTGTCCACCGCCGCCTTGAGGGTGGCCTGCTCGGCCTCGGGCAACGCGCCGTCGCGGGTGCGCTCGACAATGGCGTTGAGCTCCTGAATCGGAATCTGTAGCCGCCGGGGCGGCTTCTGCCGGCGCCGGGTCATGCCAGCCCCCCGAGGCGGCGACGGAAGTCCGCATGCAACGGGTAGCCAAGGACTTGCTTGCGGGAACGGTTCGGGCGATGGCTCAGGTCGTCCTTGCCGCGACCGGTGGTCAGGCCCAGTTCCTGCCAGTTGGCCGCCCGGTAACAGGTCCCCGCGTAGCGCTCGGGATCGACAAAGGTCTCCAGATAATGCACCGGATGGCCATAGAGCGTCTGCCAGTCGGCGCCAATCCGGCGCGCGACGCGGCCGAGGAGATGCGAGGCCAGATGCGGAACACGCACCCAGGGCACCACGAGGAAGCGGCTCTGGTAGGCGATCTCATGCACATGCGCCCGGCGCACGGCCGGCGACCAGCCGATGAAGCGGTCACGGGGCGCGAGGTGGCGAGGCGCCGAGGTGAAGCCCAGACAGGCGAGCGGTCGCCCTTGGCTGAACGCCAGGTACTTGAGCTGCTCGCCGACACCCTGCATCGGGCCGAGGTAATGCGCCTCGGCGATCAGGTGATCGAAGAGTCCTTCCAGCGGCGTGCGGCGAACCGTGACCAGTTCGACGGGGCGCAAGGCGCGAAGATCCTGTTCCAGCGGCGAGCGGTCCACTGCCACCGGCGGCGGCCGGCGGCGGATAATGGCGTTGTTCGGTGGGCGGTGGCGGACTTCTGGCAGGCAGATGTGCTCGGCCCGGTGCAGGACGAGCAGCAGGCTGCGGCAGACCATGTCGCGCAGCGCACCATTGGGCTGGCGCCAGTCCCAGTGTTCGCACAGGCGCTGCGAGAATGCCCGGCGGCTGGCGGCGGGATGCGCTTTGAGCAGCGCGCGGATAGTTTCGAGGTCGCCGGCAGTGACCGTGCGGCCGCGGTAGCAAAGAATCGTGGACACGCAGACCTTTATACCGGCTCCGGACGTGGAACGCAAGCGTCAGGCGAGTGCCCGCCACTGCGGCATCCCCCCGGCCGCCGCGTAATCGCCTCCCGAGAGCAGCACCGCCAGGGCGTGCGGGGCGAGCACCTGCCCCGGCGACTCCCTGGGCCAGCAGCGGAAGCGGCCCTGCGACAAGCGCTTCTGACACAGCCAGAAGCCTTGACCGTCATAGACCAGGACCTTGACCGCCGTGTGCCGGCGGTTGCGAAAGACGAACAGGGCACCGCTGAACGGGTCTTCGGCCAGGACCTGACGCACGCGCCGGGCCAGGCCGTCGATGCCGCAGCGAAAGTCGGCCGGCTCGGCGGCGACCCATACGCGCAGGCGCGGGCTCAGCGCGATCACGGCCTTGTCTGCCACAGGCTGCGCGCGACCTCGGCGATCTCGCTGCTGGCCGCACGCGGCAGTTCGATGCGCAGCGCCCGACCGTGCCGGTCAGAGAGGACCAGGACGCACGGCGACGGGGCAAGCGGCAGGCCAAAGTCGAGTTCGACGAACTCCGCCGAGGGCGCCGATGAGCGCACGCCGGCGGCGGGTCGCTTGGCTGTGACTGTGCTGGCCAGCCGGCGCTTCAGGCTGGTGTAGTCGAGTTTCAGGGCAACGGCGACCTTGGCGATGCCGTACCGCTCGGCGAGTTCGATCGCTCGCGACCAGAGGTCTTCCGGGATACGCGGACTGCGCGGGCGGGTCTTCCGCCATTCAGCGAGGGCGGCCGCGGTATCGGCCAGTTGGGGGTCGGACAAGGGTAGGGACGGCGCCATCGGGAGGCCTCTGGATCAGTGAATACGGGCCTACCACGCTACCAGACCGCCTCGGCGATTTCATACAGCGTTGCCGAAAGGACACGGTGATCCAGCACCAGGACATTGTTGCCGTATTGCGTAATCTCCAGGACGCTTCGCAGCAGAGACACCTGGCTGCGTTTCGACGTTGTGCGCAACGTTCTGCGGGTTACGGACGGCGGGGACCTCGACCCAGCCGATAGCAGACTCTGGCGCGGCACGCTTGCAGCACGACGACGATCACCACCAAGCAACACCCGAGAGTGCCGTTGCGCGCTTGATCACATACCCTCGGGGTGCGACCACGGCTACCAGAAAGTCCTGCTGCCGACAACGACGGTTGAACGGCGATGGCTGGTTACGGCTACTTGTGCGCGATCGGCTTGTCGGTGAAGACGTAATCCTTCAGTTCCTTCGAAAACGCTTGATCCTTGCGACGGATCCACTCCAACACCATCGAGGCATGCTCTTTTTCCTCGTCTCTATTGTGTTCGAGAATCGCCTTCAGGTCTTGATCCTTGCAGGCATCTGCACGTTGGTTGTACCAATCGACTGCCTCAAGCTCCTCCATTAGAGACACGATTGCTCGATGCATGTCGCGCGTTTCATCAGATAGTTCTTCAACGGGTTCGTGGTAGCCAACACTTGACATGGACGTTTCCTCTCCGGTTGAGGTGCCCTTGGTTTTTCGTATTCCAAAGGGTGGTGGGTCATGCTACCTGTCTTTCCTGGTGCTGGGTACCTGACGCGCAGCGCATGAACAAAAGTGTTCGCCTGCACTGGCGTGTCGGGAACAGCCGCACTGGTGCATGGATGTGGTCTTTGGCGACGATCAGATGCGGGCTTGCACCGATTATGCCGCGCACAACTTGGCTGCCCTGCGCCAGTTCGTCGTAAATCTCCTCCGCCTTCCCCCGGTGAAGCGCAAGGGTGGCCTCAAGACAATCCTCTCAACTTAGCATAAATGCATAGCGGCGATCGTGGCTTGAATGGCGTTCATTTTCATTGCATAATTGAGCTGTAACGTATTGTTTATAAAGGGTAATTGCATGACGCCCTTCATATGCGAAAGTAATTAACGGACTTGCCAACTATCTGTTTTCACAGGAGTTATTGGAAGGCGCCCGTCTCAAGCCGAAGTATTTCACCCGCGACCGCACGCTCAGCTTCCCAACCGTCCTGACGTTCTTGCTGTCCGGCGTACAAGGTGCGGTCCAGGCTGAACTGGACCAGTTCTTTGCCAACCTGAGAAATCGTGCGGACTCGGTCCGCTTGGTGAGCGCCCAGGCTTTCTGCAAGGCGCGCTACAAGATTAGTGCTTTGGTGTTCGGTGACGTCAATCGAAAGTTGATGGACCTGGTCGAGGAGCATCTGCCGGTGCCGCGATGGCAGGGTCTGCGGATAGTGGCTAGCGATACCGCGGCGGTCCGGCTGACGACGATGAAAGAAGGTGTACGTTCGATCGTCACGGGCGTGGCGTTTGGCCTGTACTTGCCGGGAATTGAGATGTTCCTTCACTTCGCGTTGCAGCATGGCGCGTGTGACGAGCGCCAGATGCTCTTCGAGGTGATCGAGCGGCTGCAGGTCGACGACCTGCTGGTCCTCGACCGCGGCTTTCCTTGCCGCTGGCTGGCGGCAGCACTCACCGCGCGCGGGATCCCTTTCTGTATTCGCTGTGACATTTCCCGTGGATTCAGGGTGGTACGCGAGTTCATGCGCTCGGGGCAGAGCGAGCAGCTGGTGAGCCTGCGTGCGCCGAATGCGCGCGATGCGCAGGACTACGAGTGCCCGGCGACGCCGACAACGGTTCGCTTGGTGCGGGTGACCACGCCGAACGGGCGGCAACATGTGGTGATGACTTCGCTGCTTGACGCCGTCGCTTTCCCGGCGGCCGTCTTTGGCGCCTTGTACCACGGCCGTTGGCGGATCGAAGAAGCGTTTCGCCGGCTCAAGCATCGCTTGGGGCTCGAACATACCTCCGGCTTGTCCTGGCAAGCGGCCAATCAGGATTTCGGTGCCAAGGCCGTCTTCGACAACCTCAATGCCCTGGCTGCCTACGTCGCCACCGACGCGCATCTGGACGCCGATTCGCCATGGAAGATCAACCGTACCTTGGCGATCGACAAGATCAAGCGCCAGATCGGCCGTTGGTTGCTCGCCGCTGGTGCGACGACGCGGCGATTGAAGCCCCTCATTCACGAGATTGCCGCCAACCTTCAGAAGTTTGTCGCTGGCCGCTCCAAGCCTCGAACGCCGCAGCGAAAACCGCATCGCTACCACGCCTACAAGCCGGTATGACGGAATGCTAAGTTGAGAGGATTGGGCCTCAAGACTCAGCGCCTTATCGCCGCTACTTCCGATTCCTTCCGTGCCGAGCTCCTGGGTCTTTTATAAGATTTATGCGATTGTCCTGTCCTACCTGTAGGCGGTTTGTTGAGCTGAGGGATCTCGCCAGCGGAGCCCGAGGCCATTTCTCTCGTCGTAAAGCACAGGCCCGCCTGAAGGTCGGGGGCCACTCTTGCTGATCTGAGATGCGACAAGATGCCACACGACGATTGGTCGCTGGCCGGGCATACTTGGGATAGCCGTTCGTCGTGATTACCGACGATCAAATATTCCACCCGCTTTCCACGGAGGTAGGTATGCAGTTCTTCAAGACTATCTTGATGGCCCTGGCGCTCATCGTTTCCGGTTTGTCGAACCCCGTTTTCGCCGGGGATAAGGATCCCTTGTTCATCGCTTTATCGAGCGATGCGACACGGCGGGTTGGCCACGTTCTGCATTTTGCCGAGCTTCAACGCGCCAGAGGACACTCGTTGACGATTTGGCTGAACGAGAGCGGCATCCTTCTCGCGTCGAGGAAATACACGGAGAAGCATGCCAATCATCAAGCGGCGCTCGCCGAACTGATGAGCAAGGGTGCGACGGTATTGATATGCCACTACTGCATGCAGCAATTCGACGTCGAAGCGTCGGACTTGTTGCCGGGCTTCAAGATCGGCAGCCCGGAGCTGATTGGTAACGCCTTGTTCAAGGACGGCACCAAGACCTTGTCGTGGTGAGCGCCTGACCACGAGCCATCGGTTCTGGCACAGCATGGACCGGCGCCGGTGAAGAAGGAGAGAAGAAAGGGACTGGGCGGGATACGAATGACAGGCGCAGTCTGAAAGCTTCCACCGTGGCTGTCGAAGCTCGCGGCCGCGACGAGGCGGCATTCAGACAGCACGGCCGGCTCACTATCGGCAAGGTACGCGATGAGAACACGACTCACCGGCTTGCTTCGGGTCTTGCGCCTGATCTGCCTGCTCACTGTCGCCGCTGTCTATTGCTCGCCAGTCGCTGCCGATGCGTCGCTGTGGATCGACCACGACGCTGCCGGCGAACGGCAGGTGCATTTGTACTTCTTCTGGACCCGGAACTGCCCGCATTGCCAGGCGGCGACTCCGTTCGTCGAGGCGCTGTCGGCCCGCTATCCATGGTTGCTGGTGCACAGTGGCGACGTCAGCAGCGACGCGGAAGCGGCCAAGGCGTATGTCGCCATGGCGGAGGCTCTGAGTCAAGAAGGGAGTAGCGTTCCAGCCTTTATGTTCTGTGGCCGCATGACCGTCGGTTTCGATCGGCCGGAAGGAACCGGGCACGCGCTGGAGGAAGGACTGCGCTTGTGTCGCGAAACGGGCATGCCGGCAACGTTTGAGCCCGCTGCGGCAATGGCGCGGGTGCCGAGTGTCGATCTCCCGTTGCTCGGCAGGGTGACGGCCGAGCAGCTGTCGTTGCCAGTTTTCACCCTGATCATCGCCGGACTCGATGCTTTTAATCCCTGCGCCTTCTTTGTGCTCCTATTCCTGCTTTCGCTGCTCGTCCATGCCGGCAGCCGCCGACGCATGCTGTTCATCGGCGCCGTCTTCCTCTCCTTCTCGGGCCTGATCTACTTCGTGTTCATGGCCGCCTGGCTGAACGCTTTCCGCTGGCTGGGCGAGATCGCAATGGTTACGACGGTAGCAGGGATGCTGGCGATAATCATCGCGCTGATCAACATCAAGGACTATTTCTGGTTCAAGAAGGGGATCTCGCTGAGCATCTCTGACGCGGCCAAGCCCAAACTCTACCAGCACGTGCGCGGGCTGCTGCGGGCGGACAGCATGCCGGCGCTGACGCTCGGCACGGTTGCCCTGGCGGTGGCGGCGAATTCCTATGAGCTACTGTGTACCGCCGGATTCCCGATGGTCTATACGCGGCTGCTGACCCTGTCTGACTTGTCCCCCTGGCAGCACTACGCCTATCTGGGACTCTACAATCTGGTCTATGTGATGCCGCTGATGATCATCACCCTGGTGTTCACCTGGACCCTCGGCTCGCGCAAGATGTCCGAGAGCGAAGGGCGGTTCCTCAAACTGCTTTCCGGCAGCATGATGCTGGGACTGGGCGTTCTGCTGCTTGTTGCACCGGCGGCGCTCAACGATCTGCGCGTGGCACTGGCCTTGCTGGCCGGCGCGCTTGGTGGTTCATGGCTGGTGCACCGGCTGATGTGTTCTCGAAAATCGTTCTCGATCTAGTCGCCGCCAAAGGGCGCGTTTCGAGAACGTCTGCCTTAGCGTGCCTTGTTGTCCGTTTTCCGAGCGGAAAGAGCGGTTGCCAGGGGCAGGAACAGCGTCAGCGGAGAGTCGGGCAAAGCGATAAATCCATGATGCCGGTAGAAGGCCACTGCCGCCTCGTCTTTACCCTCTACCATCAGGGCATAAGCAGCGATCTCCGAGCGAGCGGCACGGTCGAGCGCATCGGCCAGTAGCGCACCGCCTAGACCTTGCCCCTTGAATCCCTGATCGACGGCCAAGCGGCCCATGCGTACCGCTGGCACGGTCGGGTAGCGCGGTAGCTTCTTGCCGGTGCTGGCCGGAAGATCGGCGAGCAACAGGCTTGCCGACGCCAAGGTGTAGTAGCCCGCGATGCGGTGCCCCTCAGCCAACGCGACAAAACAGGCGGCAACGCGTCGGCGAACATCCTGAGTGACGTGTTCCCGCAAGTAGCGGTCTAGCGGCTCGGAAGTACTGTTGAACTTCGTTCGGTCATGTGTCGCATCGAGCGGCGCGAGCCGGAACGGCGCGCTATTCACTCAGCGCGCAGCAGCTTGCTACGACGAGCGAAAGCACGTTCCAGGGCCGGCGACGGCGGAGGTGGCGACAGCAGCGCCTGAGCAAAGCACTCCTGATCGGCCATGGACAGGCGGATAACTTCGGCTTGCTCGATGGCGCGTTGTGCTGCGTCTTGAACGGCGGTGATCACGAAGTCGGTCATGGTCCGCCCCTGAAGTTCAGCAGCGCGCTTGAGCATCGAATGCAGATCGGTGCTGATCCTGGCTTCGAGGCGGGCGGTAGAAATGGCTGCGGGCATAGTCTTGTCCTCCTGACGATGAAAGTACGGCAGCCTGCCGTACTCGTCAATTTTACCTTATCGTACGATTTTTCCCGTTTCGTGAGCAGTTCCATTGTTGAGCCCGCTAAAGCCGTCAGTTCAGCGAAGAACGTCGCGGTGTTCATGGCCGCCGGCTTCTCGGCGACAGCGGTCGCCACGAACTGGTGTTAGCATGAGTCAGCACCACGAAATTGATGGATTCCGGGTCGAATGCGAACGGCTTGCGGTTGCGCGCCGGTGCCTCGCGCCTGCCCTGCACCATGCCGCAGTCCACCAGGAAGCGCGTGTCTGCGGTCTCAGCCAAGTAGCACGAACCGGTTAGTTCGCAGGGCTGCGCCGCGCCGAGAAGGGTGATGTTCATCTTGTTTCTCCACCCGCTGGAGCGATCCGTTCCGGGCTGTTTGTCGCCAGCCTGTCGAGCAGGTCATGCATGACACGATTGATGGCATCGAACCGGCTTGCGTCCGCAAGGATTTCCCGCGGCATCTGGATGTAGCGGCCTTGGACGAGTTCGTTGGCGCCGTGAGCGATTAGCTGTTGTGCGCTGTCCAGGGTCGTTTCCAGGTGAAACTGCAAGCCGACCACCCGCCCGTCGTAGACGAAGGCCTGGTTCGCGCAGCCGGCGCTGCGAGCGGCACGCACCGCGCCGGTCGGAATGTCGTAGGTGTCGCCATGCCAGTGGAACACATCGATTTGCCGTGGGAAGGCTTCAAACAGGCCGTCGCCAGAGACGGCTTCCGTCTTTTCGACCGGAAACCAGCCGATCTCCTTGTCGGCGTTGGCGTAGACCCTTGCGCCAAGCACATCGGCAACCAACTGCGCCCCGAGGCAGATGCCGAGCACGCGCCGGCCGGCGGCGATGGCCCGTTCGATGAAGCGCTTCTCGTTCACCAGCCAGGGGTAGTCAGCCTCTTCGTAAATGTTCATGGGGCCGCCCAACACCACCAGCAGATCCACCGTGTGCATGCCTGGCAGGGGATCGCCACGGTAGAGGCGCGTTGCGCCGAGTGCGTGCCCACCGCGCCGAATCCACTCCTCGATGCTTCCGAGTCCTTCGAACGGCACGTGCTGCAGATAATGGATGTTCATCGCGTTCCTCCTTGTCCCGCGCTGACGTTCCGGCGCGCCTGTTTCTCACCGAGGTCAGGTTTGAGCCGGTCATATACGAGGGGGTATGAAACCGGCTGCCCTTCCGAAACCGTGTGCCACGGAGGAGATGACGAGTTGTCCATTCCCGCCATCGATCTGCTAGCTCTGGACGAATTTCTTTTCGAGTGTCGTCATCTCGACCACCACCACGGCGCCTTCCCAGCCCGCGACGGCCACCCGCTGCGGCAGTCCGCCGCTGGCGGAAACGCTGGCGCCGCGAAAATCGTTGAAGAGGCGCTGACGTCAATCGCTCTCGTCGGCGATCAGCAGCCTTGGATCTTGATGGATGACCTCGAGACCCTGCTCGGCGATCCACACCGAGTTCCTGCCTTCGCCATCGGCGAGCGACAGCGCCCTTTGTCCCTCCTGCAGCAGTCTTGCCCGGTGTGCCAAGAAGCGGTTCTGTGCCAAACAAATATTGTTCGCCAGCTTCGTGGTAACGATTGCGCCACATCGCTTCCGGACTCATTGCACGAATCTCCCCGGTCATCGATCGTTGTGCTGAAACCCACAGCGCAGCATCCCAGAATGGTTTCGGTAGCCATCCGTGGCAGCAGCGAGCACGCCGCGTCTTCGCGCTTGCCGCGCTGGAAATCACCTCTCGGGCACTTCGATATAGTGCGCGGCGAGCCACTCACGATCAAGTTCCCAGCGCGCGTCCTTGATACCGGGCTGCGCGAGGACGATCGCGCGCGCTTCAGCCTGCACTTCGCCGAGCAGCGTTTGCGCGGCGATGAACGCCGGATCGTTGGCGTTCTTGGTATCGATTTCCGGATAGAGGACGGCCAGCGCCTTGAACGCCGGTACCTGGACGTTGCGCGGTGTACTGATGAACACCGTTTCGCCAGTGACTTTCAGGACCCGGAACTGGTAGGGGTAGCTTTTCAGCTTCGCGCTGTTAGCGGCTGAGTCGACCCGCAGAAATCTGGCGTCGACGTGATCGGTGTGACGTGAACGAAACAGGGGCCCGGCGGGCCCCTGCGTCTTGATGGTGTTGGGTTGGTTTAGAACGGCGGATCGGTGGTTTCGACGTTGCGGTCGGTCACCCGCAGCTCGCGGAAGCGGGTCTGCAAAGCGACCTCGTAGTGCGCCCAGATACGATTGCGTAAATCATCAAGCAACTCGATGACCGCCAGCGCCTGATCCGGCGACCAGCGAGAGTCGATGAGCAAGTCGAGGCCGTCCTGCAAACCGGAAGGTGGATGATAGGGCTTCACGTTGCCGCCTTCGCCGAGCGCTTCCTGGATCTGGCGGCTGCCTGTTCCTGTGCCTCCTTGCGCCGGTAGGAGTCCCCCTTGATGGCGAGAATCTCGGCGTGATGGACTAGGCGGTCGATCATCGCCACCACGCAGCTGGCGTTGGGAAACACCTCCGACCATTCCGAGAACGACTTGTTGGTGGTGATCAAAGTGCTCTTCTTCTCGTGACGCCGATTGATCAACTCGAAGAGCAAGTCCGCGTGACGGTTCGAGTAAGACAGGTAGCCGACCTCGTCGATGACGAGAAGATCGGGCGCCGCATAGCGACGTAGCCGATAGCGCAGCGCCGAGTCACTGTCCAGGCCGGCCAGATCGCCGAGCAACTGTCCGGCGGTGGCAAACAACACCGTGCGCCCCTCCAGGACCGCCTGATGCGCAATGTTCTGGGCGATCATCGTCTTGCCCAGGCCACTGCTGCCGACCAGGAGGACGTTGGTCGTCGCCTGCAGGAAGTCCAGGGTCATCAGTTCGGCGATCGCGCGCTGATCGCATTGCTGCGGCCAGGCCCAGTCGAAATCGGCCAGCGGCTTGAAGCGTCCGATATGGGCGCAGCGCAGCCGTCGTTCGAGCGAGCGGCGCGCACGCTCGCCTTCCTCCCAAGAGAGCAAAGGATCCAGCCAGGGCTGCTCGGCACACTCGGCCCAGTGCGCGAGGAGGCCGTGCAACTGCAAAGCGGCCGCGCGTCGGCGGCGGGCATCATTCGTCATCCGGCGTCCCTTCCATCAACTGGTCGTAGTCATCGAGCCTGTGCGGGCGCACCGGGACATCGCGCCGTTTCACATGCTCCGGCAAAGGCACCGCCAACGGCGGCGGTTCCGCCTTCGCCTGCCGGCGCTTCTCCAAGGCCAGGCGAACCGCATTGGGATGCGGCACGCCGCGCCCCAGCGCGTCGGCAATCGCCACCGTCAGTTCGGCCACGCCGTAAGCTTCCAGCAGCTCGGTCAGCGCGCGCACCGTGCGTCCCAGCGGTTCGCCGCGTTCGACCGCTTGCGTCAGCAGCTCGCGGCTTGTCGGCACCGCCTGCACCAGATGATCGGTGCCGCGATGCGCGGCGGCTTGATGCTTATGCGCGACCAGGGTCGCGATGTGCTCGGGGATTTCGATCTGTTGCCGGCGGTCATAACTGCGCCGATGGGTGGCGACCACGGTCTGGCCATCGAGGACGCGTACCTGATCCAGGCTGGCGACGACGCTGAGCGTGCGCGCCACGCAGGTATGCGGGATCGAGTAGTCATTCAGGTCGAAGCGCACGTACGGCGTCTTGCCGGCGCAGACGGCCTTGACCTCGTCGGTCGGGAAGGCGTTCCCGGGTAGCGTCAGCAGGCGCGTTCGCTCCTGCTCGAAAGCCTCATGCACCGTCAGCGCCTCGTCCTCCGGGCAGCGCCGCTCCCCGGCAGGCCCGATGACCCAGGCGTCGGCCTGTGCATTCAAATCGTCCACATCCGTGAAGCGGCGGCCGGCGAAGAACGCATCGCGGATAAAACGCACGGCCCTTTCCACGCGGCCTTTCTCATTCCCCCGCGCCACTGCCACGGGGCGCGGCTCGAAGCGGTAGTGACCGGACAGGGCCAGCAGTGTCGGGTGAAAGCGGATCACCGAGCCCTGGCGCTCAAGGACCGCGCTCTTGAGATTGTCGTACAGGGCGACCCGCGGGCAGCCGCCCCAGGCGGTCAGCGCGCCGACATGGCCCCGCAGGAAGTTCTCCATGTGGGCGCCGAGGTAGAAGCGCAGGAAGATCTGCCGCGACCAGGAGAGGACGGCGACGAAGGCCATCAGGGGCCGGCGTGCCCGACCGATCTCCAGGTGGCCGAAGTGACCCCAGTCGACCTGCATCTGTTCGCCCGGCAAGGTGCGCAGCCGTAGATAGGCTTCGGCTTTCGGCCGCGGTCGGTGGCGGGCGATCAGGTGCCGGAAGTGATCCGGGCGCCCCGGATAACCGCGGCCCTTGACCATGTCGTACACGCGGGAGGCACGTAGGCGCGGAAACTGCGTCAAGGTATCGAGGATGAATGGCAGGTAAGGATCGATCACCGAGGGCCGGCGAACCGGTCCGAGTGCCGGCAAGCCGGCTTGGGCGAGCACGCGGGCGACGCTGTCGCGATGCACTTGCAGTTGGGTCGCGATGGTGCCGATACGCCAGCGTTCGGCGTGGTAATAACGCAGGATCTGCGCTTCAATCTCGGGGCTGAGAGCCATGTCTTCTCCGGTCGGGTGGGTGACGGCGAATCCGACGCTGCAAAAAGTCCTGGCGCACCCCGTCCGGCAAGGGACGATGACAACGACAGCAGTGCCTTGGCAGAGGTGCGACCGGCAACGTCGGTTCGCAGGAGAGTTGAACAGGGGTGGCCCTGGGTGGGGAACCCTGATGCGTCACTTTCTGCTGCCGGCCCCGGTAACGGCGCTGGCGTTCGGCATGGGCGTGACGGCCGCGCAAGCTGTCTTGATAGCGGCCACCCGAGGCACGGACAGCCTGTCGGCGGGCCTGGTCGGCACAGCGCGCGGTGCAGTAGCGGTGGCCACGATCACAGTGGCTGCAAATGAGCACGGCTGTGCGGCAAGCGGCGCACAGGTAGCGTCTTCCAGAAAGATCCATTGGCCGTCCCGGCCAATGGGAATCTGACGGCGAGCTGCGCTTCGTGAAATACTAGGCAGGCAACGTCGCCGCTATGGGGGCTACGGGGCGCGGCATCGGGTCTGGCTTGGCGGTTGGGACCGATGTCGCGCCTGCCTTTCCACCGGCCGCCGGGCTTTCTACCGCATCGGCCACACGAACGCTACTGCCGCGCCGCTCATGCCGGGCCGCAGCTCACCTCCCGCTCAAACCCCGGGAAGTCGATACCCGACGGCGCTCAGCGATTCCTGGTTGCCCATTCCTGCCGCGCTTCGCTTGCCAGACGACGGGTTGCTGCGCAACCCGTCCGCCGGGAGCCTAGCCGGCGGCAAACCGGAAAACCAGCATATTCATGCTTGGCTGAAAGTCAAAAACCAAAGCAAACCAACGGCTCTTCCCACTTCATCAGGCCGTGGACGCCAGATTTCTACGGAAAGGCGACACCGTTAACATCGCGCTGCCCTGTGCAGCAATGGCCGCCGTCAGCTGGCGAGAGCGCGAATCAGGCGCACGGATTACCCAGTCGAGGCCAATGAGCAACAGCAGGATGATGATCATCCAGTAGCGCTTCTTCACCTTGCATCTCCTGTTGTTGGTGGCGAGAGTGCTTTGCCGTGGCGGTCGACGGTTGGTCTTGTGGCCGCGTCGAGAAAGTCGATTACCGTGTCGAAGTGGCGCTCCATTTCCGCGTACTGATCGTGGCTGCCGGGGATCAGCAGCAAGCGTACCCGCTCATCGCGGCGCCTGGCGAAAATTTCCTGCGCGGCGCTGACCGGTACTGTTTCGTCGTTGGTGCCGTGTACCAGGAGCACTGCACAGCTTGCCGTGCAGATGGTGTGGCAGGGTGCGATGTCCGCGAAACGATGGCCAATGACGTGCTGGACGTAGTACAGAATGTAGGCCCCCAGCGGCCAATAGGGAATCCGCCGCGCTTTCAGCCAGCGCCGCATGATCGCTGCCGGATCGGCGAAAGCGGCCAGCGTCACGGCGGCGACCAGGTCCTGTCGTTGGCTGGCGAGAAGCAAAGCCGCTGCCGCCCCTACGGAATGCCCGATGACACCGACTCGGCATGTATCGACGTCCGCCTGGGCGCGCAACCAATCGACCGCGTGCGCCAGATCTTCAGCAAAGCGAGGCAGTGAAGCAAAGGTATCGCCATCGCTGCGGCCGTGGCTGCGTGCGTCGAAGAAGAGCAGGGCGTAGCCTGCCGCGTGCAGGGGCTTGGCCAGCGGCAACATCATTTCGGCGTTGCCACCCCAGCCATGCAGGATTGCCAGTGCCGGTGCGCATTCGCCGGCCGGGATGAACCAGCCAAACAGAGTTTTTCCGCGCTCGCTGGAAATCGCCACCTGGCGCCACGGTAGCCCGTCGGGAACCCCGCTCTCGGCAACGCGCGGTGCGGCCAGGCTGCGGCGAATCAGGTAATTGATGGCGAGCAGGGCGACGACCGCAATCGACAGCAGGGCGAGCGCCGTAGAGATGCCTCCCCAGGTGCTTGCATCACGCATACTGGACGGCGCTCCCCGATTGCCAGACCGCATTGCCGCCGACGGCCGGGCTAGCCGACTTCAATCGCTTCGTCAGGGTTGGCAAATTGCGCCCGCGGAACGTGTCAATGACTTTGAGACACCGATGCACCTTAATTTAGTGAGCAATGATCGTCTGTTTTCGTCGGCGAGTTCTCCTGCTTGGGTGGGTTGATCCAGGCGGCGCTGGGCAGCGTTGGAGGTTGCGGGCAGTGGCCCTTGAATCGCCTCGGGTGAGCAGCGAAGGCAGTGTTCAGGGTGTCGGCCCGTTGCTCGAACAGCTGTGCAGCCTGGCCATGGTGGACCGCGGTCGGAGTCATGAAGCCGATGCCGGAATGGCGATGCTGTTCGTTGTACCACTGGAAGAAGCGCTGGCAGTGAGCGCGGGCTTCTTCGATGCTGCCGAAGCGCTCGGGGAAGTCAGGGCGGTACTTCAAGGTCTTGAACTGCGCCTCCGAGAAGGGGTTGTCGTCGGAGACGTAGGGGCGGCTGTGGGACTTGGCCACATCGAGGTCCACCAGGAGTTCTGCCACAAGCTTGGATCGCATGCTGGTCCCGCGGTCGGCATGGACCGTGAGCGTTCGTGGCTCAACGCCCTGTTTGGCGACGGTCTTGGCAATCAACTGCCTGGCCAGTTCGGCGCTCTCACGCGGCGCGATCAACCAGCCGACGACATAGCGGCTGAAGATGTCGAGGATCACGTACAGCTGGAAGCAAGTCCACTTGAGCGGCCCCTTGAGCTTCGTGATGTCCCAACTCCAGACCTGATTCGGTCCGGTGGCCAGCAGTTCGGGTTTGAAGTAGGCAGGATGAGTAAGCTGATTACGCCTTTCGCGTGCTTGACCATCGGCGGCCAGCAGGCGGTACATGGTGCGCACCGAGCCCAGGTAGCGGCCTTCGTCGAGCAGGGTGGCGTAGATGCTCGGCGGCGCGCAGTCGGCAAAGCGCTCGCTGCACAGCACGTCGCGCAGCGCCTGCCGCTCAGCAGGGCTGAAGGCCAGCGGTGGCGCCGGTCGCAGCGATGACGTCAGCGGCGAAACGTTCAAGCGCCGCCGGCGCGCGTCGTCGCGATAGACCGTACTGCGAGGGATCCGCAAGGCCGCGCAAGCGGGTGCCAGCCCAACCTCTGGCGCCAGGACATTGACGGCGTGCATCAGGATCTCCCGTCCGGCGTGTCGTCCGTCAGCTGCCCCAGCAGCATACAAACTTTTTTTTGGACATCGATGATGGTGTGGGCCTGGGCGAGTTGGCGACGCAGGCGGTCGTTTTCCCGCGTGAGCTGCTCCAGCCGCCGCGCTTCGGCCAGCGCCGGGTCGGCCTTGCGCCCACGCTTTTGCGGTTCGAGTGCGGCCCGTTCGATGCTCGCGCGCCTTTTGCGCCAGGTGGCGAGCAGGGAGGAATAGATGCCCTCCCGCCGTAACAGAGCGCCAATTTCACCCGTCTTGGTGCAGTGGTCAGCGAGGGTCAGGATGCGCAGCCTGTCGGCACTGGAGAACTGGCGGCGGCGCGCCGTCGCCACCACCTCGGGGTCCGGCGGCGCGATGGATGACGCGTTTCCAGTCGCCCTACGGGCTCCTTCCAACGCATCATCCATCGCCAGTGCGGCTTGTCCGTTCATCAGATCCTTCGTGTCGTTTGCCATGATGGGAACCTACCTTTCTACTCTAATTTGTCAGGGGTAGGTGTCTCAGGTCATATTGGCACAGGGGGCGCACGGAATGCGGCTCGCTTCTCGAGCACTGTGCGGTTCATGAGCGGTCCTTTCGCTGGTTCGGCGCATAAGCGTTGCCCTTGGCATCGTTTCTGATACGGTTCCTCGAACTCATCCTGCCTCCTCTCTCGGTAACCCTTGGCTCGGTCCAAGTCGATACGCATCGACCGGACAGTTCAGCAAGCAACTGTACGAATCGCGTCCTGTCTCGCCCGGTTCGGCTTTGATGATGCTCATGAACGGGCTCAGCTCTTCGCCTCCACGTGCCGGCTAAAACTGTTTAGGAATGCCTGCCAGCCATGTCTCTGGAGTTCTGGTGGATTCTCGGTCTCAGCGTCAAACGTCTCCGTGACGAGAAATCCCCCGGAGCGGGCAACAAAGCAGGCCTGCACCTCTCGGCCGTCGCTCATCTGGTACTGAATGAGCTTCGTCGCGACGATCCGAGTGTCCGTCCCCTCGAAGTCGAAGCCGGAGGTTCCATTCTTCGCCTCCATGCGCGACCGGAACGTACCGCCCTCGCGGAAATCGACGGCCCTCGCTTTGGTGTGCCACGTTTCGTCCGCGGCGTTCCATTGCACGATGTCTGCTGGGTTGTTCCAAGCAGCCCAGACTTTGTCCAGATCGACGCGAACGAATGCCTCGACGGTGACTTTCATGGCCTTCTCCTTGGCGTAATGCAGCGTGCGGATGGCGCCGAAACAGGTCATCGTCCGCTTCGCCGACGTCCGGATCAGCCGCGTCGGGCGGCTTCGATCGCCGCGATGTCGATCTTTCCCATCGCCATCATGGCCTCGAAGGCGCGCTTCGCCGCTGCTCGATCCGGGTCGGCGATGGCGTCTGTAAGGGCCCGTGGTGTGATCTGCCACGATAGTCCCCACTTGTCCTTGCACCAGCCGCACGCGCTCTCTTGACCGCCGTTTCCGACAATCGCGTTCCATAGGCAGTCCGTTTCGGCCTGGTCCTCGGTCGCGACCTGGAATGAGAATGCCTCGCTGTGCCTGAAGGCCGGACCGCCGTTCAGGCCGAGACAAGGGATGCCCATCACGGTGAATTCGACCGTCAAGACATCGCCCTGATTGCCCGAGGGATAATCGCCGGGCGCACGGTGGACGGCACCGACCGAACTGTCCAGGAATGTGTCCGCGTAGAACGTCGCGGCATCCAACGCGGTACCGTCGTACCACAGGCAAATCGTGTTCCTGCTGGCCATCCGAGTTCTCCAAGGGTGTATGGGGCATGAGTCCTCTTGGCGTTCCCGACTGACGCCATGGGCACAGGGGTGCAAGAAGCGCCGCGTGTGCCTGAGGAGGCAACCGGGGCAATCCGGGACCGCGCCGGCTTCAGTGCTGCGTCCGCATGGCTTCCAAGCCTTCGGCCGCCTTCTGCACGTCGGGCGGAAAATCCGACATCTCCTGGACCTGCCGGATCTCGATGATCTCGTTGGCCGACATCGGGGCGCGCGATGCCCAGGCGACGGCCTCCTCCTTGGACTTCACGTCGATCATCCAGTAGCCGCCGAGCACCGCCGTGGTCTCGATGAAGGGGCCGTCGGTGACGGTTGGCTTGCCGCCGGAGAAGGACACGCGCGCGCCCATGGACGGCGGGTGCAAGCCGTCGAGCGTGATCAGCACGCCGGCGTTCTGCAGTGCCTCGTTGTACTTCATCATCGCCTCGACCGCCCTCGCGTCGGGCACTGTTCCGGGTGGTGCCTTCTCGTAGCCCTTCGGGATCACCAGCATCATGAAGCGCATATCAATGACCCTCCTTGTCGGCCTCGCAATTGATCATCCAGGGCACGCCAAAGCGGTCGGTGCACATGCCGAAGCAGGCTGCCCAGAAGGTGGCGCCGAGTGGCATCTGGATCGTGCCGTTGTCGGCAAGGGCGGCGAAGATGCGCTCGGCCTTGGCGATCGAGTCGACATTCAGCGAGACCGAGCAGCCCTTGATGCCCTCGTACGGAAACTGAGGGCCGGTGTCCGAAGCCATCAGCGTCTGGTCGCCGACAGCGAGACAGGCATGCATGATGCGGTTCCCGTATTCGGCGGGAATCGGTCCGCAACCCGGCTGACCGTCTTCCCCCGCGGGGGCGTCGGCGAAGCGCAGCATGGCCTGGAGGGTGCCGCCGAGGCATTGCTGATAGAACTTGAAGGCCGCATCGCACTGGCCGTCGAAGATAAGATAGGCGTTGATTCGCATGGTGTTCTCCTTGGCGGTATCAGGGTTCCAGCCACAGCGCGGCGTTGCTTTGCGGGTCGAACGGGGCGGAGAAGTGTTCGTGAACGATCCGCCACCGGCCATCCTGCTTGCGCAGGCAGGAAGTCATACGCATCCAGCCCGACATTTCCTTTCCGTTCGGGCCGGTGCCGCCGCAGCGGTTGAGCGCGTGGGCGAAGGCCAGATCCGCGTCGGCGGTGATCTGCAGGTCGTGGATCTCGAAGATCATCGCGCCGGTGCACATAGACATGCAGGTGTCCCAGTGCTTGCGGTAGGCGTCGCTCCCCTTGAATTGCAGCTGCGCGATGGCGTCGAAGGCGACGATATCCGGTGCGTAATTGGCGAAGATGCGCGCGACGTCGCGGGCGCGCACGGCCTCCGCCCAGTCTTCCAGTGTGTTGCGGATTTCCGTCTCGCTGAGTGCGACGGTGGATCTCGTGTCCATGGTGGGTCTCCTTGGGGTTGGATGCGGCGCCGGTGTGCGCCCTCGTGGTCGACCGGCGCTTGGCCGGATCGCCATCGTTTGTCGTGTCAGCAGGTGGACGCCTGCGTGTCGAAGCCGAGCGCGCGCACGGTCTGCAGGTCCTCCGCAACCGGTCGAACCTCGACGCATCCGAAGCGCGCGCCCGGAATGCGCGCGGCAACCTGGATGGCTTCGTTCAGGTCCCGCGCCTCGATCAGGTAGTAGCCGCCGAGTTGCTCCTTGGTCTCGACCCAGGGGCCGTCGGTGACCGAGATCCGGCCGTCACGCACGCGCACCGTGCTGGCGGCATCGGGCGGCAAGAGCCGGTTGCAGCCGACGTAGTGGCCGCTGCGCCGGATGGCGTCCGTGAACTCCCGGTACTCCTCGAAGTGCTTGTCCGCATCGGCGCGGGGCATCTGCTCCATGACTTTCTCTGCACAAATCAGGCACAGGTATTTCATTGTGGGTCTCCGGGTGAGGGCGGAAGTCGGGCTTCCGTACTTCTGGTCGAACGGCGCAACGCGATATCGACATCCCGACGAAAAAAAATTCGACGTCACGGTCCGAGCGCTGCGAGCCGCCGTTTGAGGAAACGCTGTTCCGGCCGTTGCCGCGTCAGCGCCAGGGCCCGCCGGTAGGCCGCGCGTGCCTCGTCGTTGCGGCCCAGTCGTCTGCACAGGTCAGCTCGCGCTGCGTGGGCGAGGTGGTAGTCGGCAAGCTCGCCGCGCGTCAGGATCGCGTCGATCACGGCCAGGCCGGCCGCCAGCCCGTCGCGCATCGCCAGGGCAACGGCGCGGTTGAGCTCGACCACCGGCGAGGGGTAGCGCTGCAGCAGCAGGTCGTAGAGGCCGACGATCTGAGCCCAGTCGGTTGCGGCAGCGGTCGGCGCCTCGGCATGTACCGCTGCGATCGCGGCCTGCAGCGCGTAGGGACCCGCGGGGCTGCACGCGAGCGCGTGCTCGACCAGCGCCGTGCCTTCGGCAATCAGATCGTGCCGCCACTGCGAACGGTCCTTGCTCGTCGAGCAGCACGAGATCGCCGGCCGGCGTCGTGCGCGCCGCGCGGCGTGACTCCTGGATCAGCATCAGCGCCAGCAGCCCGATCGACTCCGGCTCGGGGAGCTGCTCGCTGAGCAGTCGGCCGAGCCGGATCGCTTCGGCCGACAGTTCGGCGCGCGTCAGCGAGTCGCCGGCCGATGCCGAGTAGCCTTCGCTGAACACGAGGTAGATCACCCGCAGCACGCTGTCGAGGCGATCGGGCAGTTCCGCGCGGGTGGGCACGGCATAGGGGATGCGCGCGTCGCGGATGCGTGCCTTGGCGCGCACGATGCGCTGCGCGACGGTGGGCGGCGCGGCGAGGAAGGCGCGCGCGATCTCTTCGGTGGTGAGGCCGCACACTTCGCGCAGCGTCAGCGCGATCTGGGCCTCGGGGCTCAGGATCGGGTGGCAGCAGGTGAAGATCAGCCGCAGGCGGTCGTCCCCCACGCTGTCGGCGAGGCTGTCCATCTCGCCGCCGCCTTCGCTTGCGGGGTCGGGCCGGTCGTCGAGATCCTCCACGAAGTCGAAGCGCGCGCGTCGGCGCAGGGCGTCGACCGCCCTGAAGCGTCCTGTCGACACCAGCCAGGCACGCGGATTCGTCGGCATCCCCTGCTCGGGCCACTGTTCGAGCGCGGCGCGAAAGGCGTCGTGCAGCGCCTCCTCGGCGAGGTCGAAGTCGCCGAGGAGGCGGATCAGCGTTGCAAAAACGCGGCGCGAATCGGTGCGGTAGATCTCCTCGAGCTTCGAACGTACGGCGGCCGTCAGGGCTCGCTGTTCTGTCTCCGATGACGAATCAGGAAAGACCATGCGGGGCATCTCCATTCGTTGAAGGACAAGCCTTACACTACTCCTCCATACCCAACGTCGGGTAGAGCCGCATCAGGCATGTCCCCCTGAAATGACTTGGGCAGCAGTGCATCCAGAACTTCCCAAACGGTCGCAACGTCTGAAACAGACGGGGGTTCTACCGATAATGAACTGCTCAGCGTTCACCTGTACGACCGCGGGGTCTGCGGCCGCGCTTTAGTGCCGAGTCAATCAAAGGCTCTAGCGGGCATTCGAGCGCGCGCTTACAAATGCCGGCATTGCGAAATAGGCTACGCCGCGCACTTGGCGCCCTATCTTCGCGACCGCCGTGCTGCAAATCTGCTACGGCATTCGCACGGTGCAGGAGAGCAGCTACTGGGTCGCTCTACCGTCTCCACCGCCATGATCTACACCCAGGCGACGGCACAGGTGGGCGCCCTCCGATTGACGCTTTGCTGCACAGAAGCACTGACTGCCCCCTATCGGGCGGCGCTCCGAAATGACCGCTTCTGGCCGATTTTACGCATTCAGGCTCGCGCCTGAAAGTGGCCGCACGGAACCCTCGACGAGCAACGATGCGGCCTGAACTTGGAGCGCTAAATTTCAGTTTGCTCGGAGATCTCCAGCGCGTCATCTACGTCGATTCCGAGGTATCGAATCGTGCTTTCCAGCTTTAGGTGGCCTAGCAAGATCTGCACGGCCCGCAGATTCTTCGTCCGTTTGTAGATCAGGGTCGCCTTGGTGCGTCGCATGGTGTGTGTGCCATAGACCGTCGGATCGAGGCCGATGGAGGCAACCCAGCGATGGACGATGCGGGCATACTGACGCGTGGAGAGATGAGGTGACGTGGAGAGGCGGCTCGGAAACAGGTATTGCTCCGGCCTCAATTTCCCCCTCTCCACCCACGCGGTGACGGCGACCCTCGTCGGTTCGGTCAGCTCGAACTGGACTGGCCGTTGGGTCTTTCGCTGCACAACCATCGCCCGCGTCAAAACTTGGCCGCCATGCGCAATATCGCGGACGCGCAGGTTCACGAGATCGCAGCCGCGCAGCTTGCTGTCGATCGCCAGGTTGAACATCGCCAGGTCTCGAATGAGACGCGCGTTCTGAAGCTGAATTCGGATCGCCCAGATCTCCTTCGGCTTGAGTGGGGGCTTCGGCCCGATCAGCTTGCCTTTGTTCCAGGGTTCCCGACTGTGAGTGGCTTCCATTTCAGACTCCTTCGTAGTTGATGGAAGTCTGATTGTTCTGCCGGGGATGCAAATTTCCCAGTGATGGGCTTGAAGAGTGGTGCCGCTATTGGTACCATTTATCCATGGCATCTATCCAGAAAATTATCGATCAAATGAGGCGCGAGCCGGCGAACGTCCGGTTCGGAGATCTCATGAAGGTTTGCGAGGAGCACTTCGGGAAGCCGCGCCAATCGGGTACGAGTCATGCGATCTTCAAAACGCCTTGGGTGGGCGATCCCCGGATCAACATCCAGGACGACAAAGGCAAGGCGAAGGGGTATCAGGTTCGGCAGGTGCTAACGGCAATTGACAAGTTGGAGGAGATGCGCAATGAACGTTGATCATTACACCTACCGTGTCACCTGGTCGCCCGAGGACGGCGAGCACGTTGCCCTGTGCGCTGAATTCCCGTCGCTGTCGTGGCTCGCAGCGACGCCAGAGGCAGCGTTAGAGGGGATCCGTCAGGTGGTATCCGATATCGTCGCCGACATGACAACGGCTGGCGAGACCGCTCCTGTAGCTCTGGCGGAAAAACACTACAGCGGTGAGTTCCGTGTCCGAATTCCGCCAGAAGTCCATCGCTCATTGGCCATGCAGGCGGCTGAGCAAGGCGTGAGCCTGAACAGGCTGGCCAGTGCAAAGCTGGCTGGCTGACGGCTGCGACGTTCGCTAACGATCTGGCTACACCTTCCGCCAGGTGGTGGTGGGCTGCTTTCCGCGCGGATGCTGGAGGAGTCCTATCGGCCATCAACGGACCTGGCGCCTGAAAAAAAATCAGCCGGCGCGAACGGCAGGTAACTGATCTCGAACCGGCCGTCCGGTTGCCTGCGGACTCGGGCAGGTCGTCGGCCAGAGCGGCCGTTGGCGGCACATGGCGCGGACGGCCGGTATGGATTATTTACCGGACGCATGGGAAGAAATCCGGCCGAACGGCTGCTTCGATGTTGTCGCTACACCTGGATCCGACCCCAACCTGCCTGATGACGTTTGCAAGTGCCCTGGCGGCTTACTCATCATAGAGCGGCCGGCCGCAGAGACCTGTTGTCGGCTGAGACCAAGAGACACGTTGACCAGCGCGTGTCGCGCAGGGTCACCAGCCCCGCTGTCGATCGCGGGCGTTGGCGTTGGCGTTGGCGAAACAAGCCTGCCAGCCCACCGCTTTGCCGGCGGGTAGTGGCACTTGGCAGGCGGTGAATAATGCTCAGATCAGAGACCTCGACCACCACCAGGCCCCATTCCACCGCCGCCTGGACCCATGCCGCCGCCCCCTGGACCCATGCCGCCACCTCTGGCCGGAGGTTCGTCAGGTAGGGTCACACCACGCGCCTTGGCACGCTCCTGCATCTGCTCGTGATGTTCCTTGCGGAGCTGATCTCGTTCCTCCGTCGTCTTCGTGGCCCGCATTTTGGAGCGATACGCCATCTGCTCTTCTTGCGTCATGAGTTGGCTGCCATAGACCTGCTCCTGCTTCGGTACTTGCGCCTTTTCCTTGGACGGTTGCGGATCGGCAGCCAATGCGTACCCAGCAGACAGTGACAAAGCGCTTACCAAGGCAGATAGAACCAACGTTCTCCGTTTCATGATTCACTCCTGTGTTGGGTTGTCTGGAGCGGATGAGAGCGTAACCACCGCAACCCTGTTCAGTGGTCGTGCCTGATCTTGCAAGATGACAAGTGCGGAGATGGTTCGCTTCCCGCTGACGCGAGACACCCTTCCCGATGGGCCTTCAACTCGCCGCCAACACAAGCCTGCACTTATGCCCCGCTTACCTTGGTGATGCCTTCGTTCAGGCCCTGTTCACCTGCGATCAGTAATATCACTGTAACCGACATGGAGAAGGAATCAAGGTGTTTCCGATGACTAGCCGCATGGGCAGCGTGACCACCATCCGGGTGATGGTTTCCGCTTGTTCTCCGAGAGCATAGCAAGATGACTTCACTCCACTTGCTCCTCTGGATCGTGTCGGGAATCGTGCTGCAGGTGGCCATCTATCTGGGTATCGGCTTCTACCGTCACTGGTACGAGTATCAGGCCTTGCGCAGCCGCGCGGTGGAGTTCAACCTGCCTGTCAAGGCCCCTTTGGCGACGGCAGACGATGCGTTGGCGACAGCTTCCTGGCCAGGGTTCCGGACGTTGCGGGTTGAACGCAAGGTCGTCGAGGATATCGCGGAGTCGGTTTGCTCTTTTTACCTCATGCCGGAAGATGGGCAGGTGCTGCCGCCGTTTCTGCCTGGACAGTTTCTGACCTTCCGCCTCGATGTGCCGACGACGACGGGGGGGACCGAACAGATCACCCGCTGCTATTCGCTGTCCGACGCACCTCGCCCCGACAGCTACCGCGTCTCGATCAAACGGGTATTGCCGCCAGAGGGCAGCCAACTTCCAGCAGGGCGCTCCTCCAGTTTCTTCCACGATCAGGTGGCTGTCGGCAGCCTCCTCCAGGTGCGCGCGCCCGCTGGACACTTTCATATCGATCGCAGCGACGCACCGGTAGTTCTGATCGGTGGTGGCATCGGCATCACACCGATGCTGAGCATGTTGAACTGGTGCCTCGCCGAACAAACCGGGCGCGAGGTCTGGCTCTTCTACGGTGTGCGTGACGGCAGCGAGTTGGTGATGCGAGCCCATCTCGAGGCTTTGGCGGCGGCACATCCGAATTTCCACTTGCGTTTTTGCTTCAGCAAGCCGCAGCGGCAAGAAGTCGCCGGGCACGATTATCATCACCGGGGCCGCGTCAATCTCTCGCTGTTGCGCATGGAGTTGGCCCTCAAGCCCTACCACTTCTACATCTGCGGCCCCGCCCCGTTGATGGAAAGCCTTGTCCCTGCGCTCGACGATTGGGGCGTACCAGACGCCCATATCCACTTCGAGGCCTTTGGCCCCGCGTCGGTCGTCCGCAAGCAAGCCGCAACAAGCACGTCCACGACGCCACCCGCGACGGACGATGCCGATGTCGTCGTGACCTTCGCGCGCTCTGGCAAGCAGTTGCCGTGGCAAGCCACTGCCGGAAATTTGCTCGCATTCGCCGAGGCCAACGGTATTGCGGTCGATTCCGGTTGCCGGGCCGGCGGCTGCGGTACCTGTCAAACGACGATCCGTACGGGTGAGGTGGCTTACCGGCAACCGCCAGATTTCGATCCTGAACCGGGCACCTGCCTGCTCTGTGTCTGCGCGCCCAAGAGCAGCGTTACGCTGGAGGTATAGGTAATGAGCTCACTCTGGCGTCAGCACGTCCTCCCCTTCTCCTTGTTGGTAGGTCTGCTCGCTGCAGCTACCCTGGCAGGCGACTACTTGCTCCATCGACTGAATCTGGTTTGGGTAGGCCGCTACATGGGCATTCCGGGGACGATCCTGATCATTGGCTCGCTGGTCTATTCGCTGCGCAAGCGAAAATACATCACGACGGGAAACACAAAGTCCCTGCTTACCCTGCACGAGATCGGCACCTGGCTCGGCTCGCTGATGGTGTTGATCCATGCCGGTATTCATTTCAACGCCATCCTGCCCTGGCTGGCGACAGTGGCGATGGGCGTGAATGTGATCAGCGGCATGGTCGGCAAGCTGTTGCTGGATCGCTCACGCCGCCATGTGCAGGGTCAGCGCGACCGCTTCCAACTTCGCGGTCTGTCGCGGTCTGAAGCGGAACAGGCCGTGTTCTGGGATGCCGTTGCACTCGACGCAATGACCCAGTGGCGGAAGGTGCACATCCCGATATTCATCGTCTTTGCCACCTTGGCGCTGGGCCACATCATCAGCATTTTCCTGTTCTGGGGCTGGATATGAGCCGTATCGTCAAGATCATTCTGGCGGCCAATCTGATCGCGTTGGCGATTCTGGCTTTCGTCTATCCGCAGTTGATGGTCGCACCAGGCAAGCTGATTCCCGGTCACAAGCAACTGGAAGCCGATTGCTTTGCCTGTCACACGCCCCTCCTGGGAGCCAGCTCCGAGCTGTGTATCAGCTGTCACAAACCGGCTGATATCGGTCGCCTGACAACCGTCGGCTTGCCGATCACCAAGCCGCTCACCACGACCCCCTTCCACCAGAAACTCGCCACTCAGGACTGCGTCGCTTGCCATAGTGATCATGCGGGAGTGAAACGTTTCCGGCAGCAAGGGCGTTTCAACCATGCCTTGCTGAAGAAGGACACGCTCCAGCAGTGCCAAGCTTGCCACAAGGCACCTGCCGACTCTCTGCACCAACAGATCAGCGGCAACTGTAGCCAATGCCATAACCAGGAGAAATGGCTACCGGCAAGTTTCGATCACAGTAAGTACTTTGTCCTGGACCGCGACCACAACGCGCGCTGCGTGACCTGCCATCTGGGCAATGACTACAGTCGCTACACCTGCTACGGTTGCCACGAACATTCGCTGGCCAAGATCCGTCGCGAGCATATCGAGGAAGGCATTCGTGATTTCGACAATTGCGTCGAGTGTCACCGAAGCGCCGACGAACATGACATCAGAGGCCGCGGCGGTGAACGAGACGGCAAGAAGGACGGGAAACGCGGTCGCAAGGATCACGATGACGATGACTGATCTGGTCGTGCCCGCGCCCTCCAGGTACGAGCGCTTATCGGCCTGCTGGCCAACATCATCGTGAAGGAACCCGAGTAATGGAAAGCGCTGCCACACTTCCCCCGTCGTTGACACGCTACGCCTGGCTGTCCATCGCGGCGGCGATTGCCACCATTCTGCTGAAAGGCCTGGCGTGGTGGTTGACCGGTTCGGTCGGGCTATTGTCTGATGCCATGGAGTCATTCGTGAACCTCGCAGGGGCCTTGATGGCGCTCTGGATGCTGACTCTGGCGGCGCGTCCCGCGGACGACAATCACGCCTACGGCTACAGCAAGGCTGAATATTTCTCCAGCGCTTTCGAGGGTTGCCTGATCCTGTTGGCGGCCGTCAGCATCGGATATGCGGCTATCGTTCGCCTGATGAATCCCCAGTCGCTCGAAGATGTGGGGATCGGGTTACTAGTTTCTGTGGTCGCCTCCGTGATCAATCTGGCGACCGCGAGAATCTTGATGACGGTGGGCCGAGAGCACAATTCGATCACTCTGGAAGCCGATGCGCATCACCTGATGACCGATGTGTGGACCTCGGTGGGTGTCATTGCCGGCGTCGGCCTGGTCTGGCTGACCGGCTGGCTTTGGCTCGATCCGGTCATCGCCCTGCTGGTTGCGGTGAACATTGTCTGGACCGGTTTGCAGCTGATGCGACGTTCGGCCGCCGGTCTGATGGACGTCTCGCTACCGATGGAAAAAATTGAGCAGATCGAAGCGCTGTTGGCGGGGTATCGCGAGCAGGGATTGGATTTCCACGCCCTGCGCACCCGCCAGTCAGGCAGTCGTACCTTCGTTGTCTTGCACGTCCTGGTACCGGGGAACTGGACGGTACACGAAGGCCACACTTGGGCGGAGCGCATCGAGGTTGAGATCCATCACTTCTTGCCACGCGCTCACGTCACGACCCATTTGGAACCCTTGGAAGACCCCGTGTCAATGATTGATCAAGAGCTTGATCGTCCGAGGTTCTGACCAGGCCAGGGCCAGCGGTTGGTAAAGAGAAGCGGCTCGTTACTGATCAGTAATCCGCCGTTCGAGCGCCCTGGTTTTTTGGTGACACGATGTCTCTTCCTGGCCGGCTGCCGACCGCGGCCATCCTACGCCCACTCGCCGCGCCCCTTTAGCGTGCGACTTTTCCGTTGCGTGAGCTGATGACCCCATGTAAGGCTGCTAGCGAGGACGCCGCGTACCCATCAGGCGCCGGATATAGTCGGCAACGACCAATAACTGGCGCCGATCCAGCCGCGCTATGATGTTGCGGATCATTGGCGCCATGATTCGGGTGGCGCCGGCTACCCCGAGATTGGCCGATTGCTGTACGACGAAGCCGACCTTGGCCAGCAGGAGTGGCTTGAGAAAGCAGTAGTCCATGCCGCTGTTGGTCAGTTCCACCACCAGATCGCCTAGCGCAGCGCGGTGCACCGTCGGGTCTTCGGCATGCTCGAGCGTATCCAGAAGCTGCACGGTCCTGGCGTGCAGATCCTCGGGATAGGAGATGTGCAGGGAGTGTGGCTGAGCAGCGCGGGGCATCAAATTCTCCTTAGACAATCGCCGATCCCGCAGGCCAGGGTCAGCCGCGGCTGGCCAACGACCACTCGCTCCGACCTGGCCCATTCCGGCGTCGTCAGGTAATTGATTCCGGCATCCGCGCCGAGGGCTTGCGCGCGTGTCAGCTTCGCATCGCTCGACGAAATGATCGTCACGTGCGCGCCGAGCAGCTTCGCGAACTGCAGTGCAAACAGCGCCACACCGCCGGTTCCCTGCACCAGTACGCGCGATCCGGGGTCGAGCGTGTCGTAGGTGACGACCGCGCTCCACGCCGTAAGCGCCGCCCAGGGCAGCGTCGCCGCCTGCTCGTCGGCGAGATGAGCGGGCACCTTGACGACGCCGCTTTCCGGTAGGCAGACGAGATCGGCCATCATCCCGTCGGCCGGCCCGCCAAGCGTCTGTGTCAGACGCTCGAGGTCGGGGGCGCCGGCCAGCCAGCCCTGGTAGAAGCAGTGCATGCCCGATTGCCGACGCGCACCCGGCTCACCCCCGCACCGACCTCGACGACTTCGCCGACACCGTCGGAAATCGGAATCAGCGGCAGTGTTCCCGGTAAACGACCCGTAGCCGCGATTCGGTACGACCAGGTCGCGGTAGTTCAACGAAGCCGCCTTTATCCGCAGCAACACCTGCCCCGGTCCGGGCTGCGGATCGCGCCGACTGGCCAACTGCAGGTGGTCCATGCCCCAATCGTCCTTAATTTGGAAAACTCTCATCGCGCGCGCTCCTGCCGAGGTTGAAGGCGCCCACGCGGTTGCTTGGTGCTCGCCGTTCAAGTCATCATCGTAGGCGCCGCCAGCGCCTCGTTCCACCTGATCGCCATCGGTTGTTCCTTCAACATGACGACAGACGCTATTTTGTCAGTAGGGACTTGAAAACCGCGAGCGCTGCCATAAACTGACCATTGAAGCGACGCGGCCCTGATCCGCCCACGGAGGTCATCGAAGACACCTACGCCGTCGCGCTGGATATACCGGAGGATACGCATCTGCGGCCGCGGCACTCCTCTTTTCAAGCACTTCAAACGCGCCAGACATGGAGGTCAACCATGAGTATGGAATCCATAAAGGAGGGCGTCGGCTCTCTGTGGCAGAACTTGGCCGAAGGCTGGCGACATCTCACCCACTCTGCCTCCGGAGCCATTACCCACTTCACCTCAGGGGAGAATACAAGCTTGCCGGCGCAGACCGAGGTCGATGACGCCTACTACTTGCCAACTCGTGGCTGGGCGATGCTGGGGAGCAATATGTTCGAGGACGACAAACGCTTGGTGGTACGTCTGGAAGTGCCAGGCATGGACAAGCAGGCGATGAAGGTCGAAATTCGGGACGACGTTCTGGTCGTTTCCGGCGAGAAGCACTTCGAGCGGGAAACGACCGAAGGCCGCTATCGAATGCTGCAGTGTGCCTATGGCAGTTTCCGCCGCGTCGTGCCCCTGCCGGTTCGAGTACTGGCTGACGCCTCGAAAGCGACCTACGAAGGGGGCGTCCTGAGGATCGAGTTGATCAAAGCGGAGCCCGGCACGGCGAAAGTTCACACCATCAAAGTCGCCTGAGCGAGGCCGCAACGGTAGGGCATTTACCGGGAGGGCTCACCGGACAGATGTCTTGATGAGTCCCGCCCGCTTGATCCGTCGCTGGCGATAGCTGTCGCGTTCAACGCCTACGTGATGGTCAGTTTCCGAGTCGTAGAAACGGTCTTCTTGGGCAACGACAACTCGAGAACACCGTCCTTGTAGTGCGCTTCCGACTTGCTCTCGTCGACATCCTGTCCCAATGCAAATGAACGCGAAACCTTGCCGTAATAGCGTTCGCTGCGCAGCACTTTGGTGCCCTCTTTGACCTCTTTTTCTTTCTTGGTTTCGGCGCTGATCGACACCTGGCCGCCGTCAATGGCGACGTGAATATCCTCCTTGTTGACACCCGGTATTTCGGCATGCACGGTGTAAGCCTTGTCGTCTTCCTTGACATCGAGCTTGATCTGGATGTCCTGTTGTCCGCCAGCGCGAACCGGACGCATCCAGAAGCCGCGAAAGAGATCGTCGAAGGTGTCGTCAGAGTCAAAGCGAGTGATGTTGGCCATTTCCTTCTCCCTGAAGAACCGGGGGTTCCCGGCACCACTTTATCCTATACGTTGCAATGGTTATTGCAAGAAAAGAGCCCCAGATCGACCTGGCAGGCAAGGCTGAAAACACCAGCTTCAGGCAATTGGTGGCGGCCGCTTTCAGCTTCGAGCAGTCATCCGACGCGGCTACACACGGACAGCAACTCGGCCATAGCCGCCGTTCGCAAGGACGGGGTTCTTCGACCAGCGCACCCGTTTTGAATGTCCGCTTTCGCTATTTCTTGCGTTCGCTGATCCCGGCCCGAAGCACCGTATTGGCGACGAAGTAACCTCAATGTTTGGCGGCCCCCAGAAACGGGGTCCAATTTGTTGTGTGCAAGGCTGCTCCCACTTCCCCCGAACAGGCTGCCAGCCAAGATCAACCGGGTACAACCAGCAGGCTGAGATCGGTCGGGTTGTACACTGCGTGGTAGGTAACGCCGTCACCTGCGTCTAGATCTTGGAGCACGGAAAAATTGCCGATCCTGGAGCCATACGTCATCACTCGGAATGCCTCTCCCAGCGGCGGCACGTAGTTCCCGGCAAGCCACAGCTTGATCGTACCATCCAGGTATAGCTCGCCAGAAACACTGAGCCGACCGAACGCGCTTGTCTCAGAACCGGCGATGCCAATCTGAACGGACCCGTTGATGTTGTTAATGAAGCTGTTCGTGACATTGAATAAACTGCCCGCCTGGACGTCGATTGTGCCGGAATTAACGATAGTGGATACCGTAGCAGTGGCCCCGGAAAGGACAGAGAAAATTCCGTCATTGCGGAAGCTTGCCGCTGACACACTGATCGTGCCTGCGGCAGCCTCGATCCGTCCACTATTAGTCACACCAGCACCGGTAATACTAATAGATTTCCCTGCTGCATCGGCGCTGATCGTGCCCTCATTGATAATCGCCGAATTTGCCTCGATCGTGCCGTTGTAGCCACCCGCACCGCTGTGCACGGTGATTCCGGAACTTATCGTCAGCGCCTGGCTCGCGTTCAGATTCGCACTGACGACGTCAATGAATGGCCCCGCGAACACGATTTCCCCGTCGCCGCCCAGTGTCTGCGAGTCGCCCTCGAAGCTCAGGACGGTGTGCCCCGAGGTACCGTTCAGGTTCACCTTGTGACCGTCGGCGAGCGTTAATCCGTTCTGCACGGTTAGCAATGCGCGGTCGTTGACCGTCACATCCGTTTTCAACGTCACCCCGCTCAGCTGGCCTCTGCCGGCAGTCATCACCTCCAGTCCAGCGCCCGCATTGGCGCTTATCGTTCCCCCGGTGATGGTCCCGCCCGCGAGAGTGAGAACGCCGGTTACTGCATTAAGGTCCAGAATCGCGCCAGTGTTCTCCAGAGTGCCGCTCAGCACGATGGTGCCGCCGTCGTTCCGTAGTGTGCCGAACTGGTCCGTACTATGGGTGCCGGCGAGATTGAGCGTTCCTCCGTTGCTCACCGCAAGGGTGCCGTTGTTGGTCAAGCCGTTGCCGGTCACGTTTACTCTGCTTCCAGCCGCGTCCGCGGCGATCGTGCCCTGATTGATTACCGTCGAGTTCGCCTCGATGAAGCTGTACTGGCCGCCCGCGGCGCTCGTATGTACCGTGACCCCAGAACCAATCGTCAGCGTCTGGCTCGCGTTCAGATTCGCACTGACGACGTCAATGAATGGCCCCGCGAACACGATTTCCCCGTCGCCGCCCAGTGTCTGCGAGTCGCCCTCGAAGCTCAGGACGGTGTGCCCCGAGGTACCGTTCAGGTTCACCTTGTGACCGTCGGCGAGCGTTAATCCGTTCTGCACGGTTAGCAATGCGCGGTCGTTGACCGTCACATCCGTTTTCAACGTCACCCCGCTCAGCTGGCCTCTGCCGGCAGTCATCACCTCCAGTCCAGCGCCCGCATTGGCGCTTATCGTTCCCCCGGTGATGGTCCCGCCCGCGAGAGTGAGAACGCCGGTTACTGCATTAAGGTCCAGAATCGCGCCAGTGTTCTCCAGAGTGCCGCTCAGCACGATGGTGCCGCCGTCGTTCCGTAGTGTGCCGAACTGGTCCGTACTATGGGTGCCGGCGAGATTGAGCGTTCCTCCGTTGCTCACCGCAAGGGTGCCGTTGTTGGTCAAGCCGTTGCCGGTCACGTTTACTCTGCTTCCAGCCGCGTCCGCGGCGATCGTGCCCTGATTGATTACCGTCGAGTTCGCCTCGATGAAGCTGTACTGGCCGCCCGCGGCGCTCGTATGTACCGTGACCCCAGAACCAATCGTCAGCGCCTGGCTCGCGTTCAGATTCGCACTGACGACGTCAATGAATGGCCCCGCGAACACGATTTCCCCGTCGCCGCCCAGTGTCTGCGAGTCGCCCTCGAAGCTCAGGACGGTGTGCCCCGAGGTACCGTTCAGGTTCACCTTGTGACCGTCGGCGAGCGTTAATCCGTTCTGCACGGTTAGCAATGCGCGGTCGTTGACCGTCACATCCGTTTTCAACGTCACCCCGCTCAGCTGGCCTCTGCCGGCAGTCATCACCTCCAGTCCAGCGCCCGCATCGGCGCTTATCGTTCCCCCGGTGATGGTCCCGCCCGCGAGAGTGATCAATTCGTGTGCAAGCAGCGTGTCACCGATCCGCAATGTTCCACCATTGATCACAAGCGGGTTGAACGTCGTAAGCGTCTCAATATGCACCGATCCGTTGTTCAATGTGATCGTCGAGTTGGGATCTGCAGTGATCAGGACCACATCCGTAGCCGTCGGAAGGCGTCCGCCCTCCCAATTGGACGGGTCATTCCAATCGCCGCCGGCCGGGTTGGTCCACTCGATGGTCGCCTCGACCACCTGAAAGCTGCTGACGATCTGGCCCGCTGTGCCGAAGGTATTCCCCGCACGGTCGGCGACCTTGTCACCATCAATGACCATGCGATAGTCGCCGAGCCCTAGCGTCGGCATCGTCACGATGACCGATCGCCCGTTGGCGCTCAACCCCGCGTCGATCGGTACGATCGCCTGATCGGCGGCGTCCAGCAGGCGGAGGTTGTCGACGTTAACCGTGGTGGGGTCCAGCGCCTCAGAGAAGAGCAGGCGAACTGTCCGGAAGTTGAGGCCGTGGCGTGTGCCGTCGTCGACGTTGCTGGCGATGATCCTCGGCGGGAACGTATCGGCGACGAGTTCCACCACCAGCGGGTCGGACAGCACCGTGTTGCCGCCGGTGTCGGTGGCGCGCGCCTGCAGCGTGACCACTGAGGTCCCCGCAGCGATCGTCGGTAGCGCCGCGCTCATATCCCACGGGAACGAGACATCGTTGAAAATCACCGTGCCGTCGACCAGCAACTCGGCGTTACGCACTTGCTGGTCGTCATTCAACGTGGCCATGAGCGAGAGTAACGATCCCTCCTGAGCCTGGAATCCCGGCGTATTGGGATCGGCATCCGCGGTGGTGATGGCAAGCGTTGCCGTGGGCGCAACACCCTTGTTGTCGAATGGCAGGTAGTTGATCACCTGCAGCCCGCCGATGCCATCCGCGACGAACGCGATACCGGCACCGATCGCGACGCTGCTCGGTGCTGCGGGCAGCGTAAAGCCGGTCAGGAACTGGTCGGTTCTGCCCGGGTCGCGGACATCGAGCACGTCGATACCGTAGATCGCTTCACCCCGCGGCCCGCGCAGGGTACCAACCGCGACGGCCAGACCGGAACCGTTAGCAGCGATCGCGTGGCCTTGCACATTGGCGGCGTCCACGCCGCTCAGCAGCGCAAGCGCGTCGGGGTTCGACACGTCCACCGTAACGAAGCCGCCCTGGATGTTGTTGCCGGCGCCGACATAGGCAATGCCATTGCCGACGAAAAGCTTGCCGCTCCCCGCGGGTAGGGCGAGGGAGCCCCGCGCCTGCATCCCTAGACCGGCGATGTCGACAGCACGCAACACGCTAGTGGCGTCGAGTGCGTAGAGGGTCCGGCCTTCGCGAGCGAGTCCGGTGATATCGCTGCTGCTCAACGTCAGGACCTGCAGAAGCTCGCCGGTCTGGAGGCTGTACGACTCCAGACCGTTGATGGCGGCGACGTAGGCGATGCCGTCGATCACTTCGACTTGGGCCGCTGGGACATTGATCGTCCCTGTGAGCTTCGGCGCGAGCCGGTCGGAGACGTCGACCATTTGCAGGCCGGTCGTCGTCGCGACGGCGGCAATGCCGAGGCGGGAATCGACTGACACGTCGACCGCGTCGCCTGGGAGGTCAAGTTGACTCAATATGACTGGGTTTTGGAAACTTGAGGCATTGACGATTGCCAAGCCGTGCCCCCCTGTTGCTACGAATGCAGTTTGGCTGGCGACGCTTTGCACTGCCCCCTCGAGGATGATTTCCTTTATTGGGCCGGCAAGTTGCATCGTGGCGATGGTGCCGTTGGCGAAAGGTCGGCCGCCAAGTGGATCCGATCCTTGTGCGATTTCCGCCGCGTCGCTCAGTCCATCATTGTCAGTGTCGCTGCAATAGGAATCTGATCCTATGACGAACTCGCCAAGGTCAGGGATGCTGTCACGATCGGCATCCGGACCGCCGCGCATGCTCAGTAAGACCTGCTGCTCGTGCACTGAGCCGCTCATCCCCGTGGTGCCGGAGACTACGGCCGTACGATTTTCTGAAGCGCGGTACAGGTAGAGATTATACTTTTGAAATTCCGGAAGAAAAACTGAAATTTTGCCTTTGGCATCGGAAATTCCGGCCAGTTCCGAGCCGTTTTCGAGCAGGTAACGATAGTAGACGCGTGCGTCGGTACTGATGCCACGACTGTTTGAAAAATAGACAAGGTCCTCGTCGGGGAGTGTATCAATAGAAGCTGCGGAGGCTGAATTCGCCATCGTGTAATCTTTTTGCTTGCTGATAACGGATGAGAAGTCGTGTGCCAACTCTGCAAGAGATGTTGATCCGTTAATTGACCGAACCCGTTCCGTCCTAACAGGTCGCACCACAAAATGGATTCCGACCTCCTTGGAGTGTGTTCCGCCGAGAGCATCAAAAAGAAGGCCGATTGATAGGGTCACATCTGTTTGGGAGGGTTTGCTCAGCGGCAGCCTAACCTCGGGTGTCTTCAAGTCAATGTGAGTCGCGTAAGGCGACCTTATGTCAAGTGGTTGTCCCAAGAAGTTCCCGACACCAAAAGGCAAGCTGGTCAGCCATCCCTTAGTAATCTTTATTTGTGCTCCGAGGAAAGCATCGCCCTTAAACTGTGCTTTGACTGTGCCTGTACGCGATGGGTCTAATCCTTTTATCTTGATCTGGCCACCCACGTGGCCGTACGCTATCGCACCGAGTTTCGCGTCGAACGTCGCAACATCCATATCTATGTATGGCTTCCAATGGGACCATTCGGGGATTAGAAATCTGAAAGTCCGTATTGTTGTATCAAATGGAAATGGTTTTGCAGGAACCGTAAACTCCCAATGCCAAGCACTAGGCAAGCCATAGAATGAGAACGATGCAAAGTTTACCTTGGCAGAGAGTTCGAGAGGTATCCAACTTCCGCCGATAGTCAGTCCGGCCTCATACAGGTCGGGCTCGTCGTCGCTGTCGTCGTAGTAATCGTCGTCCAGCCCATCGTCGTCCAGCCCGTCGTCGTCAAGCCCATCGTCGTCCAGCCCATCGTCGTCAAGCCCGTCGTCGTCCAGCCCATCGTCGTCCAGCCCATCGTCGTCCAAACCGTCGTCGTCCAAACCGTCGTCGTCCAAACCGTCATCGTCCAAACCGTCGTCGTCAAGGCCGTCATCGTCCAAACCGTCGTCGTCAAGGCCGTCATCGTCTAGCCCATCATTGTCAAAGCCATCTGCATCGGGCAACCCGGTGTAGTCGTCTAGTCCGTCGTCGTCTAGTCCGTCGTCGTCTAGTCCGTCGTCGTCCAGCCCGTCGTCGTCCAGCCCGTCGTCGTCCAGCCCGTCGTCGTCAATTCCGTCATCATCGATGCCGTCATCGTCAATCCCGTCATCGTCAATTCCGTCATCGTCAATACCGTCATCGTCAATTCCGTCATCGTCAATTCCGTCATCGTCAATTCCGTCGTCGTCCCAACCATCGTTGTCCTTGCCGTCTCGGTCTGTGACGCCCTCACCGTCATCGTCGCGAGGGTCCGTATGATTCTGTGTGCCCAGCGGTGTCACCCCATGCCACCCCGGCTTCGTAATCCCTTGCCCCGGATCGGTCGTCACCGACTTCCCATCCGCCGATACCGTTGCTGTCCCCTCGATCACGAGCCTCCCAGTTGTGTGATCGAACGACAGGAAGTTCAACTTTGTCCCCGGCGCCGCATTGAACACATTCGGGAAGGTGATCTCCAGCGGTGTCGCAAACGCCGCCACTCCCGGCGCCTGGATCGTGATGTCGAAGGTATGCTGCAGCACCCCCGAAGGCAGCATGTCGCGCACCAGTTCGGGCGGCACGGTGCTGATCCCCACCTGGCCAGCGCTCATCACATTGCCGTCGGCATCGATCAGCGTTCCCGGTTGCACTTCGAGCTTGAGCTGCGCGCGCTGCTCGGCGGTCAGATTCGGTGCCGAAGCCGCATCGACGCCGACCTCGGTGGTCGTGCTGTCGCTCACCGTCTGCAGGATCGACGTCTGCAAGCGCGGCAGGTAGACCTCCTGGCGCTCCTCGTTGGCCGCCATCGTCTCACGTGTACCCATGCTGCCCATGACGGTGTTGTCGTAGCCAACCTCGATCGTCAGATCGAGCACCATCTCGGGGTAGAAAGCCCCGCTGGGGGCGTTGCTTGCCGTGCGTCCGTCGATTGCCAGCTTGACGTTGCCGGCCGGCACCTGGTCGAGGTGGAAGAAACCGTCGGCGTCGGTGTAGACGACGTTGCCTTCCAGTCCGAGGATGTAGACCTTGGCACCGGCAATGGGATTGAGGAAGACGTCATCCGCCGTGTGCAGCACGCCGTCGGCACCGGAGCGGATGTCGTCGAAGGTCATCGGCTTCAGGTCGTCGCCCGGATCAAGCAGCCGGCCGGTGATCGTCGTCCCGGCGATCGGCGTGACGCTGACCGTCGTGAAGCGGTACACGAAGCTGCCGCCGGCCGTGCCATCGCCGTCGGCGTCGAGCGCCTGGCCGCCGTTGGCTGCGCGGATGGTATCGCCAACGACGTGGACGCTGATCGTCGATGCGCCAGGCATCGGGTTCTGCAGGAACAGCCAGGCGAAGCTCCCGTCGGCGGCGGGGACGATCGTCGCGGCGAGCCTGGCGCCAGTCGTGTCGGTGGCGTAGAAGTTGCTGCTGTTTAGAGTCGTCACGTCCACCGGCCTCGAGAAGAAGACCTGCGGCCGGAAGGTCGCGCCGACGTCATCGGCGCCGCTGCTCGGCGTCACGCGGGTGATCGTCAGCGGGATCAGTTCGGGCAGCGTCAGGTTCAGCGTGCTCACCGCCCGGTTGCCCGCGGCGTCGCTTGCCTCGAGGGTCAGCGCATGCGCACCCGTAGCCAGTTTCGCAAGCTCGAAGGCCGTATCGAACTGCCCGGTCGCGGCGTCGAACGGCACCGGCATCGGCTGGCCGCCGTCAAAGGCGTAGGTGAGCCGGATCAGCGGCGAGCCCGTCGGATCGGCGCTCCCGGCGAGCCTGGAGGCAGCGCTCAGAGCGTCGCCATCGGCGATGCTCGTCACGCCGATCGCCGGCGCTCGGGTATCGAGCGTGAAGTCGAGCGTGAGCGGCGCGCTGCGGTTGCCGCGCGCGTCGGTCGCGGTCAGCGTCAAGGTGTGCAAGCCGTCCGTCGAACCGTCGAGGGCGAACGCCGTTCCCACAGTGAAGCGTCCTTCGCCGTCGAAGACGATCGAAACCGGGCTGTCGGCGTCCAGCGCGCCTTCCAGCGTCACGACGCCGGACAGCGCATCGAGCACGCGCCCACTGATTTCGATGTTGCTGGCGGTAACCAGCCCTTCGGCCTGGTCGAGCAGCAAGCGCGGCGCCTGCGTATCGGCGCCGGCACCAAAGACATCGAGGACCTGTTGGCCCAGCGCGCGGCCAGCCGCCAGGCCGGCCTGGTTGCCGTACTCGAAGTGGATGCCGCCGTAGATGCGGCTGCGCCCCGCTTCCTCGGCAGCGTCGTGGATGTTGGCATAGCTGCGCTGAACGCCGGGGAGCCCGTCCGAACCGATGGTGAACGCGGCGTTCTGGCCGAAGGCACTGGTGAGGATGGCGTCGGCTGCGCCGCTGTAGGTCGAATGCCCGGAAACGTACTCGGGGAACGGCGGGTTGATCAGCAGCGGCGTCCATTGTGCTTCGGCCGTGGTGGCGTCGTTGCCGTCGACGTCGGCGGCGCGGATGGCGGTGATCGGCCGCCAGGCGCTGTAGTGGTACTTGGCGTCCCAGGCGGTAATCGTCGCATCGGCGAGCGCGACGTTGAGCTGGGCGAACAGGCGCGCGTTGGCGGCCAGGCTGTTGCCACTGGCGGTGGCCAGCGTCGCGGCGATCCGGTTCCAGTGCCCGGGTGGCGTCGCGGTGCCGGCGCCGTCGGCCCAGAAGAGTGCGCTCTCGGTTTGTTCGGCGCTGCGCGTGTTGTTGGTGGCGCTGCCCAGCGCTTTGACCTCGGCGAAGTCGGCGGTATAGGTCGCCGAATCGAGCGCCGGCGGCGGCGCCGGGCGGAAGGCGCTCGGGCTGCTCATGGCAAAGGGCTGCAGCGTCGCCCACTGTGGCAGCAGGGCGACCGCGTACATCGGAGCGGTGGCCTGCCACTGGCCGGGAAGCGTGCCGCCGTTGAAGTCGACGAAATTGTCGAAGCCGTCGCCGCGGCGCAGGGTGATGACGTCGTCGGCGATCGAGCGTCCGAGCGCGACGGCGTCGGTCTTCGCCACGCCATCGGGAATGCCGGCAAGCGCGGCGGCGAAGGCGGCGGCGAAGTTCGTCTGTTGTGCCGGGTAGAGGTAAGAAAGCAAGCGCTCGGCGGCGGCGGCGATCGCCGCTTCGAGCGACGCGCCGGCCGGCGCGCTGCGGCTGACGTAATAGCCAGGCGTGCCTTCGAAGGCGCTGACCGTATCGAGAACGGCGATGCTGAGCATTGCCAGACCGCGAGTGGCCACCGGCGGCGTACTGGCGTCGAGCTGGATTGCCGCCAGGGCGATGTCGTTCCACTGCAGCACGGCGTCGCCGCTGCTCTGCGTGGCTCTGCGGTGCACCAGCAGACTAGTCTGCGCGGCGTTGCCGGCAGCATCAATCGATCGCAGCGTCAGTGTGTTGTCACCGAGGGCGAGAGCGACGTCGGGCAGGAAGAAGCTGCCGCTGTTGCTGGCGACACCATTGGCGCCGGTTTCGAGCAGCAGCAGATCGGTGTTGGCTTCGGCGCTGCCGACCAGCGTCACGCGCGCGGCTTCGGTGTCGCCGTCGCCGACGACGCCAGTGTCAGAGGCGAGGGAGAGCCAAAAACCTGGCGCCGTCGGCGCCTGCGTGTCGAGCGCAAACGTCACGCCGCTGGTGGCGATGTTGCCGACTGCATCCTCTGCGCGCAGGCGAAGCGTGTAGCTCCCGTCGGGTAGCGCTCCGCCGTTGATCAGCGCCAGTCGCGGCGCATCGAGCGTGAAACTGCCATCGACCTGCACGCTGTCGAGCACGTCCACGAAAGTCGCCGGGTCGGTTCCGAAGCCGACCCGTAGCACCGTGACGGCCGTGTCGTCGGTGGCCACGCCAGCGATCGTCGGATCGGAGGTGATGCCGTCGCTGTTGCTGCGGCCGCTGTCCATCAGGAGCCCGGCGGCCAGCGTCGGTGCGGTGTGGTCGTCGATTGGCGGTTCGACGCGGATAACGCTCAGCGTCGATTGAGCGCTGTTGCCGGCGGCGTCGTGGAGGATAATCGTAAAGGCGTTCTCACCCAACGCCAGCGGCTGGTCGACGAAGCTGAAGGCGCCATTGGCGTCGGCGGTCGTTCGCTGGCCGCCGAGGTTGACGCCGATGCCCGCTTCGCTCAGCCCGAGCAGCGTCGCCACGCTGGCGCTGGTTTCCAGGTCGCCGAGCGCGCCAGTGTCGGAGGCGGGATCGAGGCCTATGCTGGCCAGGACGGGTGCGGCGGTGTCGAGAGTGAACGCGAGTTCGCCGATCGTCGACGTATTGCCCGCCAGGTCGGACGCGAGCAGGCGCAGCGTGTGCTCACCGTCGGGCAGCGCGCCGCCGTTGATCGTCGCCAGCCGCGCGGCATCCAGCGTGAAGCGGCCATCGGCCTGCAGCGCATTGATGATGCTCGTGAAACCCGCCGGGTCGTTGCCGAAGCCGGCGCGCAAGCTTGCCAGCAAGCCGGTCTCGTCGACGAAGCCGGCGATCGTCGGATCGGAAGTGATCCTGTCCTCAGCCGATACGCCGCTATCGTTGGCCAGTTGCACATTAACGGCCGGTGCCACGGTGTCAACGGTGATCTGCAATTCACCGGCCGAGCCAACGTTGCCGGCGGCGTCGCTTGCGCTGGCGGTGAAGTGGTAGCGGCCATCGATGAGCGGATCCGAAGTGAACGCTGCAACCGGGCCGAGCAGCCCCTCGGCCACCAAGGCGCCATCACGGAACAGCGAGAGTTCGCTGTCAGGCTCCGCGGTGATGATCAGCCTTGGCATCGTGTCGTTGGTAATCCCGTCGGTCGCGCTTGCCCCGCTATCGCTGGCAGTGGCCAAATCAAGCAGCGGCGCCTTGGGTGGCACTGTATCGATGGTGATCTGCAGCGCGCCGGCCGCGCTCAGATTGCCCGCCAGGTCCTCGGCGGTCGCGCTGAACGTGTGCTCGCCGTCGGCCAACGGATTGACCGTGACATCGCCGCCGGGACCAGCCAGGCTGGCGAGCGGCGTGCCGTCCTGGAACAGGCGCAGGATGCTGCCGCCCGCGCCGGTGAGTGACAGCGTCGGCGTCGTGTCGTTGGTCAGGTTGTCGCTGTCGCTCGAGCCGCTGTCGCTGGCGTCGGTCAGGTCGATGACCGGCGCAGCGGGCGCGACGCTGTCGAGGGTGAAGGCGAGTTCGCTGATCGGCGAGGGGTTGCCGACGCTGTCGCCGGCGATCACCCGCAGGGTGTACGCCCCGTCGGGCAGTGCTCCGCCGTTGAGGGTGGCCAGGCGCGCGGAATCGAGGGCGAAGCTGCCGTCGCTCTGCAGACTATCAAGAATGCTCGTGAAGCCGGCTGGGTCGCTGCCGAAGCCGGCGCGCAGCGAGGCGATCGCGCTTTCGTCGCTGACCGTTCCGCTGATCGCGGCGTCATTGGTCACTCCGTCGTTCGCGCTGGCGCCGCTATCGTTGGCCAGTTGCAACGTCACGAGCGGACCGCTGGTGTCGGCGCCGGTACGGGTGAGCGTCAGGTCCGCCAGGCGGCTGTTGCCGGCGCGATCGGTGGCGCGGGCGCTGAAGGCGTTTTCGCCGAGCAGCAGGGCGAGGCCGGCAAAACGCACCTTGCCGGCGGCGTCGGCGACGGTATCGGCCAGTGTCTGGCCGAGCGAGTCGAGCAGTTCGACGCGCGTGCCCGCTTCGCTGCTGGCCAGCAGATCGACTGGCGTGGCGGTCGTCTGCCGGTCACCGGGCTGGCCGGTGTCAAAGGCCGGATCGAGTTCCAGGCTGAGCAGCGGTGCGCTGCGGTCGAGCGTGAAGGCGACGTCGGTCGGCGCTGACGCGTTGCCGGCGGCATCCTCGGCCAACAGGCGTACACTGTGGCTGCCGTCGGCCAACGTGCCGCCAGCGAGGCCGTCAAGCAGCGCCGGGGTGAGAAGGAAACTGCCGTCGGCCTGCAGCGCGCTGCTCAGGTCGACCAGCGTCGGTGTCGTACCGGGGTCGAGCGCCGCCAGTAGGCGGGCCACGCCACCGGCATCGCTGGCCTGGCCGGCGATGCTCGGGTCGCGCGTGAGGCCGTCGCCCGCCGAATCGCCGCTGTCGTTGAGCAGACCGGCGACGAGGGTCGGCGCGGTCAGGTCGGGCGGCGAGCTGGCGAGCTGGCTGAGGCTGTTCGGGCTGACGACAGCGCCGTTAATGCGCACACTGGCCGGGAAGGCCGGGACGACGATGCGGGTATTGCCGGTCAGCTGCCCGCCGACCAGCAGTTCCTGAACGCGGTTAATCGGGCTGCCGACCTGCTGGTCGTCGCCGTCGAAGTAGGTGCCGTTGCGTGGGTCGAGGCCGACGACGATCAGGCTGTCGTCGATGTCGCCGCTGACGCGCACGCGTGCCAGCGTGCCGGGGCCGAAGGTGTCGGCAGCGCTGCCCGTTCCCCCGAGGACCGCGTCACTGCCAAGGTTGGCGCCGATGCGCAGGGTCATCCTCTGCAAGTTGCCGCCGACCTGCAGGATCTGCAGCGCGGCGGCCGCGAACTGGCCGGAAGCGTTGCCGCGGATGGCGAGCT
>NZ_CAJQUB010000018.1:0-160951 GCF_907163215.1 Candidatus Accumulibacter sp. ACC005 | reverse complement strand
CTGTGCCGCCTGAAAGTCAAGGACTCTCAGCACGACGGCGCGGCGTGCCGCACCTGAAGGTTGTTCGGCAAGGGCGGCACTATCCGCTATGTCCCGCTGCACCTTTGGTTTGTGTTTGCTGCGGCCAGCGGCTTGATCGGGGACATTTGAGATGTCGCAGCATGGCGCTGACATGCCCGCGGCCTGGTCCGACCCACTCCCCACTCCGCGCTTCACACACACGGCACCTCGGAAAACACGGCGTACCCTCACCGACCTCTCAACGGCGGCTTAGGTTCTTATGTGCAACTTTATCACTGGTCGGCAAACTGCCCACGCACTTGGTTTCGCTGCCAGAATACCGGCGACGCACGCCGTTTGGACGGGCCATACCGCCGTGGTACTTACATGTCTGCTCGCCACCAGGCCGACCTTCAAGGATCATGAGTGCCGTGTGTCACGCCAACCTCCGCCACTGCGCGATTATCTGATTCACCGCAAGACGGCCGAGACGAGATGGTCCGCTTCAGGTCCCTATCTAGCGAATGCGTCCGCCCCTTCTAGCCTCGACGGCCCTGGTTTCTTGTCGCTTGATTTTCCCCTGCACATCCTGTTCGCCGTGTGGCTCATTGTGTGCTGGCGTCATTGTTCGTGGGTGGCAGGTTTCTGTGTGGCGGCGGAGGCGTGACCTCCCGTGGCTTGAGCTGAGGGACGGCGCTCAACATGCGGAGGGCGTCGAAGTTGCCATGCGTCATCGATGCGGTCGCGCCTGGTGTTGTGTGGTTTGCCACCGCTCCCGAGCGGAAGTGCCGCGTAAAATTCGCCGATGATCCGCTCTGAACTCATCGACCGACTCGCTGCCCTCTTCCCGCAGTTCACCCCCAAAGATACTGAACTTGCGGTCAAGGCCATTCTTGAAGCGCTGAGCAATACGCTGGTGAAGGGGGACCGCATTGAAATACGCGGTTTCGGAAGCTTTGGGCTCAACTACCGGCCGCCACGTACTGGGCGCAACCCAAAAACTGGTGAGGCCGTGCGGGTTCCAGCGAAAGCTGTGCCCCACTTTCAGGCGGGGAAAGAACTACGTACCAAGGTCGACTCGAGCAGATAAGCGCTTCTTGATTGAGTTCTGATCGCGCGCCGGTAAGCATACCGCATGTATCGCAGAACGAAACTGATGGTCTCAGATCGGCCAGGTGCTGACGTTGGCGACAGGCGGCTTATGTGTGAGTGTGCGAGCCTCCCAGCCATCCTAGGAGGCCAGTGATCGAGAAGACGCCCCGCCTTAGGGTCTTGAACTTCGGCTCGCCGCCTCGGGTGGATGCGCAAGAACGCGTCGCCAAATGCCGCCCGTTGTGCTCCATCCCAAGTGAGATGTATGCTCGCGTTCTCAAACCGCGTGCGATCGTTCGCTCTTGCCGATACCACGGGGCGGCGCTGGCAGCGTCCGCGGGACACCTGATCCTTGGTCAGGTCCAAACGGCTATCCTGTGCGGTCACGATGAATTCGATTGAGCGCGTCTTTGTGAGCTACTCGTCGGCAGACGCCCTGGTGGCGCGTGCCGTCGCGGATGCCTGCGTCGCTGCAGGCGCCGTACCTTTCCTTGATGAGCGCGCGCTCCAGCCCGCCGCCGACTGGTATGCGGCGTTGCAAGCCAATCTGGCCGGCGCCGACGTCGTCTTCGTCATCGTCAGCGCCGCAGCGCTCGCGTCGCGCTACGTGAACCAGGAGATCGGCATGGCGCGCCAGTCCGGCGCGGCGGTTGTGCCACTTTTCCTGTTGCCGCAGGACGACCTGCCCCCCGAAATCGCGAGCTTGCACGGCGCCTCGATCGTTGGCAAGCAGGGATCGGCGCTCGCCAGCCGCATCGCCAACCTGCTGGCGGAGCGCGAACGCGCAGCGATCGATCTACCGCCCCCCCTGCGCGCCAAGCTCGACGCCCACGATGCGCGCAGCGCGACCGCCTTCGTCGGCGTGATGCCGGCCGCGCTGGGTGCACCTGCCTCCGGCGCACCCTACCTGCTGCCGGCGATACAGGAGCACGGCCCTCGCCACGTTGAGCGCCTACTCCGCCTCACCGCGTGGCTGTTCGACGAGACCACGCTCGAGAAGCTGTCGGCGCGCGACGTCGCCACACTCGTGGTCGCCGTCATTGCACGCGAGCGCGTTCTGTACGTGCCACTGCCGGCGCTGCAGCAGATGCTGCGCCGGGCGATGCTGCCACCAGGCGCGCTTGCCGACGACGTTCCGGTGCAGCGGCTGTGGCAAGACTTCGTGCAGCACAGTCGCTACGAAGCAGGCACCAGCGTCGACCACCGCGCGTTGCTCGACCTCGCGTTCCACGACGACGCCGTTGCCGACGCTCGGGCGCTGCCGCTGCTCGGGCGCTTCGTCTTGCTGTACCAATCGCGGCTAGCGCACGAGGCTGCGGCGCTGCCTCCCGAAGGCTTCGCGCTGCCGCGCGTGCTGACCGACGTGCTGCCGGGGCGGCTACCGGCGCTGGTGCCGCTGCTTGCCCGGTCCGCCGACGAGGCGCTGCGCGCGGTCGTCGACCACTTCGCCCCGCCCGGGGCGCGCCCGTCGCGGCTCGTCGACGGCGCGTTGCCGGTCGTCCTGGCTGCCGCGTTGCGCTGCGCCGGGCACCTTGATCGCTACGCCGAGGCATCGGATGCCGGGCTCGCGCCAAAGCGTGCCGGGCTCGCGCCCGACGCCGAATCGGTGCCCGCTTTGAGCGCCATCGACGAGATCCGTCACGACCCGCTGACTGACACGCAGGCAGTCCAGGTGCTTGCTAGCCCGGCTTCGGCTTTTGCGTACCAGGCGGTGCTCGGGTGGACGCGCGAACTGCAAGCGCGACTTGATGAGTGCTGGGCGGTGATCGGCGAGGTCTACGGCACTGACCGCTTTGGCCTGCGCCTGCGTACCGCGTCGACGCCGCTCGCCGATCCGGCGCGTTCACGCTTCGACCGCACGCTGCCTTTCGTGCCGCAGCTCGCACGCATTACGACCGATTCGACCGAATTGATCCGGCTGCTGACCGCGCCGCTGTACGGCGACCGACCCGAGGTCGGCGTGCGCGAACTGCTGCAGAACGCGCTTGACGCGGTGCGCGAACGCGCGCACTGGCCGCCGGCCACGCCCAGCGCACCTGACCCGCGCCTGGACGTCCACGCCTGCGACGTGTTCATCCGCCTGCTGGCGCCGGGGGACGGTGTCGAAACAGGCTGGATTGAGATCGTCGACGGCGGTGTCGGCATGACGCCGGATACTGTCCGAGGCTACTTCCTGCGTGTTGGCGCGTCGCTGCGCCGAAACGCCGAGTGGATGCAGCGCTTCCCGGCCGCGCGCCAGCACGAGCTGCTGCGCTCAGGGCGCTTCGGCATCGGTACGTTGACCGCATTCCTACTCGGCGATGAAGTCCACGTCGCGACACGCCATGTCTCTGAGGCCGACGGCATCGGCACCCACTTCGTGGCCCGCCTGGCCGACGAGCCGATCGAGCTTCGGCGCGCGCCGGCCCCGGTCGGCACAGCGATCCGTATCCCGGTCGACCGCGTGGTGCACGACAGGCTGGCGAAGAACCCGGAGCAGTGGGACTGGTTCGGGCTAACGTCGCCGCGTGTCGCTCGCATCGTCGGCGACGTCGCGGTGGCGCCGACGGTCGCCGAATCGGACCCCGACCTGGACCAGATGCCGTGGCGCCGGCTCCCGTTCGACGGCCTCGAGCGCGTGTTGTGGCGGCCCGGGAGCGAGGCGCGCCAGCGCCTGTGGGTCAACGGCCTGCTCGTCGAGAGCCAGCACGAGACCATCCACTCGCGCCGGTACGCGACCGGCGGCCCGTGGACCCTCGGGGTCGCGGACGTGATGGTCTTCGATGGCCGCGGCGCACTGCCGCTCGCCGTGACTCGCGACCGCCTCGACGGACGCGCGCCGTACCACGATGTGCTGCTGCGCGACTTCCTACTCGACCACTGCGCTTGGTTGCTGGCCCGTGCCGCGCTGCCGCCGGTGACCGAGATCCCGGCGGCACCAATGTGGGAGCACTATGACGGCATGTCGCCGGGTGACGGCACGCTGATCGCGCCACCGTACGTCGAAGTCGAAGGCGGCCTGCTGCCATGGGCGACGTTCAACATCGCGGGCTCCGGGCTGCGGAAGCTGGTCGTGTTCGACGGCCGACCGGCGGATCCGCCGGTCGCGCCCGAGCGGGACACAGCGTATGCGCAGGTGCCGATCGAGATCTTCGGCGGCTTCGGCCCCGAGTCGCGCTCGTCGGTAGCGACGCGTCACCTGCGCGCCTTCGTGCGCGCGATCGTTCCAGCCTCGACGGTCGATGTCGTTACCAAGTTCGACGACGACCCGAACGCCTTCGGCATTGTCGGCAGTTCAGACGGGATCACTTGGCGCAGCAATGACACGCGCATTGACGCGACCATCGCTGCGCCGCTACTACCTACCGCAAGCGCGCTCGCGCGCCGGCACGGCGCTGGCGTTGTCGCATTCGCGACAATCGACGTCAGTGGTCGCGCGCGCGCCGGCGATGCGCTGGCGCGAGTCTGGGATGAACTCGATCTTCCCGCGGTGCTGCCCCGCGACCCAGACGCACGCGGCCGCTTGTGCGCGCGCGCACTCAAGGCCATTGGCGATCGCGTCCGAGCGCACCTCGCGGCAATGCAGGCGGTTTAGCGGCGGCAGGTTCGAAGGCTGGCTGGCGGGTTCCGCACGAGCAGTGCGGGCTATGCCACTCAGTTGCTGCGATGCCGATCTCTTGGTGACGTTGGTGCCGCTGGATCATCGTAACAATCGCCGCAAATGCTGCGCACCGATTGTGCCCCCGCAGCGGGGCCTCCTCCAGGCCGCTGCACGCAGCTCCGGCCGGCGGCTTTTCGGCAATCAGAGCAGGTCGACGACTGTCTCTTATGGGTCGGAAGCTGCCCTTGGGGGGATGCTCAGAGACATTCCATGATGCTAAAGTCATGCCCAACGGCAGCAACCGTCCAGTTGCCGGCGTTCGCGAAAGTCTTTCTTATGCTTTCAGGTTGGCTGAAGCAGACTGCTGTCGAAGTATCTACGATGCTGCATCAGCAGTTGGCCAAATTGTTTCCCGGATCGCTTGAAGTTCGGGAACAACCAAGTGCTTGGTCGCCTTCAAGATGGTGGGGTGCCACTGCAGTTCTTGGTTTAGCAGCGAGCGCAATTCGCCTAGCACACGCTTGCCTCGGCACCACTTGGCAGGACCAGATTCATAGTCAGTATAAGCTTTGGCGGCAAGTTCACCCGCATTGTGCGGTGGACCACCATTTCGATTCCTGATTGCTGTCTCGGTCCGGATGTTGATTAGCGCTTCGACCGACTTACCTTTAGTGGTTTCTATGGCCTGGTCGATGAGTTGTTGCGCAAGCTCTTGGGTAATGGTCGGGTTCAGCTCTGCAATGTGCGTAGCGTTCAGGAAATACCCCTCAACGTCACTGTGAGCTGTGATGAATGGGTGCGCATCAATCACCCTCAGTCCCTGCTCGAACTTCTCTGCAGCGCCGGCATCCATGTAGTCACGGTCCCGATGCAAGACGAACCTGACATTTGGCGCTTTATCCCGTAAGAAATTTCGCAAGACTTTGGCTGCGTCCAGCTTCGAGCAACCTGAATAAGGGCGGACCTCGACCTCTTTCAATGGGAACCCGTTCGCTTGCAACAGGGCATGAAGCGCATGGATGGACTCCGCTTTGCTGTCTTCGGTGGCAAAGAGACACTTCAACTGCCCATCTGCAAAGTAATCCACGGAGTCCAGCGCACCAAGTTCGAGAAGCATGGCTGGCGTGGTCACTGCGTCATAGTCCACCCTCTTTCCAGAGTTCAACCAGACGATATTTGCGCGGTCTCTCAGACTATCGAGTACATGTCGTGAATGCGTGCTGATAATGGCACGGAAGCCCCGCGAAGCCGCCAACAGAGTCACTAAGTCACAGAGTGCGCGCTGGTTGTTTGGGTGAAGGTGCGAGTCCGGCTCATCCAAGATCAAGACTTGGGGCTTGAACAGAGTCACATAAGCCAGGATCTGGCTGGCTTGGAGGATTGAAGTTCCCGCCGCGTCGATTGGTAGTTGCGGGCCTCCGCCTTCACGAAAGTAGACGTTGATCGCCTCGTCACGGTCAGGGTCGAACTTCACCTCGATGCTGAGCCCCGGAAACAGCGAGTGCATGTCATCAAGGAACCTTGACCAAGGCCCCTTAAACGGCCGCTTAATCAGGGGCTTGCTAGCAACGAGTGGTCCTTGTCCCTTCTCCCGGTCCTCGCGAGCCCTCTGTAGTTCGTCCTTGCGACGCTGCCAATATTGTTCCTTTTCCTTTCGATCCACTTCCTTGATCATCAGGAGGACATTTCTGAGCACAAGGTTGGCGTCGCCACGGGCGACGATCCGACGGACAACCCCTGGTGACATGTAGCGTTCCTCCTTGGCAATTCCCGCTAAGCCTGGGGCGTAAACCGTAAACGGACGGCCGAAATCCATAAGTCGTTCGCCAACGGCTCGTCCTCGAAGGGCTACTTGGACATTTCTGTTTCGACCACGCCTGACGGTCACAAGGCAGCTCGCACCGTCGTCGAGCTCTATTTCAATTTCGATCTGCTGTAACGGCGACTCGATTAGGTTGCCCCCATAGGCGAGAGAAAGGACATCGGCAACCGGGGAGTAGAGAAGCTGCGTCGGGTTGAAAGACAGCTCGAACTTATCATTTCCCCACTTGACTCCTTCGCCAACTAGCTTGGCTGTCTGTGCAATGGCTACAGCAAAGTGAATTGCCTGTAGGACCGAACTCTTGCCGGCGTTGTTGACCCCAATCAGAACTGTCGTGTCATCAACCTCGAGTTCAAACTCGCGGAGTTGCTTGAAACGCTTTACCTTGATTGACTTGAGCTTTGACACGTATCGTCCTCGCTGAACCGTAGTTGTTGGCAACGTTTTATAAGCAGTATGCTAGCTACCATCAGCAGCAGATACAAAAGGTAGCTCGGGCTAATGCGGGTCATTGGAATTTGGCTAGCCTGGTGATTGATACGACCGAGGAGCCTGTAGCGATGGCTATCGCGTCTATGGCTGCTCATCCACTGGAACCTGCCCTCCTTGACCGGACGCCGAAGTCCGAACGGCTCCTGTGGGTCGTCAAGAGACCGTCACGAAAAATGACAAAAGTCTAGTGTACGAATATTTCCGAATTCTGTGGTTTCCTAAGAACCGCGAAGGATCGCTTGGCCAGGCTCCTGTCTTCTGCTCACTACACGAAGCGCGCCGTGATCGCCCTCGACGCAGCAGCCGAGCAGGTTTCCATCATTGCCATGTTCTACGTCGGCCAGGACTACGAAACAAGCCTGCAGGGCGACCCTGAGGATGGCCAAGAGCACTGAGCCTCCTTAGCGGCCATCCTATCGCGGCTGCTGACGAAGTTCGAGACAAGCGGCAACGCCAAGACACTGGCGCTGATCACGCAGATTTCTCCGGCAGCCTGGCGGCAGAGCTTGCTGAGCGGGCACTACACCTTTCTCAGTAACGGCAAGGTGATCGACCTGGATGCGCTCGTCGCCGGGTTGGAGTTGGGATGACGGAATTTTCGGGGGTTCCGGCTTACACCGCCCGGCTGCAAGCCCTTGAGCTTCAGGTGCTTCTGGTGCAGCTCGTAGTTCGTGTCAAAATTCGTCATTGCGACAGCGGACATGTCTTCCATCTTGCGGTAACCTCGCATTCGTCATGAACATCCCTCGGATGAGGGGCGGGTCACATCTTGACTTCAGCACGATTACGGCACCGGGCTTTCCTCCGCATAGCGGCTTCGTCCAACAAGGCGGTCAAGCCGCTCGCAAGCTCGCTCGGACGCTCAGCTCTCCGCGCCTGCTCGCGCATGGCTTCGCTATTGTTGATCGACCAGTCGCTCCGAGCTGAGCGGCGCTTACCTGGGCGTTAGACCTCACAGAAACACCGAACACACCATGGCGACAGACTGGAATGATTACCAAGAAGAAGCGGCTTCACTATTTCGTTCAATGGGGCTTGAAGCTGAGACAAATGTGACGATGCGTGGCGCGCGTACGAATCATGACGTCGATGTGGTTGTGAAGTCACATCACGCGGGCTTTGATGTGACTTGGTTGGTTGAATGCAAGCATTGGAAGGCACCAGTATCAAAGCTCCACGTAATAGCGCTTCGCGCGATCGTAGCCGAACTCGGCGCGGACAGGGGCATCCTACTTTGCGAGGCTGGATTTCAGAGCGGTGCGGTGGAGGCTGCGAATCTAACGAACGTCCAAGTCACTTCGCTTGGGAATGTTCGAGCGACCGCTGGTAGTGACATCTCTGCAATGCGGTTGCGTGAGTTGTATGACCGCGTCGAGACCTGCCGACAAAAATACTGGGACCTCCCAAAGGACCTGCGCATCGAACATGGTCTTCGTGAGGATGCGGGGGGATACGGCTATTCGGGAGCGCGTGTAGTTGAACTGTGTTTGGACCTAGTCACTCGGGCATTGCGAGGCACTTATCCATTTCAGACGGATGCGCTTGCTGTTCTTGTGGAGATCGGGAAGGACAAGCAGTTTTCCTCTGCAGAAGAAGTGATTGGGATGGTGGCGCCAAAGGTGGATGAGCTAGAAAAGAAGCTTCAGGTTGCCCATCAGGGAAATTAGGAAACATCTGGGCAATTAAACAGCGGTCCAACCCGGCCCCCAACCTCGCTCCGTTGGGTCGCTGGCCACTGCGCGATAAAACCGCGCAGCGCCGGTTAGCTCTGCGTTGAACTAAACCGCTATCGGGGGTTGTACGCCGGAACCGCCGAAACTTCCGTCGGAAAACGTTATGGGCGATGTTTCCGGTTGCTTCAGCTACACGACACTGTTTTCTGCACACGTTTTGCCCGATTTTGGCCGCTATTTCCAGCCAGCTGTCCCTTGTGTCGCTAAACATCTGTTTCCCGCACGGACGGCAAAGCGTCGCAAACGATGGGCTCGACAGGGCGAAAGCTGCACGGGAAACCGTGTCGGATAGGCTGGATGGCCGGAAACCTTATCCCCGGCGTTTTCCGACTGCGAAATGGCGGCTGGTGACACGACTGCTCGTTCTACCCCGTTTCCTGAACACCACTCTCGTCGTATCAAGCGAAGAGGAAGGCATGAAAAAGATCGCGACCTTGGAGAGGGTCAGAACTCGCCGCGGATACGTTCGGGTGCCTGCTTAGCCGTCCGGTCCCTTCGCGTGAGCGCAAGCCTTGCCACTTCGTCTTTCACGCCGGCGTTCGTGCGATGCCGGTTGTCCACACAAGTCGTGGATAACTCTGTGCGTCCTGCCCGGCAAGCCAACGCCAGTGTGTCCTGAGGCGGACTGCCCGGAGTTTGAGCGACCCTTTACTCGTTGACTGGACGAGACCTGTTTGCGGAGTAGCGTTCTCGTTCGACCATGCTCTGCGTGACGGCCAGCAGATCCTCTGACCGCAAGCGCCGTGTTATCTGCGCCGGCGGCGAATGGTGCTCTTGTGGTGACGGCTCCCCTCCCCTACCGAGAATTCATGAGCTTGATTGGGCGAGAGATTGTTCAGGCGTTACAAGGCGGCGAGGAGTGGACCGGCTACGGCGGCCGGCAGCTTGCCGAACTGTCCGACATCGCTGCAGCGGCGGTGCGGGCGGGGGTCTCGGTAACCAACCTGAAATACTTTCGACAGTTCTTCCCGGCTTACGCGAACCGTAGCCCCGAGATTCGTCACAAGCCTTGTGACCAATTTAGCGAGCTTGGCCAGGCCGGCGTGCTGCAGCGGACTGGCCGAACACTCCCGGCGAAATGTCATCAGATACATTTTTTTGATACATTTACGCACCGACAGACAATCAGGCACGCCATGACCGACAATCTTTTTTCCATCTGCGAGCCGCGACCTGATGTTCTGCAAGGGGCATTGCGTGAGAGCGACTTTGCTGCGGACCTCTCGCAGGTGCTGCGGGGAGACGCTCCCGACGAGTACAAGCGCCCGGAGCTGTTCTTCGCCAACACCTACCCGACCAAGGGCATCAAGAATGTCCTGAAGCTGGTTGCGCTGCGCGTCGGTGGTCATCCCGACCAGATTGGCGCCATCTTTCGTCTCGACACCCAGTTTGGCGGCGGCAAGACGCACGCACTGATTGCGCTCGCGCACGCCATGCGCAGCCTCTCCGAGGTGGCGAACGCCGATGAGTTTCTCGACGCATCCTTGCGCCCCTCGGCATCGGTGCGCATTGCGGCTTTTGATGGCGAAAACGCCGATCCGGCCAATGGGCACCGGCTTGGCGACACCCTGCGCGCCTACACGCCATGGGGGGAACTGGCCTATGCGTTGGGTGGTGAGGCCGGCTATCGCCTGGTCGAAACGAGTGATCGCGAAGGAATCGCGCCGGGTGCCGACACCTTGCGCGAGCTGATCGGCAGCGAGCCGGCAGTCATTCTCATCGACGAGATCGCACCCTACCTACGCAAGGTGGCCGGTCGTAACGCCCAGCGCGCAGGCGAACAGCTCCTTGCGTTCATGACTTCGCTGATGAAGGCAGTGGAGAGCTCCCCCACGGCGGCGCTGGTTTTCACGCTGGCGGTCGGTCGTGACGGCAAAGCCTCTGACGCCTACAGCCGCGAGACACAGGACATCGCGGCCTTCTTCGCCGAGGCCGAGAGTGTCTCTGCCCGTAAGGCGACGGTAATCGATCCCACCGAGGACGACGAGACTGTCAAGGTCATCTGCCGACGGTTGTTCACCCGTATCGACCGCGACAAAGCACGGGCGGTCATCTCCGCCTACAAGTCGCTGTGGGATGCCAACCGGGAGCTGCTTCCACCAGCCCCAGCCGAGGATCGGCGCCTGGACGAGTTTGCCGCCGGCTATCCGCTGCACCCGGAACTGGTGAATGTGCTCACCCAGAAAACCGGTACCCTGGGTAATTTCCAGCGCGTGCGAGGCATGCTGCGTCTCCTCGCGCGTACGGTTGCACGCGTCTGGCAAACGCGCCCCGCCGACGCCTACGCGATTCACACCCATCACATCGACCTCGGGTTCGAACCGATACGCCTCGAACTCGTCACCCGCCTCAAGCAGGACATTTACGTGCCGGCCATCAAGGCCGAGATTGCCACCGTCGAAACCACGCCGGCGCTGGCTGAACAACTCGACGCAGGTCCGTTCAGGGGCCTTCCGAAGTATGGATCGTACGTCGCCCGCTGCGCGTTCATTCATACCCTGGCGTTCAACGACACCCTGCGCGGACTCAACGCCGAGGAACTGCGCTACGCCATCCTGAGTCCGGGAACAGATGTCGCATTCATTGATGACGCACGCAAACGCTTCGCGACCGACTCGGCGTATCTCGACGACAAACCCGGGGCCCCTCTCCGTTTTCTGGCCGAGGCCAATCTCACCCAGATCATTCGGCGCGAAGAAACCAACACCGATCGAGATGAGGCACGCACGCGTCTCAACAGCTTCATCCGCGATCTCTTCGCGGGTCCCAATCTCAATCTCATCCCCTTCGCCTCCGGCCCTCACGATGTCCCCGACGACGATGGCAGTGGACGCCCCTACCTGGTGATGCTCGGCTACGAAGCTACCCAGGTCTTCAGCGACGCGGTGACTGTCGATAACCTGGTCGAAAAGGTCTTCCTGCACAAGGGTGGTGGCACCGACTGGCGCCACAACCGGAACAATCTCGTCTTCCTGGTGGCAGACGCGGCCGGAGTGCCCAACATGAAGGCCAAGATGCTGCGCAACATCGCCCTGGAGTCTCTGCGGCAACCCGGCAAGCTCAAGGACCTGGCCGACTATCAGGTAGCCAAACTGCAGGAATTGCACGAACGCTCCAAGCAGGAACTCGCTCTGGCCGTGCAGCAGTGCTTCCGACACATCTTCTACCCGTCGCGAAATCGACTAGACGAGGCTAACTGCGACCTGGCACACACCGTGGTCGACATTCAAACTGCCTCGGACCGGCCGGGCGACGGCCAGCGCCAGGTCGTTACCCAACTCCAGAACGCCGGCAAACTGCGCCTGCCTACCGACAAGCCGGACTCCCCGGTCTATGTACGCGATCGCACGCCCCTCAAGAAAGGCCAGATCACAACCGCTGCGCTGCGCACCGAATTCCGTCAGGATCCCTCGTTGCCGATGCTCGTCGGTGACGACGTGTTCATCAAAGGTATTCGGCTTGGTATCGACCAGGATGACTACGTCTACCAGTCCGGCGACCTTCTGCGTGGCAAGGGGGACCCGCATGCCGAAATCAAGGTCGACGAACAGTCGTTCATCTACACCACCTCGTATGCACAGGAGCACGGCATCTGGCCGCGACAGGAGGCCAAGAGCGAAACCGGCAAGACCGACTCAAGCGCTCGCCCAGCCGATGGTCAGACGGATCAGGGCTCAGGAGATTACGCCGCGGCCACCGACCGAACGATGCCCAAGGCAAAGTCCCCCCCCGCCATTGAGGCCGAAGATGTTCTCAAGGCTGCGCTCACCCGTCTACTCGAAAAAGCGCGGGCTAACGGAATCCGCAGCCTGGCGACGCTGACCATCCGGCCATTCGACAAATCGGATGCATTGAAACTGATGCCCCTCGTCAAGTCGATTCCGAACGCCAACAAGCGAGTCCAAATGACCGCTTCGTTCGAAACTGCCAGCGGTTCAACTGCTGAACTCAGCTTCAAGGGCGACATCGACGACGCGACTGCCCTCAAGGACTACCTCGAACCGCAGTTCCGTGCAGCCACCGACAGCGACGCGGATATTTCTTTCCAGATCCGGTTCGAGCCGCCGCTTGCCGTTCAGGGGCCTTCGGCCGAAGGCCTGATTCAGCGGCTGACGCGACTGGTTTCGCCCTCGGCACATGTGCTGGCAACGGCTGCAGAGCAGGATTAAGCAGGACTACCGATGAGCAAAGTGACCCACCTAAGTACAGCAAGGCACGTTTCTGCCTTGCCCCAGTACGAGATGCGCGCGCGCCGGCTCTCTGGCTCGGATATCGAGGTCGAAATCTGGCAACTCCCTGCCGGCGCCACGCCGCACATTCGGCAGCCGACCTATATCGCCGGACTGCGCGGTCGCAACCTGTCGCTGATCGAGCACCGCCTGCTGCGGCGCCTGAAACAGTCGCGCATCGACCTGAACAGCCTGCCCGCCTTCGATGCGCTCAGGATAGCGGTCGACGAAGAAATGGCGATCAGTCTCGGGCTCTTGTTTCGCGCACTGGCGCCGATGCGCAATCGCGAGCATATCGTGGCGGTCGCCGAAGGCATCGAAGCAATGACCAAGGAAGAAGCCGGCTACTGGCTCGGCATGGCGATGCATCGAAAGCACCCGCGGCGCGTACTGATGGCGCTGCGCTTCCTGCTCATCGAGCCCAAGCCCTGACGGATGCGCGAGCTAACCGAAATCCGCAGCCTGCTTGATCGCTTGCAAGAGGTGGAAGCCGATGCCCTCGAAACTCAGGATCTCGACTTCAAGGAGTGGCCAGCCGAACCCAGGCAGGCGATCAAGCAGGCTGTCGATATCGCGATCTGCATGGCCAACGGTGGTGGAGGGACTGTAGTGCTCGGCGTACGTGACCGTGTCGTCGGGCGGGAAAAGGCCGTCCTCGGTGTGCCGCCACAGGCAGAAATTCACCAACTAAAACGCGACATCTACGAGCGTACCGCCCCGAAGCTGACGCCTGATATTCACGAACTTCACGTGCCGGAAGGTACCGGGCGTCTTCTGGTCATGCAGGTGCACGGTGGCCTGTCGCCCTACACCAATACGGCCGGAGCGGGAACGGTGCGCAAGGGCAACGCCTGCGTACCACTGACCGGCGACCTGCGCGAAAAATTGATGGTGGAGCGAGGCGACGCCGACTTCACCGCGGCGATCGTCCCCGAGCCGGCGCAGTCGCTGATTTCAGCCGCTGCGATGGAGCGCCTGCGCGACCAGGCGCGACAGGAGCAAGCGCCGACCGATCTGCTCCGCAAGAGCGATCTCGACCTGCTGGGGGCGATCGGGGTGCTGCGTGACGGTCAGCTCACCCGCGCGGGCTTGCTGATTGCCGGTCAGGCCGAAGCCATTGGCCGTCACCTGCCAAACTTTGGCTGGACACACGAGCGCATGAAGAGCGCCACGGCCTACGACAACCGGGCCGACGGTCGCGACGAAAATTCCCTGGCGCTGCCGCTCGCGCTGGCTGCCATCGAAGCGCGCATCAACGCCGACAACCCGATCAGTACTATCGAACACGGGTTGTATCACTTCGAATACCGTGCGTATCCGACCATCGCGCTTCGCGAAGCACTGCTGAACGCATTGACCCACCTTGACCTGCGCCTGGCGAGCCCCGTGCTGGTCAAGCAATACCCCCGCCGGCTCGAAATCACCAACCCTGGCGGGCTGGTCGGCGGCATCACCTCCGCCAACATCTTGCATCACCCTCCGCTCGCCCGGAACCTTCAGCTCGTGCAGGCGCTCGCCCGGCTGCGCCTGGTCAATCGCAGCAACCTCGGCATCGGACGGATGTTCGAGGCGATGCTGGTCGAGGGCAAGGAACCGCCGCTGATCATCGACGAGGAAAGCGCTGTCCGCATTGTTTTCAAACGGCAGGAAACCGCACGCCCCTTCCGCGAGTTCATTGCTGAGGAAGGCAAGGCCGGCCGCACTCTCGACGTAGACCACCTGCTGGTCTTGCGCTACCTACTCTCGCATCCCGAAATCGACACATCGACCGCCGCCGAGCTCTGCCAGCGCCGCGACGCAGAAATGCGCGATATCCTCGATGAGATGGTGCAGATCTTCGACTACCTGGAACGAGGCGGCTCCGGTCGCGGTAGTTGGTGGCGCATGAAACCCGCCCTGCATCGCCGGCTCGAAGGGCTCGGCCATGCAGAACGCGATCAGCGTATTGACTGGGATGTTGCCAAGACGCGGGTGCTCAACATGCTCAAGCAACGGGCTCGCCGCGGTGAGCCCGGATTGACCAACGCCGGTATCCGCGAAGTCACTGCCTACGACCGACAGCAGGTTAATCGCCTGATTCACGAACTCGAAGCCGAAGGCGTCAGGATGCAGGGCCATGGCCGCGGCGCGCACTACACCTACATTGGTCGGACACCCAACGAAAATGGATGAGCAAATGACAACACTCGACAAGCGATTCGCCTTGGTTATCGAGGGACAACGAGAGCTTGCTGCGCTGATTGCCGAAGCGGGTGTGCGATGACACGTCGTCTGATTGAAACCTGGTTACCGATTGCAGCACTTGGTGAAGAAAGCGTTCGTGAGCGCCGGTCGATGACCGCCCTGCCGCCGACCTATTACCTTCACGTGTGGTGGGCCCGCCGACCCCTGGTAGCTTCCCGGGCCGCCGTCCTCGCATCACTACTGCCGGAGGATGCGGACCATGGCAAGTTCCTGCATATGGTGGGCATTCATGGCGATCCGATGCGGGCCAAGCGATTGATGGATGAGGCAAAGCGAACAGGGATCCGTGTGCAAGACCCATATGGATACTCGCGTGCCTTCGGGTACCTGCCGGACAAGGAGGAACTGCAGTGGTTAGCTACCGAAGTCGGCCGACTCGGCATGGCATCACCAACTGTGCTGGATCCAACTGCTGGCGGAGGCAGTATTCCGTTCGAAAGTTCCCGCCTCGGCTTGACGACACTGGGCAATGACCTAAACCCAGTAGCAAGCTTGATTCAACAAGCAACTGTCTGTTGGCCCATGAAGCATGGTCTCGCAGTTCAACGCGAATTCCAGCGAATTGCCAGGGTATGGCGGGAACGCATTGAAGCACGGCTTGTTCCATTCTTCCTTCAGCCAAACACTGCAGACGTCGTTGACGCTACCTACATCTGGGCCCGCAGGGTGAGCTGTCCACACTGCGACGGGCTGGTCCCGCTCTCACCCAACTGGCGCTTGGCTCCGGACGGTACAGGAGTGCGCCTGCTCCCGGAGAAAGGCAAGGGGCCTGGGGATAAAAATCGCCACCTGCGCTTCGAAATTGTCGGCACTGTTAAGGAACAATCAACAGGCACGGTCTCTGGCGGAGACGCCACATGCCCGTTTGATGACTGTGGGCGATTGATTTCTGGCGACCACATAAAGGCAGAAGCGCAGGCGGGGCGTATGGGTGACCAGCTCTACACCGTGGTCTATAGAAAGAAGGTGATCACCGGCTATACCAAAGCCGGCAAACCGAAGCAGAAGTGGGTACGGGGTTACCGCGCTCCCCGCCCGGAGGATGATGTCTCGCAGACGGTGGCGGATGCCCTGGCGGCGAAACTTCCAGACTGGGAGGCACTGAACATCATTCCCACTGAGGCCATCGGCGAGTTATCGAACTACGACCGCGGGCATCGGATGTACGGTATGTATCGCTGGATTGATATGTTTTCGCCCCGGCAATTGCTTGGCCACGGAATCAACGTCGAGGTCTTCCGAGAACTATTGGTTGAGGAACAAGCAAGTGGTGGTACTTCTGAGGAAAAAAAGGCGGCGTTCATTTACCTCGCAATCTGTCTCGACAAGCTCGTCAACTACAACGCTCGTAGCACGCGCTGGGACTTGACGACGGGAAGGGTTCGTTCTGTCTTCGACAGCCATAACTTCGCGATGGTCTGGTCTTACGCTGAGATGGCTTCACTGGTTACCGGTCTGGGTTACGACTGGGCCATCGAGCAGACCACAAAATGTATCGGCGAGCTGGTCGCTCTGGCCCGGCCGGATGCAGGCGCCGCGGCGAGTGCTCAGGGCCTCTTTGATTTTGGAGGTGGGCTGCAGGACTTCACTCCGCCACCCGTCACGCTCACCTGCAAGTCCGGCGACAGCTTGGACCATATTGCCGATGCCAGCATCGACGCAGTGGTAATGGACCCGCCCTACTACGACAACGTAATGTATGCCGAGCTGTCAGATTTCTTCTATGTGTGGCTGAAGCGCACCGCTGGTTACATCTCCCCGGAATTGTTCCGCCGCGCGCTGACCGACAAGGAAAACGAAGCAGTGGCCAACCCGGCCAAGTTCAAAGGCGAAAAGGGTGCCAAAGCTCTGGCCGGACGCGACTACCAGCAGCGCATGGCGGCCATCTTCACCGAGATGCGCCGGGTATTGAAGCCGGACGGCATCATGACGCTGATGTTTACCCACAAAGCCACGGGTGCCTGGGATGCACTGACCAAGGGCTTGATGGAGGCGGGTTTTTCGATCACTGCATCCTGGCCGATCAACACCGAGGCTGAAGGCAGCCTGCACATCAAGGACAAATCTGCTGCCAATTCGACGGTGTTCCTGGTCTGCCGCCCGCTAACACAGCAGGGCGTCGACACACGCTACTGGGAAGACGTGGAACCCAAGGTCCGCGCCGCCGTGCGCGAGCGTATTGGCGTTTTCCAGAGCGCCGGGATTCGCGGCGTGGATCTTTATCTCTCCTGCTTCGGTCCGGCTCTCGAAGTGTTCTCGCAAGCCTGGCCGCTGGTTCGTGGCACCCCTCGGCAGGACATCGAACAGTCCCGCCGCAAGCGCCGCCAAGCCGAGATGTTCGACGAGGCCTACGACCCCTTCGCCGTTACGCCGGAAGACGCACTCGTCGCAGCACGCACCGAAGTGAAGCAATGGCGGCTCGCGCAGCTGTCGCACGTCCGACGCAATGTTGAACTGGACAATCTGACGAGCTGGTTCGTTCTCGCTTGGGACGCCTTCGAAGCGCCGATCTTTCCGTTCGATGAAGCCAATAAACTCGCCAAGGTTTGCGGCGTGGACCTCGACCGTGACGTCGTTGGCCGACTGGCCGAGAAAAAGGGCGCCGACCTCGTCCTCTGGGACAGCGTCACTCGCGCAGCCAAAGGCTCGCTCGGCCTGCCCGATGGTCGCGACTCGATGATGGACGCCCTGCACCAGTTGGCCAGGACCGCCCGTACGGTATCGCTGGAATCCGCCAACGAACTGCTCGCGAAACACGGACTCGCCGTCGATCCAGCCTTCCTGACCGCGCTCGAAGCGGTGCTGGAAGTCCTCCCCGTGGGTACGATCTGGAGCGGCCTCGACCTTCCCGACGCGGCCAAGGGCGCTGGCGCCGATTTCGATGCTCTGGAAAACCTGCGCCGCCTGGCGCTTGCCGAGAAGGTGGCCGAACCTGAGCAGTTGAAAATCTGGCAGCAGGAAGACTTGACGGTCTGAGCGAAGACGACCATGCCCTTGCTGACCGACTTCGCCTGGCAAAGCAAGTACGACCACGATCACGGCTCGCTGATCGAGCAGTTCTATCTGCGCGTGCTCGCCTGTGCCCAACGCTACGACCGTACCACTGGCTATTTCACGGCTACCGCGCTCGCCATTGCCGCGCGCGGCCTCGAAGGCCTGGTGCTGAACAACGGCCGAATGCGCCTGGTGGTCGGTTGCACGCTTGACGAGCCCGAGGTGGCAGCCATCGAGCACGGGCAGTCACTGAAGGATACCGTCGAAGGCCAGTTGTTGAAGATGCCGCTCGCCGGCAGCTCGCCAAGGGAACAGCAGGCGCTGGAACTCTTGGCGTGGATGGTCGCCAGGGGTTACCTGGAAATCAAAGTGGCCGTTCCCTGCGACGGCGATCGGAACCCGGTAGCCACGCAGGCCATCTTCCACGAGAAGGCCGGCATCCTCGAAGACAAGACCGGCGCCCGGCTGGCTTTCGCCGGTAGCGTGAACGAAACCGCTTACGGCTGGCTGCACAACTGGGAAAGCTTTCATGTCTTCTGCGAATGGGACGGCGGCAACCGGCACGTCGACGCGGAAGAGAAGAGCTTTGCCCTGCTTTGGGCAGACAGGGCAAAGCGCGCACGGGTACTTGACGTACCCGCCGCAGTACGCGAAGAGCTGCTGCGCTTTCTCCCGCGCGACGACGATGAACCCGAGCGCATCAAGCGAGCGCGAAGCAGCGACGCTGTTCTCGATCCACCCGCTGACGAGGAACCGGACGAACGGAAAAGTACGCCGCAGACCTCTTCGATCGAGGAACGACGAAAGGCGGTGTGGCAAGTTATCTGGTCTGCGCCGCGGCAGCCGGGTGGCGAGCGTATTGCCGAAGCGACCAGCGCCGTTACACCCTGGCCGCATCAGGTTCTGACCTTTCAACGCATGCTCGACCACTGGCCACCCCGTCTGTTGATTGCCGATGAAGTGGGGCTGGGAAAAACGATCGAGGCCGGACTCGTGTTGCGTTACGCATGGCTTTCCGGGCGCGCGCAGCGCATCCTGATCATGGCGCCCAAGGCGGTGATGACGCAGTGGCAAGCGGAGTTACGCGAGAAGTTCAACCTCAACTGGCCCATCTATGACGGCAAGCGACTGAACTGGTATCCCTCACCGCTGCTGCGGGGGAAATCGGAAAAGGAAGTCTCCCGCGACGAGTGGCATCGTGAACCTTTCGTCATTGTCTCCAGCCACCTGATGCGTCGTCGCGACCGTCAGCACGAACTGCTGGAATCGGCCGACCCGTGGGACCTCATCGTTCTCGACGAATCCCATCATGCGCGACGCAAGAGCCCGGGGGCCGCGCAGGAAGGCCCGCCCAACCTTCTTCTCAAGTTGATGCAACGTCTCAAGGAGCGCACCGACGGCTTGCTCTTGCTGACCGCGACGCCGATGCAGGTGCATCCGGTCGAGGTCTGGGACCTGCTTTCTCTGTTGGCCATGCCGCCCGCCTGGTCCCGGCAGGGCTTTCTGGAGTTTTTCCGGAAGTCGGGCAGCAGCAACCCGTCGCACGAGGATTTCGAGTTCCTTGCCGCCCTCTTTCGTGCGGCCGAAGCTGCATTTGGTGAGGTGTCGATCGAGTCGGCTGTACGGAGGGCGCCTGAGCGAAGCCTGCTCAAGGCGAAACGCATTCTGCGCTCGCTGCGAGACGCCGCCGCGACACCGAGGCGACAGCTTTCCGCAGATGAGCGCCGCAGTGCGGTGGCCATCATGCGCGCGCACACGCCGGTGGCCGGATTGGTATCACGGCACACCCGCGGCCTCTTGCGGGAATATCACCGGCGCGGCCTGCTCAGCACACCGATCGCCACGCGCGAGGTGGCCGACGAATTCCTCGACATGGCGCCTGCAGAGGCTGCGGTCTACGAGGCGCTGGAAGCCTACATCTCGACGACGTACAACAATGCCCAAGAGGAGCGGCGCACGGCGGTCGGCTTCGTGATGACGACCTATCGCAAGCGCCTGGCCTCCAGTTTTCATGCCCTGAGAATGACCCTTGAAGAGCGTCTTGCCGTGGTACGAGGACAGGCCAGTCTGCCCTTCGATGAACTGCGCTCAAGCGAGGACGCCGAAGACGACATCGACGAGTCCGGCGACGCTGCCGACGAGGAAGCCGTCGACCAGCAGAAACAGACCGCATTGCAGCTCGAGGAACAGGGCGACATCGAGACTTTGCTTGCGCAAGTGCGAAGACTGCCGGTGGACACGAAAGCCGTGCGGCTCGCCGAGGTGCTCCAGTCCCTGCAACGAGGCAGCTACCATGCCATGGACCACTCGCTTCTGCCCGCCTTCCCGCAGGCGATTGTGTTCACCCAATACACCGACACACTCGATTACCTGCGTGATTTCCTGAGGACACAGGGGTTCTCGGTGCTCTGCTACTCGGGGCGCGGTGGCGAATGGCTACAACCCGACAGCAGTTGGAAGCGCCTGACCCGAGAGGAGACGAAACGGCGTTTCAAGCGGCAGGATGCACAGGTTCTGGTGTGCACCGACGCGGCAGCAGAGGGGCTGAACTTCCAGTTCTGCGGCGCACTCGTCAATTTCGATTCGCCCTGGAACCCGATGCGAATCGAGCAACGCATCGGGCGGGTCGACCGCCTTGGCCAGCAGTTCCCGCGCATCGCGATCGTCAACCTGATGTACGAGGACACCGTCGAGACCGACGTCTACCGTGCGCTGAGATCACGCATCAACCTCTTCACCTCGGTGGTTGGCCCGCTGCAACCGATTCTCTCGGCGATGCCCGCCAGGATTGCCGAAGTCGCCCTGGCCAGACCGGAGAACCAGCAACAGGCCAGGGCAAATCTCATCAGTCAGCTTCAACAGGCCGCCAGCCAGGCTCCAGCAGAATCCTTCAACATCGACGAAGCCATCGAAGCCGCGCTCGAACAGCCTGAGCGCTTGCCCGCCCCCTATGGGCTCGAAGAACTCGGCCACCTGTTGGACCACCCAAAGCTTCTGCCACCCGGCGTCGAAGCCCAACGGGTCGGTACGAAGGAGATCTTCTGGACGCAGCCCGGAACACCGCGTATCAGCGTCACCACAGACCCGGATTTTTTTGAGGAACATCCGGAATCGGTCGAATTCTGGACGCCAGGTAGCCCTGCGTTTCCGGAAGACAGTGGATCAGTGGCTCAATCGGCCGAGGGGGCGACGCTGGCTACCCTGATCCGCGCCACTTAGCGGCTGCGCCATAACGCCAAAGACATATGTCGACTAACCTGGAATCTGCAATTGCCCGCGGTCATACGTTCCGTCCGTCGGCAGGCTGCGGCTCTTCGTCGGTTCCGATACATGAGAAGCAACGAAACTCCTCGTTGGGGTTCGGGGAGCAACGGAACAGCGAACCGACTTAAGCGCTGGCCTTCACCAGTGGCGATCGGTGCCTTCCATGCGCGCATCACTTTCCGAGAAGCAGTTGCGGTCGTCCGCGTGGCTGGCGATGTCGCGCAGCAGTTCGCCCATGGTCTGGTCAAGGTCCTCATCGTTGCCGTAGGGTACCTTCAACTCGTACTCGCCATCCGGCCGGCGCTTGACGTTGTACTGCTCAAGACAATAGTGCTCGGTGTCTTCTGTCGCACGCTTCTTGCCACGCACGAATTTGCTGTTGTTCTCGATCCGCAGAGACAGAAGGATTGTGGCTACCTTGGTCTTGTTAGTGTCGTCACTTCCGGCGACCGGCGGTTGGCCTGCGTTTGATCGTGTTCGTGCCGTTTTTTCGTAGGGACCGATCTCGACGCCGCGGTGCCGCAGATAGCTGTACAGCGTGCTCTTGGAAACATGCAGTTTCTGCGCGATCGCGGCCACGGAGAGCTGCCGCTCGCGATACAGGGTCTCGGCGGCCATTGCTGTCGCTTCGGCTTGCGGCGACAGACCCTTGGGCCGCCCACCTACGCGGCCACGTGCGCGGGCAGCTGATAGCCCGGCTTGCGTGCGCTCACGGATCAATTCGCGCTCGAATTCGGCCAGCGACGCGAACAGATTGAAGATGAGCCGCCCCTGCGCGCTGGTAGTGTCGATCGGATCATTCAGACTGAGCAGCCCGACCTTGCGCGCCATCAGGTTGCCGACCAGCTCGACCAGATGCTTGAGCGAGCGGCCCATACGATCGAGCTTCCAGATCACCAGCACGTCGCCGGCTCGTAGCTGATCCAACAATTTGTCGAGCGCCGGGCGTACGGTCTTCGCGCCACTCGCCACATCCTGGTAGATGCGTTCGCACCCAGCGTCCTTGAGTGCATCCACCTGTAAGTCCAGGTTCTGGTCGCGCGTGCTCACCCGCGCATAGCCAATTTTCATGGAAATATTCCGTTTAACGCGTTGTGTTGCCTATTATTGCACTTTGATAAAACGTACCGCTATTTCGGACCGCTTATCCGTCCATTCCTGGCGTGCAATGGAAGATTTATTAAAGTTCTAAAAAACGATCGTTTTACTGCACCGACTTGCATGGCCTATCAACAAGGCGTACAAACACCTATACACACAAACACCGGAGAGCATCATGAATTCAGTCCGCTGGAACATCGCCGTGTCGCCGGACACGGATCAGTCCGTGCGTATGTTCATCGCGGCACAAGGCGGTGGCCGCAAGGGAGACCTGTCGCGCTTCATTGAGGAAGCCGTGCGTGCCTACCTCCTGGAGAGGGCCGTCGAACAAGCCAAGACAGCCACCGGCAACATGAGCGAGGCTGAGTTGACCGACCTCGTCGATGAGGCGGTGCAATGGGCGCGTGAGCACTGATGCGCGTCATCCTGGACACCAATGTCCTACTCGGCGCACTGATTTCGCCGCACGGCCCGCCTGACACGATCTATCGCGCCTGGCGCGCGGCCAAGTTCGATCTGGTGACATCGACGGCGCAGCTTGACGAACTGCGACGGGTGAGTCGCTACCCAAAGCTCAAGACCATACTGCCTGCCCATCGCATCGGCACAATGGTGAACAACATGCAGCGCGCGGTCGTGCTGGGAGTCCTGCCACCCCTCCCGGACGGTGTCGATGTGAGCGATCCGAATGACGCGTTCCTGCTCGCGATGGCTTTGACCGGCGAGGCCGACTACCTGGTGACCGGCGATCGCCGCGCCGGGCTGCTGCAACTGGGCAACCTTGGTCGCGCGCGCATCGTCACCCCCGCCGTCTTCTGCGCCGAAACACTTTGATGCAATGCCGGTCAGCTTCCTGTCCGCCACACAACGGGAACGCTACGGCCGGTATCCAGCAACCCTGTCCGCCGAGCCGAGCAACTAGCGCGTTACTTCTACCTGGCCCAGTGGGAGCGAAGCTCCAATTTGAGGCCATAAGTATTTGCTGTTCCTTAATAGGCCGATTCTGACAAACGGCGCCCTTCCTCCTGCTCTCAAAACACAGTCGGTCCAGCCGGCACGCGGGCATTGCTTTTCTACGATCAGTGCGGCACCAGGTCCATCCGGTCGTTTGCTAGGTCGAGGTAGGACGGGTCGCCGCGGCAGACTCACCCCAGCATCTGGCCTGGCGGTTCCGGCCGCCGACGGAATTGTGCGAGCGCCTTGTCGTATTGCATGCTGCTGGTGGTCGAGCGCTCGATGCGCGAGAAGTGCTCGTGCAGACCGGCCAGCACCGCCTCGCCGACGTTGGCGAGGAAGGCGGTTACCTATGGCCTCAAATTGCAGCTTCGCTTCCACTGGGCCAATAAAGGCTAGTCTCCGGACTATGCTGTAAAGAAGCGCACATTAATTATTTCGAGTCAGACCATAAGCGCCCTTGAAAAAGTCTTCCGACATTCCTGCAGCCACCCCGTGAGGAAGGACAGTGTCGGAATGTCGGAGAACTTATCTGAGAGCGCTTATCCGTAGCGATCTAGGTCTCTCCCACGCGAGTTCGAAGTTGTTTTTCAACCGCCTCAACAAAATTCTTGATCAAGTCCGCGATGCCCTGGACATAGTCCTTGGTGAAGATCGTTAACTTCTCACCGTCCTTATCAAATCCGTTCCGATGCACGCAGTCGTGCCTCAGCAGGATTGCCTTTAACAAGCCCGCCCTGTCCTGAGCCAAGCCGAGCATGCTCACCTGAAGCGCAGCGCCGTAGAGGAAATCTACCCGCGACAGCTTATGGTAAAGGATCGAGCGCAGGTATTCGCGGATCTCATTCTCGACAAGGTCTGGAGTCTTCGCGATATCGGCCAGAGAGAAACGTTTTTTTCTGAGCTCTTGGTCTTTTGTCATGAGACGGGTCATCGCGGCTTTGTCGGCCAACACAGCCTTCATCAATGTGTCGCCGAGATAGGATTCGAGAGCCGTGATCTGATGCGAGAAGATCATCCGGTTCAGAAGATTGTCACCATCATGGCCACCGAAGTCGGCCAACAGGTCGCCCGTGTGGTGATACGAATCCATGAAGATCGTAAAAGGATTTTTGGGAAGAGTGTAGTCGTCCCATAGATCAGGTTCAGGAACATGCTCGAGACCGTAGTCGAAATCCTCGATCAACTCATGGTCACGAATATCGGTTTGGTGATAATTCTCCACACCTTGTGGGTACTCCCACAGAGACCAGGTCAACATTCCAAGTTCGGGATGTTCGACCGAGGCTTCGTGGTGGAATTCTGTCCCCATCTGCCGTTCATCACCACCCACCGTATCCCAGTCCAGTTCGTGGCTTTCGATCTCATAGATCGACCCGCTTGTCCTGTCTCTGATGCGCGCCACACCATTGCAATATATCTGCATCCCGTTCTCCAATTCTCCGGTGTTTGAATATATCAACTGCATGCTTAAGGATACAAATGTTTTTCTCTGGAGGAGAGTGCTCGATTTCGTGCTCACGCGAAAACAGCCGCAGTGGTCTGGTTTTCCAGACCGGTGCCGCTTCTAGGAAATTTACCACCCGAGTTCGACAGTTCGCCGCCAAAAACAGCGTTTTTCGGGAGGCATCCCACGTAACCATGCGGGTTGCAGGCCGTTTTCTGTCAAAGTCGTGTAGTGGCACGTTTTGGTGTTTTAGGTCTTTACTTGACAAGGCGTTATCGAGTGATAAAGTCGAGGCATGTTCCTCAAGATCACGCGCTCCGGGCCACGCCAGTATCTTCAGCTGGTCGAGGCGTTTCGTGACGATGCCGGCAAAGCCAAGCATCGCACCCTGGTCACCTTGGGCCGTCTCGATCAGATTACCGGCGACCTCGATGCCGTCATCTCCGGCCTGCTGAAAGTCACCGGCCGTCCCGACTTTCTGAATGCCCCGTTGCCGCGCGTCGAATTCGAACCGGCCCGCGCGTTGGGCAACGTCTGGGCCTTGAACGAATTGTGGGAAACCTTGGGCTTTGGCGAACTGCGCCGGGTCTTTCGCAAGACGCGGCACAGCATCGATGTTGAAGCGCTGATTCGCGTCATGGTCTTCAATCGCCTGTGTGACCCGGAATCCAAGCTCGGCGTCCTGCGCTGGCTGGAAACCGTAGCGATGCCGGGCATTGAGGTGGAATCGATCACCCACCAGCATCTGCTGCGCAGCATGGATGCCCTGATGGAGCATCAAGGGGATGTCGATCGGGTGGTGGCCGGTTTGCTCCGCCCCCTGATCGATCAGGAACTGTCGGTGGTCTTCTACGACATGACGACGATACGGGCGGAAGGTGTCTCTGAGCTGGAGGGTGATCTTCGCCAGTTCGGCATGGCCAAGGAAGGACTGATTGCCCGCCAGTTCATGCTGGGAGTGGTGCAGACCGGCGACGGGTTGCCGATCTACCATGAGGTCTTTGCCGGCAATACGGCGGAGTCGCCGACCTTGCTGCCGACGTTGAAGACGGTGCTGGAACGCTTCCCTTCGATTCGCCGCGTGGTGCTGGTGGCGGACCGGGGCTTGCTGTCGCTCGACAATCTTGACGCCTTGTCCGCCATCCGACTGGACAGCGCAGAGCCCCTGGAATTCGTACTGGCCGTGCCGGGTCGGCGTTACCGCGAATTCGTCGAGATCCTGCGTCCCTTTCATGCGCAGCACTGCGTCGAGGCGACCGCGGAAGTGGTTGGCGAATTGTCGTGGCGGGACTTGCGTCTGGTCGTTGCCCACGACCCTGAGGGGGCGGCGGAAAGCCGGATACTGCGGCGGGAGAAGATTCAGGCACTGGAAACGCAAGCGGCGGCTTGGGTCGGCAAACTGGATGCGCAGGATGCCGGGGTGAAGGCACGCGGCAAGCGGCTCTCGGATAGCGGGGCCAAGGCGCGGTTGTATCACGCCGTCAAGGACGGGCGCCTGGCGCATATCGTTCGTGTGGATTTGAAGAACGAGTTGTTCTCCTACGACATCGATCAGGAGGCGCTGGCCTTGGCGGAGTTGATGGATGGCAAGTTGTTGCTGGTGACCAACTGCAAGGATCTGTCGCCGCAGGGTATCGTCGATCGGTACAAGTCACTGGCCGATATCGAACGAGGCTTCCGGGTGCTGAAGTCCGAGATCGAGATCGGTCCGCTGTTTCACCGCTTGCCTGAACGCATCAAGGCGCACGCCTGCCTTTGCTTCCTCGCGCTGATCCTCTACCGCGTGATGCGCCAACGGCTCAAGGCCGCCGACAGCGATCTGTCGCCGGAGCGGGCCCTGGACCACTTGCAGCGCCTGCAGCATCATCAAATCCGCATCAACCCGTCGGGAAAACCCATCCACGGGATCTCCCGTCTGTCTGAAACCCACAACCGCGTATTTGCCGCCCTGAATCTGAAAAAACCCGCTCAGCCACAGCAACTTTCTCTGTTGTAGTACACGTTTTTGAACCCCGGTTCATAACAATCAATAACTTGCGCGTTTAACTGTCGAACTCGGGTTACCAGTGGATCAGCCGGACGGTAGCGCCCGTGATCTTGGCTACGTCCTTGAGGTCAGCTCGTGAAACGGAAGAGATTGTACGGTAGTTCAGTGATATTCGACGATGGGAAATAGCCTGCGCGACAACACAAGTTTGTGTTGTTAGACGCAGCAGCGATTGCCGAACGCGAACCGGCGATGACCGACCTTCGCTTGTCGACACAGGCCCGCCTTCTTGCCTGCTCCAGCGGGTGCTATTGTAATCAACTGTCGCACTAAAATGCCGTTTGCACGAGAATGAAGCGATAATTGTGGACCTTGCTGCGAAAATTTTGGAACGGCTTATGGACATCAAGAAGAATGGTTACCGCGTCGGTGGCAGCGAAGAATGGCTCGACGAGATCCCGGCTGACGGCGCCGAACTGGACGATTTTTCGGCGAAGGCCCGCAAGCGCATAGAACCGTGGTTGTCCGCCGTATTCCAGGCGGAGCACCTTAATCTCCTTCTGGGCAGCGGATTCACCGCCGCCGTCGGCGGCATCGCCAAGGCCGTCGCCACCGGAATGGATGCCACCCCGCTCGGGACTGCATATGACAAGGCCATCGACGCGCATGCCCTCGCTAGCGCGAAGGCTATGGGCCGAGGAGCTGCCAACGTTGAAGATCAGTTCCGCACGGCTCTGGCTGTGCTTGAAGGATTCACAATCACAGGGCCCGCCACGAATCGCGAAGAACTTGAAAAGGCGCTAGGAATTCGTATGTCGGCTTTCCTCGAATCCCTTCTTGCCACGGAAGCCGGTATCGCCGAAGCCGCCGACGTGGACTGGGGCGCGGCCGTGTCGGCGCTTCAGTCCTTCCTTCTCAGTTTCGCCAGTCGCTCGGCTTCCCGCGAGAGGCTCCATGTCTTCACGACGAACTATGACCGTCTCGTTGAGCACGGCTGCGACTTGGCTGGGCTTCGCGTCATCGACCGTTTCGTTGGCGCCCTGGAACCGGTCTTCCGTTCCTCCCGCGTCGACGTCGATTTCCACTACAACCCTCCCGGGATCCGCGGCGAGCCGAGGTTTATAGAGGGCGTAATCCGCCTGACCAAGCTGCACGGATCGCTCGACTGGATGCTCGACCCGCGAACACGCAGCATCGTTCGCCGGGGCATTCCCTTCGGTGCTGGGCCGAAGCGCCCGCTGGTTCCATCGAACCCCATCGACACCGTGATGATCTACCCTAACGCGGCGAAGGATGTAGAAACCACCGAATACCCATACGCCGAGCTGTTCCGCGACATGGCGGCGGCCCTCTGCCGGCCGAACTCCGTGGCGGTGGCTTACGGATATGGGTTCGGAGACGACCACGTCAACCGCATCCTGCTGGACATGCTCTCCATCCCTTCCACTCACGTCGTCGTCATTGTCTACGCGGCGGACGATCGCCTGATGACGTTTCTGGGCAAGGCCGGACGGGCGGCCCAGATCTCGCTGCTCGTCGGTCCCCATTTCGCCGGACTGCCAACGCTCGTCGAGCACTATCTACCTAAGCCTGCCATCGATCACATCACTGGACGGGTGGCCGAATTGCTGAGAAACCGCGCCCCACTCAAAGAGCACGAGCCGGCGACGGGGCCAGGAAGTGTTGAGGATTTGCTCTAAATGGCCAGCCCCGTAGAGCTCCTCGCGGGCCTTGTCGTCGGAACCGTCGAATCCGTGGCGCCGGACGATGTGCGCGTCCTGCTCGATCCGGACGCCCCGCTTTCAACCTCCTTCAACACGGGAACCCCGGCCTCATTCCCGAGGCTGAACGGATACATCCTCATTCCGAACGAGGCCGGCGCCACGGTCGGCTTTGTCTCTTGGATGGGCATAGAGCGCTCCCCCTATCCGAAGCGCTCCAGCTCGAACGATCTGGGGCTAATCGATCTGCCCTTCCCTGCCCGGAAGATGTCTGTCAGTCCCGTCGGCACCTTAAGGACTCGACGGGACAGGACTACCGGCCGCAACGTCCACGAACTTTCGCGCGGGGTTGTCGCATTCCCGTCTGTCGGCGACCAAGTGCTCATCCCGACTCCGGATCAGGTGGCCGCCATCGTTGGCGCGAACGACCGCGAGCGGCGAGTAAAAATCGGCTCATCGCCGATGGCCGCCGACACGCCGGTCCTGGTGGATCCGGATAAGATATTCGGACGCCACTTGGCCGTTCTCGGAAACACCGGCAGTGGCAAATCCTGTTCGGTCGCCGGTCTCGTCCGCTGGTCGCTTGAGGCCGCCAAGGAGGCGCGGGCGAAATCCGGCCAGGCGGGTGGACCGAACGCCCGATTCATCGTCCTTGATCCGAACGGCGAATACGCAAACGCGTTCTCCGACCTCGGCGACTCGGCTAGGCTGTTCCGCGTGCCACCGGTCGCCGTTGACGAAAAGGCGCTGGGCGTTCCCGCATGGATGTGGAATGGGCACGAATGGGGGGCAGTCGCTCATGCTCAGCCCGGTGCCCAGCGGCCGCTACTCCTCCAAGGTATCCGAGAATTGAAAAGCGGCCAGACCGAGGGAGTGCCTCGCGAGGCCTTGATAGGCCGCTACGTCTCGTCCTACTCGATCCGCCTATCAGCGATGCTCTCCCAAGGAAGCCAAGCGTTCGCGGGGTCCCCCCGTGCAAGATTCGATTGCGCGAGGCTTCTCGAAGCGATCGCTTCTGACATGGCGTCATTCGCGGAGTCGATAGCTGAAGGGGTCGAGTCGGCCCAACTCGTTTCCATTTCTGAAATGGCTACGGCGGTCGTGACTAGCCGGCGCTCCGGCAATTTTTTCAACGACTTTTCGGTGACTGACGTGGAAAGCGTGCGGAGCGACCTCGATGCGCTCAGCAAGCTTCTTCCGGTGCTGCCGCAAGCCTCTCCAGTAGGAGAGGACGCTCCGACCTGGTTCGATGTGAACCTTCTGGCGGACCACCTTGAACGCATTGCCGCCGAGCAGGGGGGCAACCTCGCTGGCTTCATCTCGACGCTAGGCCTGCGCATTCGCGGAATGCTAGCGGATCCGCGACTGAGTGCCGTGATCGGCGGCGGAGAGGAGACTTCCTTTTCTGGTTGGCTTGAGGACTACGTTGGGGGCGACGGCGCGGAGAACGGACCAATCGCTGTGATAGACCTCTCCCTCGTTCCATCCGAAATCGTCCATATCGTCGTGGCAGTGCTGGGACGCCTAGTGTTCGAGTCCCTGCAAAGATACCGGCGCCTGCGGCCCGACGGAAAGCCACTCCCAACAGTTATGGTGCTTGAAGAGGCCCATTCCTTCGTGCGCCGTGGACGAGAAGATGATTTGCCCTCGGCCGCGTCGCTCTGCCGCGAGACCTTCGAACGAATAGCCCGAGAGGGGCGCAAGTTTGGCCTCGGCCTTGTGGTCTCCTCACAGCGCCCTAGCGAACTTTCGGCAACTGTTCTTGCTCAGTGCAACACCTTTCTGCTTCACAGGATCGTCAACGACGTGGATCAGGATCTCGTTCGCCGACTGGTCCCCGACAACGTCGGCGGCCTGCTCCGGGATCTTCCGAGCCTTCCCTCTCGCCAGGCCATCCTTCTCGGCTGGGCCACCCCGATGCCTGTTCTCGTGGAAATGTCGGAACTGCCCGAGTCGCAACGTCCTCACTCAGAGGATCCAGATTTCTGGTCAGTCTGGACTGGCGATCGTGAACGGAGTGTGAACTGGGAAGCAGTGGTCGCCGACTGGGTTGGCGTACCCGGGACCATCTCAGAAAACGGAAAATAAAGCACGCTAAGCTTCAGTTGCCGTTTCGTGACGATGCTTTGCCAGCAGTCGAACCACGGTGGAAGGATGTACCCGAAACAACCTGGCGGCGTCAGCGCCGGTCTTGCGGCCTGACGTGACCAGGTCGATCACTTCCTTTTGTTGTTGAGAGGTTAGCTTCGCGCGACGGCCCCCAATCCGGCCTTGCTGCCGGGCGGCGTCGAGGCCCGTCCGGGTGCGCTCGCGCAACATGGCGCGCTCGAACTCGGCGAACGAACCGACAATCTGCATCATCATTCGGCCGGCGGGCGTGGAAGTATCAATCGCTTCGGTCAGGCTCTGGAAGGCGGCCACCGCCCCGTCAATCTTCTCGAGAGTCACGAGCAGGTCTTTGAGCGAACGGGAAAGCCGGTCGAGCTTCCACACGACGACGACGTCACCTTTGCGTAAATGCCCGAGTAGACGGTGCAGCTCCGGGCGATCCCAGCGCCCCCCGGACGCTTTCTCCTGGAAGACCCTTTCGCACCCGGCGGCCTCAAGTGCACCGATCTGAAGTGCGGTGTCTTGATCCTGGGTAGAAACGCGGGCGTAGCCGATGCGCATGATTGCAAATTCCTGTTGCCATTCATTTCTATTTTGCAATACGTTTTTGCAACCCGCAAGGCCTTGTGCTGAGGTGATTGGCTTCGCCTTGCGCAAAGGAACGAGAGTGCAACAACCGGACGCGACACGACCCTCACCCACCCGATGCTTTACCTTGAAGAGAAAGCCTCAGCCGCGCCCTCGCCAGCCGACAAAACGGGCATGATCGCGCATGCGACACATTCGGCTCGCAGATGTACATGGCCTGACACCTCACACAACGCTGCCACCCGACGATCCTCGATCGCACATCCCTGATCGCGTACCACGCGGCATTGATGTCCAGGCCAGCGCTGCCGACACGACCATGCACTTCCCACGCCGACAACAGCATCGCTGCAGTGACCGACCGACCATCCCCCTCGTCAAGACGGTTGTAGAGGGCAACGAAACTGGAGAGCTTGGCCAGCATCATTGGGTTGGTGATGAAGGGTCGGACGGAGTCCGGCAGTTTCCCGTTGTGCGGACTTTCACCGTGCAGCTGCCGCCAGCGCATGCGCAGCGGCTTCGGATGGATGTTCGTCAGGTAATGAACGATCGGCACGCGCAGGCGCAAACGGATCAGCTCATGGGCCACCCGGCTGTTTTCCAACTCATCAAGGGCAAGCAGCGCCGACATGACCGTTAGAGAAGCGTCGCTTCGGCGTAGGTGCTCTTCGCATCCCTGGGCATCTGCAGCAGCCGCTCGAGCGCCGAGTCCGTCAGTCGGAAGGTGTAGAGCGACACGGGGACTGTCTCCGCCAGCTCGTCAATTTCGTCCATGTCGAGCGAGGCCACCTTCTCGATCACGGCACGGGGTAAGCCGGTCATGATCTCTGCCGCCCTTCCCTCCCGCGCCAGCTGGCGCGTGAGCAGCAGGAACTGCCTATTGATTTTGAGTACGTCGCGCTTTTCCATGATAGACAATCAAGAAGTTGCCACATGAACGCATTCTATATTACACTTGAAGCATAGTACAACCACAAATCGGATGATCTATGATGAAGATCGACTCCACAGCAGCCGCCAACGGCAACCCGGTGGCAGAAATCCTTGAAGCGCTGATGAGCAAACATCGCCTGAATCAGACCGAGTTGGCCCATCGTTCGGGTGTCTCGCAGCCGGCCATCAACCGAATTCTCAGGGAGCGCTCGAAGGCCAAACATCCGCGGCAGGACACGCTCGAAAAGCTCTCCTCCGAGCTCGGGGTCACGCCGGATCAGTTGGCTGGCCGGGAGCCGATCTCCGCCCACATGCTCGCCAGTGGCGTGGTGCCGGTGCTGAGTTGGGAACAGCTCTTGCCCACCACCTCGCCGCGAGACTGCGGTCAGGGTGCAGGGCTGGCTTGCCCCGTTGAGCACAGCGACGAGGCTTTCGCCCTTCCAGTGGTCGGCGAGGCGATGAACGGAAATGACGGCTACCGCGAAGGCGAGATCCTTTTCGTCGACCCGCGCGTTCCCGCGGCGCACGGTAAGGATGTCGTGGTGCTCCATGGGGAAACCGCCCTCTTCCGGCGGCTGGTGCTCACGCCGGAAGGCCGTTTTCTCAAGACGCTCAATCCCAACTGGCCGACACCGATCATGCGTCTGCCCGACGACGCCGTTGTTCGCGGCACGGTGGTCTTTTCCGGTCGGCTTCGCTGATCATTACGTTCGCCAGGCAGCTTTGTAATTAGCAATTACACTTGGCCGTTCATCGCCGGCCTGCTGCAGACAAAAAAATACCCGCCGAGGTGGCGGGTATTTTCTGTCAGATCAGCCCCCGCTCTGCGAAGGACATGACTGCAGTATCGGCCACGATGAAGTGGTCGAGCACCCGGATGTCGACGAGCGCCAAGGCGTTCTTGAGCTCGCTGGTCAGCAGCTCGTCGGCGCGTGACGGCTCGGGACTCCCCGAGGGATGGTTGTGCGCCAGGATGACGGCACAGGCGTTGTGTTTCAGGCCGGCCTTGACGACTTCCCTGGGATAGACCGACGTCTGGGTCACCGTCCCGCGAAAGAGCTCGATCCCGGCGATCAGCCGGTTCTGCCCATCGAGCCACAGCGCGACGAAACTCTCGTACTCCTGCCCGCCAAGAAACAGACGCAGGTAATCGCCAACAGCCGTCGGTGAAGACAAGCTGACAGGCGATTCCGCAAGCTCTTCCGCCAGGGCGCGCCGAAGGAGTTCCCGGGCCGCCATCAGTCGGTCAGGCACGGCATAGGGAAGGACCTCCTGGGCCGCGCCAAAGGCAGTGGTCTGCCGAGGCGCGCGCAGCCCGAAAATCTCGGCCAGCGAGCGGGTGGCGAGCAATGCTGCCTCGTCGCCGAGCACGATCGAAAGGAGTTCGCGGTTGCTTGAATGGATCATCTGGGGTGCCTCCAATAGAAAAACGGGGCGGCACCCTCCCCTTGCGGGACGATGCGCGCCCCGCGGGGTTCAAAGATTGCGGCTTAATGCGTTACGGTTGGCTGGCTAACGGGTCTACCGGCTTCGAGGATCTTCTGGCTGGCGCTGAAGATCCGCTGTGCCGATCTTTCCGGGAGCTGACCGTTTTTGAGCCACGACTGGATATAACCTCGCGACTCATCACGGCCTGGCAACTCAAGGATCGAACACAGGAGAAAGGCCACGCCTTCGGCCTCGGCTTCGCGAACACTTCTTGGCGTCGACGGAGCGTCATGGCAGTCGCCTTCCAGGGTGTGCCCGAGAACGACGTGAGCCATCTCGTGAAAACGCGTCGAGTGGGGATGCTCGGCCAACTGACTGACCGCGATGCGGCGCTGAACCGCGTAGCCCTCGACATTGCCGTCCAGGTAATCGAAGTGCTCCAGCGTGATGTCCAGCGCGGCCAAAGCCGCTTCGGCATCCCAATGGGGCGATTCGACAGGCTCGGCGTAGGCCTCACCTTCGGTCTGCTCCAGGCTGAACCAGCGCGGCGCCAGTTTGAAGCGCGTAAATACCTCTTCGCTGCCGCCGGCATCGCCGGAGTCGTCAGAAACCGCGTTCGTGCCGCGACGTTTGACGGTGATCGGCATCCACAGCGAGAGTGCTTTCTGTCCCTTGCAAACGGACCGACCCAGGGCTTTCCAGCGACTGAAGCTCGCGATGGGCGACAGGGGCAGGCACTTTTGCCGAAGCTGGATGGCCGCCAGAATCTGATTGCCGACGCTGAAGCGGTGAAACCGGCGGAAAGCCTGACTGACGATCCCGGGCTCGGTGAGGGCCTGTTCGAGAAGGGGTGCGAATTTGTCGTACATGGTGCCTCCAGTGAAAAACGGGAAGGCGCCGTCCCCGTCGGGGAGCGATACACTCCCCGTGGGATGGAAAAAACCGGCCAAGGCCGGGTAAGTCTGCTGCGTTAGCAGCGGCTGATTGATGAGCCTGCGGAAAGGGCAAATTCCCGTGCCTCGACGGCATGCGGACCGAGAAACCTGGCGCGTGTACCGTCCGGTTGACGAACGAGGATTCGGCCGACGACGAGGATCTGTTGTCGCACGCCGATGTCCCCTTCGAAGCGGGTTTGCAGGTATTGCCGGTAGTCGCCCTGCCATCCGACTGGCGGTGCGAAAGGCCCGAAACCGCCTGGCTGGGTAGTGATCCGGCTGAAGTCGATGACGCCGTACATGGTCACCTCCTCGTCAGGCGGCCCGGGTGAGCGCCTTGTCGACGCTGCCGAGCGTGGGAAAACCTGCTTTCCCTGCGAGATTGAACACATCGAGCCAATCGACCCCTTTTTGGCCGTCGGGAATCGTGAGCGCTGGCGCAATCGCACCGGCTTGAATCCCCATGGCCCAGAGCCGAGTCACCAATGCCCTCGCCGCTTCCTGTCCATGTCCGGACGGGTGCTGTCGCGACGGCCGGTCCTTGTCGGCGAAGACCAGAACCTGGCGCACTCCTGGAGGAGGAACAAAGGTTTCCAGAAGGTGAGCATTTCCGGTCGCCCAGGCGGGCAGACCGGTGGCTTCGATGACGGCAAGCGCGGTTTCGATGCCCTCGGTCACCGCCAGGCGACTCCCGGGAGCAATCAACCGAATGGCGCCGCCGGTGAGCTGTCGCGCCGAGGGATGGCGCATCAGCTTCTTGGGCGCGTCAACCGGCGCCTTGTGGCCATCGACCGTCAGGTAGCTACGATGGAGAGTCACTGCATCGCCCCCCTGCCCGGTGACCTGGGCGAGGATGGCTGGATGGCGCCCCACGAGACACCGATCGGCGTAGTAACCCAGCGCGGGATGAAAGCGCAGGGTTTGTGGTGCCGTTGCAGCCAGACCGCGCCGCGCCAGGTAAAGACGCGCCGGCTCGGCTTGCAGGTGCGTTAGCGGGAGGGATTCCCGCCACGTGCGATTAAGGTGTTCGCTGCGGGTGGCATCGTCGGACGTACCACTTGCGACCGACGGCCATTGCCTGTGCGTGCTGCTGACGGACTTGCCGCCGACATGCTCGGCCACTTCGCGGATCGTGCGACTGAAATCCCAGTCGTTGACCCACATCAGCAAAGACAAGCCGTCGGCAAAAAACCCGCAGGTGTTGCAGACGCCGCCGCCGGTTTGTTCGACGTCAGGAAAAACCCGAAAGCCATCCCGACCACCATGGACCGGACAAGGGACATGCTTCCCTCGCCGCTCCACAGCCTCTTTCAACGCCGGCGCCAGATCGGGTAGAACCCGCTCCCAGCGCCCGCGTGCGTCCTCCTTGACGCTCTGTGTTTGATAAGCCTGTTTCATTGCAGGTGCCTCCATGGAATGTCCCGGACGGGACCTTCCGAAGCACCCCATGCCGGGGTCCTGGGGAAGGCCACGGCAAGGCCGGTTGGAACGTTCCGCGCGGCATGAAGGTAGCCCTGCCGGGATACGCTTCCCCGGCGGGGTCATGATGCTGTTTGTTTTCTCGTGGCCAGCTACCACACATCCATCCTGCGCCTTACGGTGCGGGATCGAAACTCAATGGGCTGTTCGCAGGAGGCTCACCGAACCCCCTCCGAAAAGCCCCGGCACGGCGGCCGGGGAAAGTGCTGCAGGGGAGGAAACAGCTACGATGTTACGCAGGCACTTCGGTCTACAGCGGGCGAAATGCGTCCTGATAGGATCGAATTCGACAGAGCGTCTCGGTACGTAAGGACGAACGGCGCGGTTGAATGCGCTTTCCAACGACCTCGCTTTGCCAGCACCACGGAGCGGCGCTAGCGGCGGCGTAAAACCGCACGAATTTGGCGGCAAAAATTGGCGGCGGAATTTGGCGGCGCGAGCGACCACAATCAGCGTCGGGTGTTTGCTTTGAAGCGGGCATTCGGAACGCGGCGCTCTACGTCTGGTTGTCGGCCAAAGCGGTCATTGGCGCCACACTGCGTGGACGGCCGGTATGAATTGGTTACCGGACCTATCGATCGAGAGGATCCCTGGTCAGATTTGGTTCAGGCCAAGGCCCGGAAACGCCGGACGGTGTTCGTCGCCGCTGCCAGCAGGAGGGCAGCGGCGTTTTGTTGGGTGGCCATTGGTGTTGGCTTGCTTGCCAGCGAGAGACGTGTCCGCGATGCCGGTACGGTTAGCGGGTCAGGTCACCAGAAAGTCAGCGTTGGTCAGTGCGGGAGCACCACTAAGCTGAAGTTCCAATCGCTCGCAGCCACGAGCGAAGTGCCAAACCTCTGTTTTTTTTTGACAAATCCGTTCAAGAGACGGCTTTTTTGGCTTCTATGTGTAGTCACTAAATAGTATTGACAAACATCGTTTTGTGTTCTACATTTTGAGCATGCCTGCTCGAACTGGAACCGCTCACGTCGTCACTACGACCCGCAAGTACAAGGATCGGGTCTATCACACCCACCTGCTGCGTCGCAGTTATCGCGAGGGCGGCATGGTCAAGAACGAGACGCTGGGCAATCTTTCGCATCTGCCCGATGCGCTGATAGATATCATCCGCCGATCGTTGCAGGGCGAAACCTTTGTGCCGCTGGCAAAGGCCTTCGAGATCGAGCGCTCGCGCGGCCACGGACAGGTGCAGGCCGTGTCAATGGCCATGCAGCGCCTGGGATTCGCGTCGTTGATTGCCAGCAAGCCGTGCCGCGAGCGTGACTTGGTTCTGGCGATGATCGCTTCGCGCATCGTGGCGCCGCAAACGAAGCTGGCCACGACCCGCTGGTGGCACACGACGACGCTGGCCGAGGACTTCGCGGTGAGCGACGCGAACGAGGACGACCTGTACGCGGCGATGGACTGGCTGCTGCAACGCCAGGCGACGATCGAGAAGAAGCTTGCCAAGCGCCATTTGAGCGCCGGCGGCCTGGTGCTCTACGACCTGTCGTCGAGTTACTTCGAGGGAACGACGTGTCCGCTGGCCAAGCGCGGCTACAACCGCGATGGCAAGCACGGCATGCTGCAGGTCAACTACGGCTTGCTCACCGACGCGCGGGGGTGCCCCGTGGCGGTGTCGGTGCATGAAGGCAATACGGCGGACAGCACGACCTTCCTGCCTGAAGTGCAGCGTCTGCGCACGAGTTTCGGCGTCGAACGTATGGTGATGGTGGGTGATCGGGGAATGATTTCGCAAAAGGCGATCCAGGAGATGCGCGACAGCGACGGCATCGGCTGGATCACGGCACTCAAGGGGGTCTCGATCCGCCCATTGATCGAACAGGGACAGTTGCAGCTGGGTTTGTTTGACGAGCGCAATCTGCTCGAACTGAGCTCTCCGGACTATCCCGGCGAACGCCTGGTGGCCTGCCGCAACCCGCAGCTGGCGAAGCTGCGCGCGCACAAGCGTGAGGCCTTGCTGTGTGCGACCGAGAACAAGCTCGAAACGATCAAGGTTCGAGTGGCCGGCGGACGGCTCGCCGGCAAGGATGCGATTGGCGTGTGCGTCGGTAAAGTGGTCAATCAGTACAAGGTCGCGAAGCACTTCGAACTGATCATTGACGAGGCGACGTTCTCCTTCGCGCGCAAGGCGGAGAGCATCGCTGCGGAAGCGGCGCTGGATGGCCTGTACATCATTCGCACGTCGCTACCCGCCACGGAAATGAGCGGCGCTAACTGCGTGCGCAACTACAAGTCGCTGGCCAATGTTGAGCGTGCTTTCCGCTCGCTCAAGACGATCGATCTGAAGGTCCGTCCGATTCACCACCGTCTCGCGGATCGGGTGCGCGCACACATCTTCCTTTGCATGCTCGCGTACTACGTCGAGTGGCACATGCGCGAGGCCTGGCGCGAACTGATGTTCGCCGATACCGATCAGGAGGCCAAGGCAACCCGCGACCCGGTGGCGCCAGCGACGCGCTCCGAAACGGCACTGGCCAAGATTTCCCGGCACGCCCTCGACGACGGTACGCCGGTGCACAGCTTCGCAACCTTGATGGCCGATCTGGCGACCCTGGTGCGCAATACCTGCCGCTCTCCTCTGGCCGCGCCAGACGCCCCGACCTTCGACATCCTGACCACTCCCAGCGCCAAGCAACAGCGCGCCATGAATCTCCTGGAACAGATCACCGTGTAGTCAGAAGCCGGAAACCCCCTTTCATAGCAATTAATTGAAAGATAGGGAAAATGCGTCTGTTTGCGGATGGAACTTCAGACTAAGGGCAGCGAATTGCACTGCCGCCGCCACACCGTTGCCATCAGCGTCGTAGTACAGAGCTCCGGTGACGTCGTCGTAGATCACGTAGTCGTCCGCATCGACCGCGACGGCACCCCTCCGGAACGACTCGGCCGCCAGCATGCCAGTCGTCGTCAGTGCGGTGAAGATGGCATTTTCCAAGTGAATCGTGTCGTCGGCGACGTTGTAGTCGGTGATCGTGTCGACATTCGTGAGCGCGTTGAGCAGGCTATCGAAGCGAATGATGTCTTTGCCGTCACCACCGGTCAACGTGTCGTTGCCCAAGCCGCCATTGAGCGTGTCGTTGCCGGAGAGGCCGATGAGCGTGTCGTCGCCGGCGTTGCCGCGCAGGCTGTTGGCCAGCGCGTTGCCGGTCAGGGTGGCCGCTGTGGCGACATTGAGATACAGATGCTCGATATTGGCGGCCAGAGTGTAGTCGGCGTAGGTATAGACGCTGTCGATGCCCCCGCCTTCGTCTTCGACGGCGCTGTCGCCCGCACCGAGGTAATAGACGTCGTTACCCAAGCCCCCGGCGAGCACATTGGCGGCACTGTTGGCGTGCCCGTAGAGCGTGTTGGCCAGCGCATTGCCAATGGCGATGGTCGCGTCGCTCCCGGTCAGATAGAGACGCTCGACGTGCTCGCCGAGGGTCCAGGAGACGCTGCTGTAGATGATGTCGTTGCCCTCGTTGAGTTCCTCGACGACGCTGTCGGCGGTGTTGTCGACGTAGTAACTGTCGTTGCCCAGGCCACCGATCATCGTGTCGGCACCCAGCCCCCCATTGAGCGTGTCGTTGCCGGAGAGGCCGATGAGCGTGTCGTCGCCGGCGTTGCCGCGCAGGCTGTTGGCCAGCGCGTTGCCGGTCAGGGTGGCCGCGGTGGCGACATTGAGATACAGATGCTCGACGTTGGCGGCCAGGGTGTAGTCGGCGTAGGTATAGACGCTATCCGTGCCCCCGTCGTCGCCTTCGACGGCGCTGTCGCCCGCTCCGAGGTAGTAGACGTCGTTGCCCGCGCCCCCGGTCAGCACGTTGGCGGCACTGTTGGCGTGGCCGTAGAGCGTGTTGGCCAGCGCATTGCCGGTGGCCGTGGTGGTGGCGCTCCCGGTCAGGTAGAGACGCTCGACGTGCTCGCCGAGGGTCCAGGAGATGCTGCTGTAGATGATGTCGTTGCCCTGATCTTCGTGTTCGACGACGCTGTCACCGACGTTATCGACGTAGTAGATGTCCGAACCGTCGCCGCCAATCAGGGTGTCGGCACCGGCACCGCCGTTGAGCGTATCGTTACCGGCGCCGCCGTTCAGCCGATTGGCGAGGCCATCGCCGGTGAGGCGGTCGGCATACGCGCTGCCGACGAGATTCTCGATGTTGACCAGGGTGTCGGACCCGGAACCGCCGGTGGCCTGGGCCGCGCTGCTGGCGAGGCTGACAGTGACTGCGGCAGCGGCAAGGGAGTAGGAAACCGTGTCGATACCCGCTCCGCCGTCTAGCACGTTGTTGCCCGCCCCCGCGTAGAGCGTGTTGTTGAGGCTGTTGCCACTACCGTCGGCAGCGCCGGTGGCCACGAGGCGCAGGGTCTCGACGTTGGCGGTCAGGGTGTAGGCGGCGAGGCTGCTGTAGACGGTATCGTCGCCACCAGTCGCCAGGACAGCGTTGGTTTCAATGACCAGATCGCCGACGTTGTCGACGTAGTAGGTGTCGGAGCCGTCGCCGCCGATCAGGGTATCGGCTCCGGCACCGCCGTCGAGGAGATTGGCGGCGCTGTTGCCGGTGAGGCTGTCGTTGTGGCTGCTGCCGGTGAGGTTCTCGATGCCGATCAGGGTGTCGGTGCCGGCACCGCCGGTCGCCTGCGCTGCGCCAGTGGCAAGACTGACGGTTACTCCGGAAGGGGCATCGATGTAGGAGGCGGTGTCTTCGCCGCTGCCGCCGTTGATCGTGTCGTTGCCGGCTCCGCCCTCAAGCCTGTCGTTGCCGCCACCGCCGATCAGGATGTCGTTGCCCGCGTTGCCCATGATGGTGTCGGCCAGGTCGTCCCGGCCCACCAGGTAGTCCGCACCGGAGGTGCCCTGGATCGGCGCCTTGATCAAGACAGTCGTGTCCCACACGCTGCCGTCTGCGAACTCGACCCGCTCGACGCGATTGCTGACGCTCCCGAACCAGGCGAAGACCCGCAGGCTGTCGGTCGTGCCGTTGATCGACAGCAACAGGTCCTCGGACCCCGAGGCCGGCCGGCTCAGGGTGACGTCACTTGGCAAGACGCCATCCTTGAAACGGATGGTGTCCATGTTGCCGGCCGTGACGTCCTGGTCGTAGATGGTGTCGTTGCCGTCACCCCGCCCAAACAGGTAGGTGTCGTTGCCCAGACCGTCGTTGGCGTTGCCGGAACCCCCATTGAGGGTGTCGTTGCCGCTACCCCCGTCCAGGGTGTCGTTGCCCGTGCCCCCTTTCAGGGTGTCGTCGCCGGCTCCGCCCTCAAGCCTGTCGTTGCCGCCACCGCCGATCAGGATGTCGTTGCCCGCGTTGCCCATGATGGTGTCGGCCAGGTCGTCCCGGCCCACCAGGTAGTCCGCACCGGAGGTGCCCTGGATCGGCGCCTTGATCAAGACAGTCGTGTCCCACACGCTGCCGTCTGCGAACTCGACCCGCTCGACGCGATTGCCGACGCTCCCGAACCAGGCGAAGACCCGCAGGCTGTCGGTCGTGCCGTTGATCGACAGCAACAGGTCCTCGGACCCCGAGGCCGGCCGGCTCAGGGTGACGTCACTTGGCAAGACGCCATCCTTGAAACGGATGGTGTCCATGTTGCCGGCCGTGACGTCCTGGTCGTAGATGGTGTCGTTGCCGTCACCCCGCCCAAACAGGTAGGTGTCGTTGCCCAGACCGTCGTTGGCGTTGCCGGAACCCCCATTGAGGGTGTCGTTGCCGCTACCCCCGTCCAGGGTGTCGTTGCCCGTGCCCCCTTTCAGGGTGTCGTCGCCGGCTCCGCCCTCAAGCCTGTCGTTGCCGCCACCGCCGATCAGGATGTCGTTGCCCGCGTTGCCCATGATGGTGTCGGCCAGGTCGTCCCGGCCCACCAGGTAGTCCGCACCGGAGGTGCCCTGGATCGGCGCCTTGATCAAGACAGTCGTGTCCCACACGCTGCCGTCCGCGAACTCGACCCGCTCGACGCGATTGCTGACGCTCCCGAACCAGGCGAAGACCCGCAGGCTGTCGGTCGTGCCGTTGATCGACAGCAACAGGTCCTCGGACCCCGAGGCCGGCCGGCTCAGGGTGACGTCACTTGGCAAGACGCCATCCTTGAAACGGATGGTGTCCATGTTGCCGGCCGTGACGTCCTGGTCGTAGATGGTGTCGTTGCCGTCACCCGCGACCGAAGAGGTAGGTGTCGTTGCCCAGACCGTCGTTGGCGTTGCCGGAACCCCCATTGAGGGTGTCGTTGCCGCTACCCCCGTCCAGGGTGTCGTTGCCCGTGCCCCCTTTCAGGGTGTCGTCGCCGGCTCCGCCCTCAAGCCTGTCGTTGCCGCCACCGCCGATCAGGATGTCGTTGCCCGCGTTGCCCATGATGGTGTCGGCCAGGTCGTCCCGGCCCACCAGGTAGTCCGCACCGGAGGTGCCCTGGATCGGCGCCTTGATCAAGACAGTCGTGTCCCACACGCTGCCGTCTGCGAACTCGACCCGCTCGACGCGATTGCTGACGCTCCCGAACCAGGCGAAGACCCGCAGGCTGTCGGTCGTGCCGTTGATCGACAGCAACAGGTCCTCGGACCCCGAGGCCGGCCGGCTCAGGGTGACGTCACTTGGCAAGACGCCATCCTTGAAACGGATGGTGTCCATGTTGCCGGCCGTGACGTCCTGGTCGTAGATGGTGTCGTTGCCGTCACCGCGACCGAAGAGGTAGGTGTCGTTGCCCAGACCGTCGTTGGCGTTGCCGGAACCCCCATTGAGGGTGTCGTTGCCGCTGCCCCCGTCCAGGGTGTCGTCACCGGTGCCACCCTTCAGGTTGTCGTTGCCACCCGCCCCAAGGAGATAATCATTGCCCCCTGAGCCATTGACGATATCGTTGCCGCTAGGTACCGAGATAGATGTCGTCGCCGGCTGCTGGTGTCGTCGTGAATTCGGCACCTATTGCGGCACGAGTCGTTGCCCAGGTGCCGCTCGCCTCAGCAGCCGAGATCCAGGTGGCGAGCTTCTGCTCTCCGCGCCACCCCATCGGCTCCAGACTTCGCCCCGCGTGCTTGATCAATTCGAGCCGATCAATGAAGGCGTTCGGCGAGTCGGCCTGGTAGGCGGCGTCGAGCCGGCTTTCCATAGTGCTGAAATCGACTTTGAGACCATTCTCAGTCGACGGTTAGCGTGATGTCGTCGAGGTAGGGCTTGAGCCGCGTCTGCAGGAGCAGCCCGCCATAGACCGACGCTTTCAGGGCGGCGTAGGAGGCATCAAGCAGCGCTTCGCGGGTGTTGAAGACGTCGATGGTCAGGGTGGTTCCAGGCGGCGGGAACGGGGAGGAAGGTCTGGCCGTTGAAGCGTTCGAGCACGCTGAGCTTGTCGAGCCAGGCTTGCCAGGCCGGACTGCCAGTGGTGACGCCGGCGAAGTTCACGGTGAGGTTGACGCCAGCAAAGGCGCCCGTCGCCGTGGTGGCCATGCTGCTGGTGTTGGCCCAGGCCTTGAGCAGATCATCGAGCCGGGCGAGCTGACCGCTGCGGGTGGTTTCTGCGGCGTAGGCGGCAAGCTGGGTGGCGAGTGCGCTACCTGCGGCGGTAGGCAGGCTGGCGGCTTCGCGCAGGCTGCGGACGAGGCCAGCGCCTTGAATGTCCGGCAGGTTGCGGGCTTGTTCGCTGAGCGGGATGGGGTCGGTGAACTGGCTGTAGAAGGGGTTGTTGGTGAGATTGATGTCGCCCAGTTGGGCGGTCACCTCGCCGAGCGTGCCGGTGCTGCCGTCGCTGCGCACGTAGCCGCCGAGGTCGGCGATCTGGTTGCCGTTGGCGAGGATCTGGCTATTGGCGGTCTTGGCGAGGTTGAGGGCGATGATGCCTTGCGAGGAGAGGGTGAACAGTTCACCGGCCTGGCTGACACCGTCTTGGTTGAGGTCGCGCCAGAGGCGCAGACTGGCGAAGCGGGCGTCGAGGCTGTCGACCTTGCCGTCGCCGTTCGTGTCTTCCTGGGCGAGCGCGGCGAAGCCGTCGGCGGCAACGCCGCCGGCGCTCAGCGGGGTGCTATCGCCGAACAGTTCGCGGCCGTTGTCGATGCTGCCGTTGCCGTTGCGATCGAGGACGAGGAAGGCATCGTCGCCCTTCACCCAACCGGTGGCGGTCCTGACACCGTTGCCGTTGTGGTCGAAGAGGATGGGGTTGCCGGTGTTGATGCCGATGGTTTCTAGGCCGTCGTTGTCGAGGTCCAGGATGAGAGGGTCGACGCGGAGAGGGGCTGCGGTTTTGGAGGAGAGGAATGTGGTGTTGATGATGTTACCAGCGGTTTTGACGTAGCCGGAAGCCCGATTCTCAATATAGCCATTACTTAGATCGTGATGCAATCCTTTCGATGCATCTAGAATAGAGTTTACATCGACTCCATTTAGGGTTGGCCAAACGCTTCCTTCATATCCAGTTGGGTTGAGCCCCCCGACTGATAGCGCTTTCCATGTGAAATCGATGCAACTATTTGAAAACCCATTGTAGTCCAAATCGAATCCGTCTGCTGAGGGGTTTTCTCCAAATGATTTTATGTCATTATATTGGGTATCGGTGATCTCGATGGTTTTAGTGTAATCGCGAGATTGGTAGTTTGTGTCGTCGTCTCTATGCACCTCGCCCGGCGCAATCGGTTTCCCTTCATGTAGAGAGTCTGGAGCAAAACCATAGCTTGCCGGAGGATTTCCACTTCCATCGTTAAGTGAATACCACATGTGCCCTGTGGCTGATTGCGTTCCGTCAGCCAGCCGCGTGCCACGACCGGCAATATTTATTGTTATAGTTGGCATAGTCGTCCCTCTAGTAACATAAGTCGATTATTTGTTCTAAGGCAGAGCGCTTGCCTTATGGTCGTAACCAATACCTAGTTCAACGGCAGTTCCGATAAGCTCTGGCATATCTTTGAGTGTTTCAACACTGATTCTATAGTGGCCAGGCTTTAGGGATACAGTGACAATCTTTTTTTTGAAATTATCAGCGCCATAGGCCCACATTTCCTCTTCAAGAACGTCACGTTCAAGTAGTGTTTTGTTGCTGCTTGCATAAATAATGACAATCTTTAACCGCAGCGGGACAGAGACGCCAGGATTTAGCAGCTTGCCATCCGCGTCTCGTCCATAGTCGCCGACCACCTTTCGGACACGCTCACGATCCTTTGGATTGTTTTCGTTAAACCCTAAGCGAAGGTATATTATGTAAGGTCGGTGTTCTTGTACTTGCAGCTCTGTTTCTACTTTATTGCCTGCCTGTTGAACAAAAAATGGCAGAATCAAGGGCGGGGCCGGGATTTGCTTTTCACTATTGCATGCAACAAGAGCGGACAACGCAAACAGCAGCAGTACGAGCATTAGTACAAGTCTGTTAAGTCGATTTTCATAAGCGTTAACGCTAGCTCTCATTCTGCAATCCTCAAGCCTTCTTCGATTGCCATCCGCCAACCTGTCCGCGCATCTGTGCACATCGGGAGTCAGTTCCTGCCGCATCCAGGATCACGCATTGGCCGGCCCCGGCTAACACGCATCCGGCATCAGTCCAACACTCCAACATTCCAACAGGTTTTCTTGCGCTGTAGTCGCCGCGCTGGAACGTAATCGAGGTCAGCGTAACCGCGCAAACCGGGGTGAGTTCAAACATCGCAACAGGTTCCTTTACACATAGCCGACGAAGTCGGCCGTAACCGCTCTGGATAACGACCTTCCTCTGGGAGGAACACTTGCCGACGACATTCATCGCACATGGAACATTGACCTCGGTTGTTACTAACGGTCATTGCAGTTGCAGCCGCCCCGGATCATGAAAGAAGATGCGGGTTGGGAAACGGTGGGTAGAGGTCGCGCAAAGTTTTGGCGGCTTGAACCCGCAAGCTAACGTGACCCGCTGAACCGACTCGTACCCCGGATTGCTGCCATCGAGCGCACACATTAAGAGGGCCGTTGGCGACCTGTCGCCTTCAGGCAACTTCGGTTCTGGCACCCACCGTCTCCCGCCTTGGAGTTTATTGCGAAAGGAGACGGTATGGAACTGGTTCCGATCCACCGGCGGGTCATTGGACTCGCATCCATCAAGCCCAGATCACGGCATGCGCGATCACCGAGGAATCGGGCGGCGAAAAACGAATCGAACAACGGCCATTCGGTGCCTTCAAACGCGACCGACAGGCGCTGGCAGCGTGGGCGGCCGCGCTTGATCCTGACGAAGTGGTCATGGAAAGCACCGGCATCTACTGGAAGAGTCCGTACGCAGCGCTCGAGGCGGCGGGTATCCGGGCGACGGTGGTCAATGCCCGCCACGTCAAGCAGGTGCCCGGGCGCAAGACCGATGTTGGTGATGCCCAGTGGCTGGCCACCCTGGCGCGAGCCGGTTTGCTGCGCGGGTCTTTCGTACCACCGGCCAAACTGCGCGAACTGCGTCTGATTGCGCGGCAGCGGCAAAAGCTGGTCGGCCTGCTCTCGTCCGAGAAGAACCGCATGCACAAAGTGCTTACCGATGCTGGCATCCGCCTGGGCGTGGTGGTCAGCGACATCCATGGGCAGTCGGCACGGGCGATGATCAAATGCCTCCTCGCCGGCCAGCCTCCCGAAGAGGTGCTCAAGCTCGCCAGCAGACGTCTCAAGGCCAGCCGTGAGGAGTTGCATGATGCCCTGCAAGGCGAATTGTGTGCTTTCGGCAACGCTGCAACGCCCCCCCGCAACCGCGCGCACGCCGCCCGAGCGCGGGGGCAATCTAGCTTCTGGAGGATGCTCGGGCGAGCAAGAAGAGCGGCGGAACCCTGCCGCTCGGCGACTCAGTCCGGCGCCGCTTCAGCCTCGGCGTGGGCCAGCGCCTCGGTATAGTTCCAAGGCATCCACGCCGACGGATCGAGCGCAACGGTCGCCACATGGCGCTGTAGAGTGACGAGGTAGTCGAACGGCTCGATCTGGTGCAGTTCCGCGGTATGAATCAGGCTCATGAACAGATCGCCGACCCGCGCCCCATTCAAGGTCCGATAGAACAACGCATTCTTCCGATGCAGGATCGCCTTCTTGAGGATTCTCTCGCAAACATTGTTGTCGATCGGGGCGCCCGCCACGCGCAGGAAGAGCGTCAGCTTCTGCCAGTGATTCTGCATGTACGAGATTGCCTGCCCGAGCCCCGAGTGAGGCTCCACGGTGTGTTCCGCGAACTGCCGGGCCATCCAGTCCTCGAGCGCCTGCAGGCGCGGGGCGCTCTCCTGCTGGTGCAGGCGCAGGCGCTCCGGCGGCGAAAGACCTTTCCGCCGCGCCTGCTGGTCGGTGCGGAAGACCTCGCGTAGCGTCGTGAGGACGAAGGCGACTTCGTCGGGAAAGGCATTGGCCACGTCGACGTACTTGCGTCGCGCATGCGGAAGACACGAAGCGGCCAGGGTCGGATGATCGCCCGGCTTGTTGCGAGACAAACCATCGGACATCTGGATCGGCGGATCCGGCGCCTCACGGCGGTCGAGCACCTCGGCGAGGTGTTCGCCGGCATGGCAGGGCCCGGTCTTGAACAACGCGATCGGACCGTGTGCCGTCTCGGCGACCAGCCCGGAAGTGAACACCCCGGTGCGATCCGCGCGGGCGCCCGGCGGCAGCGCCTCGGTGCGCGCCTCCTGGGTGAAGTTGAGAATACGCATCGTCGTATCGTCGTTGTAGAGCACCGACCCCTCGGCCGCCTGCTCGGCCAGTTCCGCAAAGGCCGGCGTCAGGCGGGCCGCCGCTTGCTGCACGACCTCCCACTGGGTCGCCGCCGGCAACGGAATGGCCAGCGCCTTCTCGAGCCGCGCGATGCGGTGGAACGGCAAACCGCAGCCGTACTTCAGGAGCGCGATCATCGCCGCGGCGGTCTCGTCGTATTTCGCCTCGCCGACACCTGCCGGTGGCTCGGCTGTGAACACCGTGCCACAGAGTCCGCAGCGCAACCGTTCCAGTTCATAGACCTGCGCCGCCAGGGGCGCCACCCCGGTCACGCGAACCAGCAGCGCCGGCGCTCGTCGTTGCCCGTACAAGCGACCCTCACAACCCGGCTCGGGGCAGGGATCGCCGTGCTTCAAGCGCGCATGGGCGACCGCGATGCGTGGCGCGCGGGGATAGTCCTCGGCCCCGTTGCGACCGTGCCCGGGGCGCTTCTTCCTCTCGCGTCGCGGGTCCGGATCGGCCGTGCCTGTCGCCGCACCAGCGGGGGCCGTTTCGCCGGCCGCTGCCGGCGGACGCTCGCCCGTCTTCTCTTCCCCGAGAACCGCAGCGGTGCGCTCGCTCGGCGAGCCGAAGACGATCCGCTGCACCCGTGCCAGCGTGGTCTGCGTCGACTCAAGCTCGGCGGTCACCCGCGCGAGGGTGTCCACCGCCGCCTTGAGGGTGGCCTGCTCGGCCTCGGGCAAGGCGCCGTCGCGGGTGCGCTCGACAATGGCGTTGAGCTCCTGAATCGGGACCTGGATCCGCCGGGGCGGTTTCTGCCGGCGCCGGGTCATGCCAGAGCCCCGAGGCGGCGACGGAAGTCCGCGTGCAGCGGGTAAGCGAGGACTTGCTTGCGGGAACGATTGGGGCGATGGCTCAGGTCGTCCTTGCCGCGACCGGTGGTCAGGCCCAGTTCCTGCCAGTTGGCCGCCCGGTAACAGGTCCCCGCGTAGCGCTCGGGATCGACAAAGGTCTCCAGATAATGCACCGGATGGCCATAGAGCGTCTGCCAGTCGGCGCCAATCCGGCGCGCGACTCGGCCCAGGAGGTGCGAGGCCAGATGCGGGACACGCACCCAGGGCAGGATCAGGAAGCGGCTCTGGTAGGCGATCTCGTGGACATGCGCCCGGCGCACGGCCGGCGACCAACCGATGAAGCCGTCACGCGGAGCGAGGTGGCGGGGCGCCGAGGTGAAGCCCAGACAGGCGAGCGGTCGCCCTTGGCTGAACGCCAGGTACTTGAGCTGCTCGCCGACACCCTGCATCGGGCCGAGGTAATGCGCCTCGGCGATCAGGTGATCGAAGAGTCCTTCCAGTGGCGTGCGGCGGACCGCCACCAGTTCGACGGGGCGCAAGGCGCGAAGAGGCTGTTCCAGCGGCGAGCGGTCCACGGCCACCGGCGGCGGCCGGCGGCGGACAATGGCGTTGTTCGGTGGGCGGTGGCGGACTTCTGGCAGGCAGATGTGCTCGGCCCGGTGCAGGGCGAGCAGCAGGCTGCGGCAGACCATGTCGCGCAGCGCGCCATTGGGCTGACGCCAGTCCCAGTGTTCGCACAGGCGTTGCGAGAAGGCCCGGCGGCTGGCGTCGGGATGCGCCTTGAGCAGGGCGCGGATGGTGTCGAGGTCGCCGGTAGTGACCGTGCGGCCGCGGTAGCAAAGGATCGTGGACACGCCGACCGTTATACCGGCTCCGGGCGTGGAACGCAAGCGTCAGGCGAGTACCCGCCAGGGCGGCATCCCCCCGGCCGCCGCGTAATTGCCTCCCGAGAGCAGCACCGCCAGGGCGTGCGGGGCGAGCACCTGTCCCGGCGAGTCCCGGGGCCAGAACCGGAAGCGGCCCTGCGAGAGGCGCTTCTGACACAGCCAGAAACCTTGACCGTCATAGACCAGGAGTTTGACCGCCGTGTGCCGGCGGTTGCGAAAGACGAACAGGGCACCGCTGAAGGGGTCTTCGGCCAGGACCTGGCGCACGCGCTGGGCCAGGCCGTCGATGCCGCAGCGAAAGTCGGCCGGCTCGGCGGCGACCCAGACGCGCAGGCGCGGGCTCAGCGCGATCACGAGCTTGTCTGCCACAGGCTGCGCGCGACCTCGGCGATGTCGCTGTTGGCCGCACGCGGCAGTTCGATGCGCAGCGCCCGGCCGTGCCGGTCAGAGAGAACCAGGACGCACGGCGACGGGGCAAGCGGCAGGCCAAAGTCGAGTTCGACGAACTCCGCCGAGGGCGCCGATGAGCGCACGCCGGCGGCGGGTCGCTTGGCTGTGACTGTGCTGGCCAGCCGGCGCTTCAGGCTGGTGTAGTCGAGTTTCAGGGCAACGGCGACCTTGGCGATGCCGTACCGCTCGGCGAGTTCGATCGCTCGCGACCAGAGGTCTTCCGGGATACGCGGACTGCGCGGGCGGGTCTTCCGCCATTCAGCGAGGGTGGCCGCGGTGTCGGCCAGTTGGGGGTCGGACAAGGGTAGGGACGGCGCCATCGGGAGGCCTCTGGATCAGTGAATACGGGCCTACCACGCTACCAGACCGCCTCGGCGATTTCATGCAGCGTTGCCGAAAGGACACGGCGAATTGACCGGGAGTCATGTGTTCGTTCTCGACGAACTGTTGCGGCATATCGAGGGACTCGAAGCGGGCATCGCCCGCTTCGACGCTCACCTGCTCGGCGAGCTGGCAAGTGAGATGAATGCGCTGGCACTCCTGCAAACGCTGCCGGGCGTCGACGTGATCGGCGCCGCCATGCTGTTGGTCGAGATCGGCAGCGACATGAGTGCCTTTGGTTCCCCAGACCGGCTCGCTTCCTGGGTCGGCGTTTGTCCGGGCAACAACGAGTCGGCGGGAAAACGCAAGTCGGGGCGCGTGCGCAAGGGCAATCTCTACGTTCGCCGACTTCTCTGTGAGTTCGCTCACGCGGCCAGTCGGACCAAATCAGCGTTCCAGTCCAAGTTCCAGTCGCTGATCATTCGCCGCGGCTACAAACGCGCCATCGTCGCGCTGGCTCACAAAATGTTGCGCACCATCTTCTTCATGCTCAAACGTGGCGAACACTACCGGGATTCCGCCACCAACTATGAGCAGCTTTCCGTGCAGCGCAACGCTTCTCGCTGGATCAAGGCTCTGACTCGCTTCGGCTTCATCCCCGCAGCCGCCTGATTCACGACAACCCATTCGCATGACCCCAGGCGGTCAGGGCTTCGTGCGTCTTCCAACGGGCTTCTTTCACATTAAAATGGCCCGAATACTCAGCAAGGGTTCTTTCGCCACCTATGGATCCTTGTCGTTGCTCTGCGCAAAGCCGTACGGCCTTTAACCGGAAGCCTGCTCCCGCCTCACACCATTGGGAGCATCCGATAAGCAAACCTGTACCTACGCACTTCGCATGCGACCGCCGAATCCTAATCGACGAAAGAGCTAAGGATATTGATCACCGTCAACTACCGTGCCCACCGACCTCGCGCGAAACGAACAGATTTGTCATCCGGTAGAGTAAAGTGGAGGGGAGGTTTTCGCTTGCCCTTTCTCGTCACGACGGCATCCGCACATCCGTCACGGAATGGCAGAGGTGTCGCTGACCAGGCGGCGGAGGCCCTCGGCGCCGGTATAGCCTTTGGTACCGATCCCGCCAACCGATGCCGGTTCGCCTGCACCCATCACGCACCCGGGGCACATCCTCCATCCGAGCTCAGTTCCAACATAATGACAGATCCCGTTCTGACGCAGTGACGCTGCTAGGCAAGCGCATCAGGGCTTCCGCACTCGGATGTCATCTTCTTGACAGCCCGAGCATGTTCATCCGGAGATCATCATCCCAGGCGGCTGCCTTGCGCTTCAAACGCAAGCTGGCCTTGGTCTTGTTGGTCGTGTCCAGGCGAATGATGTTGAGCACGATCTTCTTCAGGAGCGAGAGATTCTGGGGCGCGTTGTCTTTGCGGATGGTGCTGCCGTCCTCCCCGAAACTGACGTCGAGGATCCAGTGAAGCCGGTTTTCCACGCCCCAGTGAGCACGCGCCGCGGCCGCCAGTTGTTCGGCGGACAAGACACGCGAGCAGATGTAATAGCGCCGCTCCAGTTCCGACTCTTTGTCGGCGACCTTTCGCAGAGAGTCGATACGGCCGATGGTCTTGCACGCGGGCCAATCGGCGAGATGCACGATGCCTTGCGCAGGCAGGACCGAGGCGATCTGCCCAACGATCCGACCATGACCCTTTTGGACCGCGTGTTGACGATCGACACCTTCGGATTGGTGCTGGTCGATGAACGCCGTCTCGATGGCCTCCAGCAGCGTCGGTTGATTGCCTTTGACCGCCAGCAGGTAGTCGCCTCCCTGATCCGTGATCCGAGCAGCGATCTTTTTCTGGCAGCCCATGGCGTCGATGCTGACCAGGAAGCCCTTGAGGTAAAGGGCTTCGAGCAATTCCGGGATGGCGGTGATCTCGTTACTCTTGCCGCTCACCTTTTCCTGGCCGAGAACGATGCCCAGGTCCGTGGCGAAGGCGCTGACCATGTGGATCGCGGTCTCGTTACCACTGCCCGAGCCGCGCACCGTCTTGCCATCGACGGCAATGTTGCCGCTCAAGGCGCCGACAATGCCGCCCACCCAGCGCCGGAAAGCCCTTTCAAATTGCTTTGGGTCCAGAACTCGAAAGACGCGAAGAAAGGTTTCCTCGGAGGGCACGCCGTTCGTCAGCAAGAGAAACTTGCGCAACCACGCCTCCTTTGCTCGCGCCCAGTACGCGATGTCCTCGACCGTGTCGCAATCCGACAATGCCGCCGCCACAGCAATCACCAGCATCTCCACAAAGTCATGCAGCGTCCCATTGCTGGGTTTGCGCGGGTCGTCGACTTCCCTCAAGTAGCTCATCAAGTTTGCCCCTTTCGTGACACTCATTTCGGTTGCCCAAAAGACGAGAGTAGACCTGATTGTGAAGGGGTTTACAAGCAGGGCTTCGGCACTCGGAATGCATACGTCAACCACCTGTTTATGTTGGTATTTCACGTAATTGATAGACGTTCCGATGCTCCACAGATCGGGCTGCGACAATCTGTGCCAATACTCTGGGAAGTGATGCACCGGAAGAAAGAGGGCGAAGTTGCTAAGAATAACTCTGTAATCAGACGCTTGCGGCATGTTTTTGCATATGCTGTCCGAGTGCCGAGGCCCTGGGTTTACAAGCCCTCGTCATAAGCCTATGAAAGTTAACGAATTTCTTCTTAGCCGGTATGACAAAACATCATGCTATCCGAGTGCAGAGGCCCTGCTGGCGCTTGCGCTTCTTGGATCGCTGGCTCTCGTTGGTGTCGGGCTATTTTTCTTTTTGTTTCTTGCTCTCGTTATTGGGCCAGTCTGCCTAGTGATTAAAGGGGGTAAATGATGGAAGCGACCGCCGTTTCGGAATTTAACCAGGCTCTTAGCGACCAATCCAATGGATTCGGCAGCGCATGGAGCACCGCGGCTGACAAGTTCACACAGGCGGTAGCTACAGACGGTGGGGCCGCTATCGTGACGGAACACCAGCAGTTTGAGTTTCTCCCTCAAAAAGTAGGGCAGGAACTCAGCAGTCTGGCCGTCTGCAGTGCCAATGACTTTTATCCGAGGGATGCAGCGTGACAAACGAGCGTACTCTGTGTTTTGGTGTTGCCCTAGGACTAAGTGCTCTCAGCTATGGCTGTGGAGGCTATGCTCATATGAATGGCCAAAAAGTCGCTGAATTCATAAAAGAAGACCTTGTCCGCTTCGGCTATTGCGCATCGAGTGCTGATTGCTCTCAGAAAAAAATGATTGTTTATGATGAAGGCGTGAATGTTCTTGATGTTAGGATTTACGCTGAAGTTGATTACAACGAGCTTTCTGCGATCGTCGCCAGCGTAATTCGAAGATCTGCCCCCGGGAAGATAAATATGCAGTTTTTAAGTGCGACCAAATCGCCTCGCGTAATAATTGTTATTGACAAGAGGGATTGATAGTGGGCTATTTTGTTGAGGTCCGCATGGCAATTCTCCCAGATCATTTACCTCATACGTTCTTGGTCGTTACGGATTCCGACGGCGTTTCTCGTGCATGGGGCTTTGCACCTGAGAAAACCGGGTTTTGGGGGAATGGGGCCGTTACACGAAATGACGATCACGGCTGGCAAAGCACAACCGGCCAATTCGAAATATCAGAGCAATCGTACGAAAAACTTACGTCTTTAATTGAGCGAGACCACATCAATCCTCCGTACTACAATTTGCTGGCAGGTATTCAGTGTGCCACTTGGGTCTCTATGCAGGGCCTCGGCACTCGGATAGCATGACGCTTTTCCCTGCATCGGTGAAGAGAAAAATCGTTAACTTTCATGAGCTTATGACAAAGGCTTGTAAACCCCTCTCGAATCAGGTCTACTCTCGTCTTTTGGGCAACCGAAATGAGTGTGACGAAAGGAGCCACCCTGATGTGCTGCTTGAGGGAAGTCGACGACCCGCGCAAACCCAGCAATGGGACGCTGCATGACTTCGTTGAGATTCTGGTGATTGCCATGGCCGCCGTGCTCTCTGATTGTGACACCGTCGAAGACATCGCCTATTGGGCGTACAAGAAGGAGGCGTGGCTGCGTCAGTTTTTGCCGCTCAAGAACGGCGTCGCGTCCGAGAAGACGTTTCTGAGGATCTTCCGGGCGCTGGACCCGAAGCAATTCGAGGTGGCGTTTCGCCGCTGGGTCGCTGAAGTGGTCGGGACCCTCAATGGCGGCATTGCGGTTGATGGCAAGACGGTGCGCGGGTCGGGCAGCGGCGGTGAGAGCGCCATTCACATGGTCAGTGCCTTCGCTACGGAATTGGGCGTCGTTCTGGGCCAGGAAAAAGTCGCTGCCAAGAGTAATGAGATCACCGCCATCCCGGAACTGCTCCAGGCACTGCAGATCAAGGACTTGCTGATCACCATTGACGCCATGGGGTGCCAGAGGAACATCGCCCGGCAGATCACCGACCAGGGCGGTGACTACCTGCTCGCTGTCAAAGGCAACCAACCGGCGCTGCTGGAAGCGATCGAGACTGATTTTATTGATCAATACCAGTCGCAAGCCGTCGACCGCCACCGCCAAGTTCATAAGTCCCGTGGTCGGATCGTCGGCCAAATCGCCTCTGTCCTGCCCGCGAAAGGGACTGTTGATCTCGCCGACTGGCCCAAGTGCAAGACGATCGGTCTGGTCGACTCCTTGCGCAAGGTCGGCGACGAAGAATCGAACTTCGAACGGCGCTATTACATCAGCTCCCGCGCGTTGACCGCCGAACAGCTTGCCGTCGCCGTGCGCGGCCACTGGGCCGTGGAGAATCGACTTCACTGGGTCCTCGACGTCAGCTTCGGCGAGGATGCCAGCACCGTACGCAAAGACAACGCGCCACAAAACCTTTCCCTCTTGAAGAAGATCGTTCTCAATCTGATTCGGCTGGATACGACCGACCAGAAGAAAACCAGCTTGCGCCTGAAGCGCAAGGCGGCCGCCTGGGATGACGACTTCCGGGTGAAGATCATGGGCCTCATCCGACTATGACAACCGAGTGCCGAGGCCCTGGCAAGCGCATGAATCTTATAGAAGGCCCGCTCACGAGGTGGCGGACGTGGCGGCGATCAGGCGCTGAAACTTGAGGCCACACTGGCTAACCGGGGATGGGCCGCACAGTTGTCGGGCACCCATCGCAAAGCGGCAACGTTGTCACTTTTCCACTTCTCCTGGCTCTTATCGCGGATGCTTCTTCTGCGTCCAGCAGTTGGTCGTTTCCGTCTCTGTCAGCGGCGCCGGCCAGCCGCTCGGGTGGCAGGGTTGCTCGGCGTGAGTTTCTTCCCAACGGCCGGTATAGCATCCATACCTGCCGGCCGCGTCATGTGGTGTCAACGGCTGCTTTGGCCGAAGAGGAGTCATTGGAGTCGACCGCACACCCGTCTTCTTTGCGCGGCACAGCGGACGTTCGCATCACAATTTACGTCGCAGCCTTCGAACAGCTCTTGCCGACCCGCGGCAACCATCGGCTGCAGAGTCCTGGCTACTGGTGTCCACCGCGCGCCCGCAGCTCGGTCTGTCGTCAGATCGTGTCAGGCAAGAACTCTCGCCTGAGCCATGTCCGTCCCGAAATGCAATCCTTCGGCACGCACAGCCTCGCAGCAACACGGAGAATTCCACCGGCCCGCCGGCGCCAACGCCAGGATCCGCTTTCCGCAAAGGGCTGCGTCAACCCTCTGCGGAAAGCCCGGCGTTGCCGCCGGGGGTTTATCGGGGATCGCGTCGCCGGTAGCGTTCCAGCACCCGATCCCGAATCACTTCGGGATCGAGGCCAGAAAGCGCGCAGCACGCGTGGTACGAGAAGGCGTTCGAGCAATCCTTCGAGGACTGCAGCCAGTCGAGAATCTCCACCCGTGTGGTGGCGCAGACCCTCGAATCGAACAGAGCGCGCAGCGACTTGTGCAGCAGGCGCCTGTGGAGCATCACGAGGTCATCGTCTGACCACGGGTAGCCTTCGCCAAGTGTTTCTGCTCGCTCGGTACGGACCAACGCCGTTTGTCGTGGCCTCGGGCCATCGGCCATGGATAGAGACACCGCGATCACTTCTTCGCGGGGCGCTCATTTCGCTACGCCGACAATCGCACTGACCGGTGAAGCCGTGTCGGTCAACGCCGCCTTACGACTGCGATAGGCGCGAAGCAACTGCTCAAGATCGCCGTCGTCGGCAGCGTCTTCAGCTTTGGCGTAGCGTTCGTCGAGGTCATCAACGGATGCTGCCTGGCTGATGCTGGTGAGGAGCACATCGAGCGGCGGTTTGCCACTTTCACGACCGGACTTCTGGTCGCCCGCCCTCGTCTCTTGGGCCTTCGCGTCGCTCGACTCGTCGTCGATGATTGGAGCCCAGGAGCCATCGATCGCCTCGGCCATCCCGATATTCTGGGTTTTACCGCGTTCGTTGAGTTCGTCCATGGCCAGTGCCATGGCCAGCTCCGGCGATTTCGGCAGCAGATTGCACAGGCGGCGAATGGCCGTCTTGAGGCCCATCGGGACGAAATGCGTGTCCCAGGGACTCTCCTTTCGGTTCTTCTTCGCCATCTGGTAGCCGCGGGAGTGGTCACGTACCCACTCGACCTGCTCCTTCGACAAGGCGTGGAAGGTGCGTGAGCCATCATTGAACACCGCCACGGCGTAGAAACCGGCGATCGCTCCGCGCTCGTCGTCGGACGCCGGGAAGCCATTCTTCTTCAACGGCTCGTGTATCAAGGAACGGTTGAGGCCCAAGACGATGTCGAACTTGTCGTTGATCCGCACTTCGTGCGCATAGATGTCCTGCACGCTGCCACTGTTGCGCGCAAGTTTCACAAGCCCCTGATAGCCGAGAATCAATTGGCACTGGCTACCCATTGGCACGAGGTACGCTTCACCCATCAGACCGATTTCCAGACCGAGCTGGCTGGACTGGATCACCGCCGCGAAGACACTGCGCGGATCCGCTTCAGACAGCGTCGGATTCATCCGAAACGCAGTCAGTGCGATCCGCGCCATGCGGTCCGGACTCAGATGCTTGGGCAGCGCACGGGCGATTTCGCCCTTGAATCGCTCCAGCATCGCTGGAAACGACACCACGCTGGTCGGTTTCCCCTGACGGGCGCTCTGGATGTTATGCAAGGTTTGAGACATGGTTTCCTCCAAATACAAATGGCGGAGACACCATGCCTCCCGGAGCGGGGACTGGTCTCCCCGCCGGGGTTGATAAACTAAGAATGGCCGCCGATCAGGCGGCGTCGAACTCGAAAGCGTCGGTGTTGGCTGCCCAACGCGGTAGCGAGATCAATTCGATCTCACCCCCGGGCTGGTAAGCCGGCCAGCTTCCGGCATCCTGGCACCACTTCAGAAGCTGCAGTGCTGCCCGGTACTTTTTGCGACCGACCTCGATGATTTCGGGGTCAGCCCGGTAAAGCGCCACGGCATGGGGAGCCTCCTTCTCGACGGCGACGAAGAGAAAGGGAAGCTCCGTGCCGGTCACGGCTTTCATTCCATCGACGTAGAACGCCGCCTGGATGTCGTAGCCGAGGTTGGCGATGGCGCGAGAAAAGCCGCGGCTGCTGGCATCGACACAGCTCTTGAGATCCACAACGGCCGTCCCGTTGAACCAGTCCGGACGACAGCGACAGGGGATCCCGGTGAGCGGGTCAGTCCAGAATGCCGACAGCTCGGCTTCTCCCTGCGTGAACAGGCGAGCCGCCCCCTCGTGCGCGTGAACGGCGGCGCGCACTCGGGTCAATGTCGCCAGGTCGTCAGAAGTGATCAGGGTTTTGCCCTGATTCTCCTGTTCGAAGCGGGCGGCGGCTTCCTTGCCTTCCTTGGTGCGGCGATCAAACTTCTCGACCACCGCAAACTCTTCGGAAAAACGATCCGGTTCGAGGACGTGGGTGTGAACCGCGGACCCAAACGCCATCGCCGGCGTTGGCGGCGACGGATGATCGAGGGCTTCGCGCAGATGCGCGGGGCTCTTGAGCAGCTTGATGATTCCCGAATGGCCGATCGATTGATCCGCGTGGTATTGCTTGGCCGGCATGCGCAGCAGGCCAGGATGTCTGACGTCCATGGTGCCTCCAGAAGAAAAAAGCCGGAGTCACCAACCCCTTCCGGAGAGGGCCTCCCCGGCTGGGTGGATGAAAATGCTGTTTGTTTCGTGCGGCCAGCTACCGCGACTTGCTCGGGCGAAGAATCGCTCGATCAAAGCCTGCTTTCCGGAGGGCGCTCAGGAAACGTACTCGGGAAAGCCCCGGCAAGCCGGGGCGTGGTTCAGTTCGCTGCTTGTTCTTGCTTCGAGAGGGCCAGAGCCCGTCGGAGCAGCTGGCGCGTTTCCGGGTCGGTGCGCCCTGCCTGGAGTCTCTGGTGGAGATCGCAAGCACGCGCCATCGAGAGCGCCGAAAAAAGCCGAACGAGAAGCGGATTGGATTGCACGACTTGATCGTGTGTGGGGTCGAAAGGCATGTTCAGAGCCCCAGCGCGCGGACAATCGGACGGCTGATGATCCAGCCGGTGATGCAGCAAGAAAGAAGAACGAGTGCCATGAGATGCCTCCATTAAGAAATAAAGGGCATCCCTCCCCTGATGCGGAGGCGATGCCCCGCAGGGGGATGAGCGTTCAGGCGATCACTTCAAACGAAGCCTCACCGCTCTTGGCGGGATCGATGTCGATCCCGGTCCGGCGCTGGTAAGCCGGTCGGTCGTATTGCTGCCAATGGGTGCTGGTGACCTTCACCGGCTCGGACGCTGCCATCGCTTCAGGTCTACGGTTCAACAAGCTCTTGAGGCCTTGTGCTGAGCAACGGAGAAACGACAGAAGTAAGTGAAGCCCTGCCAGCATGGCGAGGACGAGAATGACACGTTCCATGAGCGAACCTCCTGAGGTGGAGGACGGTCGGCTCCCGGTCCGGGAGAACGACCGCCCGGTGGAGAAAAGACGTGACGACCTGCTCAGAACGGCTCCATGGCCGGCACTTCGTCGACGGCTGAACTGCTTGCCTGGTCAGACGAAACCGTGTCGGCACGACGCCGGACGGAACCCGATGCTTTGGCGTCCTTCGCCGATGGACGAGCGCCGAGCATCTGCATTTCGCTGCCGATGATCTCGACGACGTAGCGATCCTGACCTGCGCCGTCCTGCCACTTGCGGGTCTGGATGCGACCTTCAACGTAGATCGGGGAGCCCTTTCTGAGGTACTCGCCGACGACTTCGGCGGTACGGTTGAAGAAGATCACGCGGTGCCATTCGGTGGTTTCCTTGCGTTCACCGGATGACTTGTCCTTGCTGATCTCCGTCGTCGCGATCCGGATCGTGGCGATCGCTTCTCGGTTCTGGGTGTAGCGAACCTCGGGGTCTGCGCCGAGATGGCCGATGAGGGTGACTCTGTTCAACGAGGGCATATGGCCTCCTGACAAGAAAGGCAGGGACGCCGCCGTATCCTGACGGGGCTACCCCGCCGGGGGTTGGAGAGAATGCTGTTTATGAAGAAGGCCAGCTACCTTCACTTCGATCGTCATAGACGGAACGAGAGATAGCTGAATTCTCTGCCGCTACGGTCGTCGCAGGAGTTTGAAATGCGTCGCTTCTGGGCGCTTTTCGAAGGTCGCGCTCGCAGTGCAAGCGATACGCTGGGCTTGATCGACACTCCGGGAGACGACAGATGGCACAGCGACAGAGGAACGATTCGACGCACATTCCATCGGTCCGGCAGGACAACAGCCGGCCCTTCCTGACGCAGAAGGCCTTGCTCAATTCGCTGCACGCGCAGCAGATCTTCGACCGTGGCTACGAGATGTGCGCCAACGCACTGTTCTCGTTGAGCGTGGTCTTGCGATTCATCGGCAGCGAAGAGCAGGCGCAGGAAGTCGATACCTTGGTCGATACTCAGATCGACCAGACCCTGGAGGAGATTCGCAAGGAGTCGCTGCGGCTGAAGGAAGTTGCCGAGGGCAATGGCATCGAAACCGCGATCGGCTACACCAGCGCCAAGACCATCGATGTGCAGATCACCTCGCCGCGCTCGATCAAGTACCTGGCGATCATCCGTGAGTTCGACGCGATGATGGCCCACCTGGATGCGCTCTGGCTGTCATGCGTCATCAGCGACAGCCAATACGCGCGCGGGGTCTATGAATGGAAGCGGCGAATCCTTCGTCTGGCCGGACAGATCCGGCAGCTCGCTACGCGTGCGGTGCTGGCGGCACGGCGGAAGGAAACGGCGAGCGAGACGGTGGCTGAGAGTAACGGTCCGGAAACGGGGGCTGAGAATTCTCCGACGGACCACACTCGGGTGAAGCTCCCCGAAGGCGAGTAAAATCTCTCTCGCGCATGGCCGCCTTGCGGAAGGCCGAAGGTGCCGGCCGGAATGGTGGCGCGGCGCCACACAACTTCAACGAGTACCGCCAAACCAACTAGTCGGCTGAACCGAACCCAACTAAAGGAGTCCGTTGAAGACTCGCAACGGTTGCTACTTGGGGAGTGCGACCAGCCCGATGATTGACGATGCAACCGCATCGTCAAACAGACGAACACCAGTTCGAGCCTTCCTTTGGTGCTGGTATTATTCTTGGTATCGTCTGACGTCAGTCCTTATTTTTGTTATTAATATCAGTTACTTATGTTTTTTGTTGATAATTGAGTGGGAATGACCCCATCGTCGTCCCGCCCAGGGAAAGGCAAGCATCTGCCCAGCGATACGCGGGACGGTTCGAAAAGAACTCCTTACCCGCTCTCACGAATAACGGGGATTCCGGCGACAAGCCGGATAAGCGTAGCTTGGCGCCCGGTTCCAGTCTTGGCCAGGACCGATCGTAACTGTGTCCGCACGGTAGGTAGCTTCAATCCCTGATCACTTGCATACTCTTCGAGCGAGTTCCCTTGGCAGAGGGCGCGGGTGAGACGTGCTTCCGCGGCAGACAGCGCGAACAATTCCATGAGTTGCCTTCCTGTGGCAAACCTTCTCTGGTCCAGCGGTGAGAGCACACACAGGATGTTGGAACAGCTGGAGTTATCGCACTTCTGAATTGTCGCCTTCCGATCCTGAATTTTCACAAGCGCCATACTGAAGCGCTGCTCGGGATGCCCGATCGGGTAGAGAAGAAGATTCGCAGCCCGGCCTGTGCATGCTGTTTTCTCAAGAGCGGCAAGGAACCGCGGTTGATATGTCGGGTCACTGCAATGCAGATAGCCATTGGCCACTTTCATAATGCAGGCATTCTTGAGAAAAGATTGCCCTCGATCATCGCAGCCGACGACGAGTGCGTCATCCTGCAGGAGAATGGCCGCGACATGCCAAGAATAGACTTCATGCACGGCCTGTTCGACAAGCCCACGGGTCGTACCATCCTGGAGTAGAGATTCGACGAGTCGGTCGACCTGCGCTGGTTTCAGAGGCGAGTCATCCTGAAATGCACATTCGGGACATTGACTGCCCCCACTCGCCGAAAAATCGCAGTCTGGATGAGTCTTCCTGCACGAGCTGATTCTTGCTCGCGAAGCGCCACCGCTGAGTGGATGATCCTTGGCGTGATGGCACTCCCAGTCACGGCTATCCCTGGAGTGACCGCCAGCTGACAACGAATCAAGCGTGCGCGGTGAAGATTTCCGGTCTGTAGCGGCCGGCGAAAGCTTGTTGGCCAAGCGAACAATACCCTGCCGATCGTCCATTGCCCGCCCCTCCAGCCAACAACTTGGCCATACGTGACTTCGCTATAGATGGGGGCACCGCGAGGCCCTGTGCAATCGGTCGCGGTTGTCCGCCGTCATCCATTTGGATGATGTGTTCAGTGTATGCGATGCGATAAGCTGCGTGCCGTGTTGATAGCGCAGGCTCCCTTCGCCTCGTGCCCGCCTGCTTTCCGTTGGCGCAGTACCTTGCCGCGAATCCGCACGTCCTTTTCTGCATCGACTCATTCAAGCTCGGGAAAACAACACCGGACGCACCACCTCGGAAATGCCGTATTGATCCGTACGGGTGGTAGCCGAGCCAAAATCGCGGTAGGTAGTTGGAGGGGGGACGGATGACGCTCGAAGACGCAAAGCGCTCAACGGGAAGCACGGCCGAAACATCGTCCGCGCCGACGCTTCAGTTGCCCAAAGGCGGTGGCGGCATCAAGGGCATCGGCGAGAAGTTTGCGGCCAATCCGGTTACCGGTACCGGTTCGATGTCGGTACCGATCGCCACAAGTCCGGGGCGCTCGGGTTTTGGACCTCGGCTTTCGCTGTCCTACGATTCCGGCGCCGGCAATGGCCCGTTTGGTTTTGGCTGGAATCTGTCGCTGCCGTCAATCACGCGCAAGACCGAAAAGGGGCTGCCGCAGTATCTTGACGCAAACGGGTCGGATGTTTTCATCCTCTCCGGTGCCGAGGATTTGGTACCAGTCTATCGGCGGGATGTGGATGGAGCCTGGGTCGCCGGTCATACGGGCCACCAGCGCGACCCCGCCGGATTCTGGGTTCGCGACCCGTCCGGTCACCTGCTCATTCACGAAGACGAGATCGACGGCTACAGCGTACGCCGCTACCGTCCGCGTATCGAGGGACTCTTTGCTCGCATCGAGCGCTGGAGCAGGATCGGCTCGCCAAGCGACGTGCATTGGCGCTCGATCTCCAGGGACAACATCCTCACCCTCTATGGGTTCGACGCCAATTCGCGCATCGCCGACCCTCTTGATGCAAGCCGCATCTTCACCTGGCTGATCCGTGAGACACGGGACGACAAGGGTAACGCGGTCCTCTACCGCTACAGCGAGGAAGACGGGCAAGGCGTCCATCTCGACAATGCTCACGAGCGTAACCGTGGCCTACGGGACGATGCCCGCCGCAAGGCCAACCGCTACCTCAAGCGTATCCACTACGGCAACCGCACGACACTGCTCAACGACTCGGGCCAGCGCCCGCGCTGGCTCACGCAGGCACAGCTCGATAACGCGGAGTGGATGTTCGAGGTCGTGTTCGATTACGGCGAGCACGATGCGGCCGCCCCCAAGCCCAACGATGTCGGGACGTGGAACTATCGGCCAGACCCGTGCTCCTCCTATCGCGCGGGATTCGAAGTCCGCACCACGCGTCTTTGCCAGCGCGTCTTGATGTTTCACCACTTTCCTGGCGAAGCAGGCGTGGAACGCGACTGCCTGGTGCGCTCGACGGACTTCACATACTCTGATGAAGTCGCCCCCGCGGACGTGCGCAATCCGGTCTACACCTTCCTGCAAGCGGTCACCCAGGCCGGCTATCGCCGCAGCAACGGCGGCTACGACAAGCGCAGCCTACCACCCGTCGAATTCCAGTACACCGAGCCCACCGTGCAGGACACGGTCGAAGAGGTCGATGCGGCGGGCCTTGAGAACCTCCCCATCGGCCTGGACGGCAGCACCTACCGCTGGACCGACCTGCACGGCGAAGGCGTCCCCGGCATCCTCTCCGAGCAGGCAGGCGCCTGGTACTACAAGCGCAACCTCAGCCCGATCCCGGACAAGCTGCCTAACGGCCGCGAGCGGGTGAAAGCGAATTTCGCCGCACTCGAAACCGTCGCCCTCAAGCCCAACGTCGCCCTGAGCGGCGGCGCCGCGTTCATGGACCTCGCAGGCGACGGCCAGCCCGACGCGGTGGTCATGGACGGCCCCATGCCCGGCCTGTACGAGCACGACGAAGCCGAGGGCTGGCAGAACTTCCGCCCCTTCACTTCGCGCCTCAATCGAGACCTGCGCGACCCGAACCTCAAGTTCGTCGATCTGGACGGCGACGGCCATGCGGACGTGCTGATCACCGAGGACGATGCCTTCGTCTGGCATGCCTCGCTGGCCGAAAAAGGTTTCGGCCCCGCCCGCCGCGTCGCGCAGGCGCTCGACGAGGAGAAGGGTCCCCGCATCGTTTTCGCAGATGGCACCCAGTCCATCTACCTCGCCGACATGAGCGGCGACGGCTTGACCGACATCGCGCGCATCCGCAATGGCGAGGCCTGCTACTGGCCCAACCTCGGCTACGGCCGCTTCGGCGCCAAGGTGATGATGGACAGCGCGCCCTGGTTCGACAACCCCGACCAGTTCGACCACAGGCGCATCCGCCTGGCCGACATCGACGGCAGTGGCACCACCGACATCATCTACCTGCACCGCGACGGCGTGCGCCTGTACTTCAACCAGTCGGGCAATGGCTGGAGTCAACCACAGGTCTTGAATGTCTTCCCGCGCATCGACGATCTGGTGAGCATCGTGCCGACCGACCTGCTGGGCAACGGCACCGCCTGCCTGGTCTGGTCCTCGCCCTTGCCGGGTGATGCAAGGCGACCGATGCGCTACGTCAACCTGATGGGCGGCAACAAGCCGCACCTGCTGGTCAGGACCATCAACAACCTCGGCGCAGAGACCCGCGTCGATTACGCACCGTCGACCAGGTTCTACCTGCTGGACAAGCGCGACGGCACACCCTGGATTACCCGGCTGCCGTTTCCGGTGCACGTCGTCGAGCGCGTCGAAACCTACGACCACATCAGCCGCAACCACTTCGTCACCCGCTACGCCTACCACCACGGCTATTTCGACGGCGAGGAACGCGAATTCCGCGGCTTCGGAATGGTCGAGCAGTGGGATACGGAACAGTTCTCGGCCCTGGCCGACGGCAATGCGCCGGCAGACAACATCGATGCTCAATCGCACGTCCCTCCGGTCCATACCAAGACCTGGTTTCACACGGGTGTCTATCTCGGCCGCGATCACGTTTCCGACTACTTCGCCGGCCTGCTCAACGCTACCGACCAGGGCGAGTACTTCCGCGAACCCGGCCTGACCGACGCTGAAGCGCGAGCCCTGCTGCTGCCGGACACGGCGCTTCCCGCGAGCCTGAGCCTGGACGAAGAGCGCGAAGCCTGCCGCGCGCTGAAGGGCTCGATGCTGCGCCAGGAGGTCTACGCCGATGACGCCGGATCGAGCGCCACGCCTGAACAGATCGAACGCGCTCGCGCCCCCTACACCGTCACCGAACAGAATTACACCATCCGGGCCTTGCAGCCCCGAGGCGCCAACCGCCACGCCGTCTTCTTCACTCATGCGCGCGAGGCGATCAGCTATCACTACGAGCGTAACCCGGCGGATCCTCGCATCCAGCACGCGCTGACGCTGGAGGTCGATGACTACGGCAACATGCTCAAGCAAGCCGCCATCGGCTACGGGCGCCGTACTCAGATTCGTGTCGTCGACAATCGGGGGACGGTCCGGCAGGTGCCAAACCCCGGCCTCACGGGGCTACAGGCCGCCGATCAAGTCAGGCAAACCACGCCACTGCTCACCTACACCGAGAACCGTGTCACCAACGCCGTCGACACGCCCGACACGCACTTCAACCCGCTGCCCTGCGAGGCGCTCACCTTCGAGTTGACCGGCTACGCGGCTACCGGCCCGGCTGGCCGGTTCCAGGCGTCGGATCTGGTCGAGCCCGACCCGGCTGCTCCCGAACGCCTGCGGCACACGTTCACTGCCCCGCAAGTCGCGTACGAGGCCACCGCCGCCGGCAATCATCGCCGTCGTCCCATCGAATGGTTGCGCACGCTCTACCGCCGCGACAATCTGAGCGGCCTGTTGCCGCTCGGTGAAATGGAGTCGCTCGCGCTTGCTGGCGAAGGCTACAGGCTCGCTTTCACCCCCGGATTGCTCGCACAGGTCTTCCAGCGCCCGCACGCAGGCCAGCCACCCGAAGTATTACTCCCCAACCTGACGGACGTGCTTGCTGGCCAGGCCGGCAACCGGGGCGGCTACCTGCAAAGCCAGACACTCAAGGCCGACGGCCGCTTTCCAGCGAGTGATCCCGACGACCATTGGTGGATTTCCTCGGGACAGACCTTCTTCAGCACGAACTCGGCAGAAAGCGCCGCTGTTGAACTCGTACAGGCGCGGCAGCACTTCTTTCTGCCGCGCCGCTACCGCGATCCCTTTGGCCAGAACGCCTTCGTCGACTTTGACGCCAACGACCTGCTGATGGTCGAAACCCGCGACGCACTGGGCAACCGCGTCACCGTGGACAGCAACGACTACCGCGTCCTGCAGCCGCGCCTGGTCAGCGACCCGAACCGCAACCAGACCGAAGTCGCCTTCGACACGTTGGGCATGGTGGTCGGCACGGCAGTCATGGGCAAGCCACTCCCCGCGCTGGCGGAGGGCGACACGCTCGGCGGCTTCGTCAGCGACCTCACGCAAGCGCAGCTCGACGCCTTCTTCGCTGCGGCCGACCCTCATACCGGTGCCCCGGCGCTGCTGCGGGACGCCACCACGCGCATCGTCTACGACCTCGACCGTTTTCGCCGCACGCAGCAGGCCAACCCGAACGACCCGACGGAGTGGCAACCCCCCTGCGCCGCCACGCTCGCCCGGGAAACGCATGCGAGAGCCCCGCTGCCACCGCAGGGCCTGAAGATCCAGCTCAGTTTCAGCTACTCCGACGGCTTCGGCCGCGAGATCCAGAAGAAGATCCAGGCCGAGCCCGGGCCTCTGGTAGAAGGCGGCCCGGTTGCGAACCCACGCTGGGTCGGCAGCGGCTGGACCGTCTTCAACAACAAGGGCAAGCCGGTGCGGCAGTACGAGCCCTTCTTCAGCGCCACACATGGCGTCGAGTTCAACGCCACCCGTGGCGTCAGCCCGGTGCTGTTCTACGACCCTGCCGAGCGCGTCATCGCCACGCTGCACCCGAACCACACGTACGAGAAGGTCGTCTTCGACCCCTGGCAGCAGACCACCTACGACGTCAACGACACCTGCGCGCCGCGCCTCGCCCAGCCGGGCGATCCAAGGCCGCCGCAGACTGGCGACCCGCGTACCGACCCCGACATCGGCGGCACCGTTGCCGAGTACTTCAGAAGGCAGCCGGCAACCTGGAGCCCATGGCATGCCCAGCGCATCGGTCCTGCCCTCGGACAGGACGAGCGGAACGCCGCCCTGCGCGCCGAAGCGCATGCCGATACGCCAACCACCGCGCACTTCGACGCGCTCGGTCGCCCCTTCCTGACCGTCGCGCGCAACCGCGTCGTCTGCGCGGGCCACGACCTCGACGGCAGCGAAGAGAGCTTCGCCACCCGCGTCGAGCTGGACATCGAAGGCAACCAGCGCGCCGTTCTCGACGAGCGAAGGCTACCGACTGGCCACGTGCGGGCAGGTGAACTCGAGCAGCGCATCGTCATGCGCTACGCCTACGACATGCTCGGCAACCGCATCCACCAGATCAGCATGGAAGCCGGCGCGCGCTGGATGTTGAACGACGTGGCCGGCAAGCCCATCCGCGCCTGGGACAGCCGCGGTCACCACTTCATCACCACCTACGACACGCTGCGCCGTCCAATAGAGCAGACCGTGCGCGGCACCATCGCCAACGGTGAGGCGGCCTCCGACCCGCGCACGCTGAACCGTGACATCCTGGTCGACAAGATCGAGTACGGCGAAGCCCTGGTCAACGCCGAAGCGCTGAACCTGCGCACCCGCATCTATCGCCACTTCGACTCCGCTGGCGTCGCCACCAACGCCCGGCTCGACACCAACGACAGCCCCACCGAAGCTTACGACTTCAAGGGCAACCTGCTGCGTAGTACGCGCCGTTTGGTCAGCAACTACAAAGCGATTCCCGACTGGCTGCTGCCAGCGGAGCCGCAACTCGACGCCGAGTTCTTCGAGGGCAGCACCCGCTACGACGCGCTCAACCGCCCCACCCAGTCCGTCGCCCCGCACAGCAACCTGACCCGGGCCCAGCACCCCGACAAGATCAACGTCATCCAGCCGGTTTTCAACGAGGCCAACTTGCTGGAGCGGGTGGACCTGTGGCTGGAGCGCGCCGCCGAACCCGCAGCGTTGCTTGACCCCAATACGGTAGCGCCGTCGCCGGTCGGCGTCACCAACATCGACTATGACGCCAAGGGCCAGCGCCAGCGCATCGACTACAAGAACGGCGCCAGCACCCGCTACAGCTACGACCCGCTCACCTTCCGGCTCACCCAGCTTCTCACCCGGCGCAACGCGGCCGCCTTCCCCGGCGACGACCCGCAGCCCCCCGTCGGCGGCTGGCCGGGCCGCCAGGTGCAAAACCTGCACTACACCTACGACCCCGCCGGCAACATCACCCACATCCAGGACGACGCGCAGCAGACCGTCTACTTCCGCAACCAGCGCGTCGAGCCGAGCAACGACTACACCTACGACGCGCTCTACCGGCTGATCCAGGCCAGTGGTCGCGAGCACCAGGGGCAAGGCGGCGCACCGATTCCCCATTCGTACAACGACGCCGGCCGCACCGGCATCCTGAGTGCCAACCCGGCGGGTCGCTTCGCGGCAAATGATGCTGCCGCGATGGGCACCTACATTGAGCGCTACGTCTACGATGCGGTCGGCAACTTCCTGCAGATGCAGCATCGCGGCAGCGACCCAGCGCATGCGGGCTGGACACGCCGCTACAACTACGGCGAAGCCAGCCTGACTGAGCCCGGCAAGTTCAGCAACCGCCTGAGCGGCACTACCGTCGGAACCCAGCCGGACGAGGTCTACGCCCACGACACGCACGGCAACATGCTGCGTATGCCACAACTGGCAGAGATGCAATGGGACTACAAGGATCAAATGCGCCTGACACGGCGCCAGCGCGTGAACGCCGAAGATTTTGACGGCGATGACCACCACGGCGAGCGTACCTTCTACGTCTATGACGCAGCAGGCCAACGCATCCGCAAGGTCTGCGAAAAAGCGCAGGGCCTTAGCGAAGAACGCATCTATCTCGGCGGCTTCGAGATCTTCCGCAAGCACGGCGGTGCCATCGGCCCCGACACCGCCACGCTGGAGCGCGAGACGCTGCACGTGATGGACGACAAGCAGCGCATCGCCTTGGTGGAGACGCGTACGCTCGACTCGGTGGGAAATGACCAAGCACCGCGCCGACTGATCCGCTACCAGTTCGGCAACCATCTCGGCTCGGCCAGCCTGGAGCTGGATGAGCAAGCGCAGATCATTTCCTACGAGGAGTATTCTCCCTACGGCAGCTCGACCTATCAGGCGGTGCGCAGCCAGACCGAGACGGTCAAGCGGTATCGATATACGGGCAGGGAGCGGGATGAGGAGAGCGCGTTTATCCACAACGGCGCGCGGTACTACATTCCATGGCTCGGAAGATGGTCTTGCAGCGACCCATCCGGCCTGAAAGACGGTCCGAATCTGTTCGTCTATGCAACTTGTCGACCGACGGTCTTGTTCGATCCCAGCGGCCTTGAGGGCGAGAAGCCACCGGCAAACTCGCCTAAGGACGTTGCGCAGTTCGAGGCAAGAGAGGCGGCATTCGAGGCAGGGAAGAAGCTCGAAACAGGGGACGTCAGAGCCACGACAGGTGGCAAAGAGCTTCCACCTCCAACTGGAAACCAGCTAGACAGGTTAGCGGGTAATTCGAAGACCGCGAAGAAGCTCCGACTGAAGTACGCCACCAAACAGGGGGTGGTGGCTGGTCAGGCTCTAAAGGAAAATGTAACTGCCCGCTCGTCGGCTGCAGCGGCTGGTTCCAAGGACGTCCCACACTTTGGAACTGCTAGTCAGAAGCTTGTCCCGGAGGTCGGGTTCAACAAGGGACGGGTCATTTCTGTCGGGAAAAACCCAGGCGGAGAGCCTGCTGGTGCGCGTACTACAGACCTTGCGATTGCCAAGGAGCCAATACCACCAGCGAACTATGAAGCACTCAAGGGACAGAAAGGTTCCGCTGTCTTCGAGTCCACCGCCGACATGAAGCTCGGTGGCGGTAGGGTCCCAAACAAGCCCGGCTTCAAGGCGGCCTCGGGCCTCACGGCGGAGGAGCTTGCGCCGGGTACCCGCGGCTTGCGTCTGCCTAAGGGCGCAGGCACGACGCTAAATGCCGCGGGCGGAGCCATGGTCATGCTCGATGCAATGAAGATGGCCCGTGAGCAGCACATCGCCGAACAGGGATACGAGCGGATCGGACGGGCCGTGCTCGATGACGCAGGGGGCGAGTACTTCATCGAAATCAAGTACGGTCTGATCTTTAACGATTACACAAAGACATACATCAGCGGCCCGATGGCAGGCACGACGAAGGGTCTCGGGTTCTTCGAGATGCGGGGCGAAGTGGAAAAGCGCAACGAGAAGTATGGCTACTGGGATTGGAAGGGGGATTTCGTGCCGGGTAAAGTGGCCCCGGTCGTGGTAAACACGCGGCCTGGGGACTGGATCTGACCGAAGAAGCGATATGAACTTCGACCCAGAAAAATTCTTCATCGGCCTGATGGACTTCTTCTCCATCCTGTTGCCGGGTGCGCTGCTCACCTATCTGCTGATGGGTGAGACGGGCCCGGTCGTGCTGGGGGAACGATATTCGAAGCTCGCCGATGCGGAAGCCTGGGCTGCCTTCCTGTTCGCGAGCTACCTCTTCGGCCACCTGGTCTTCCTGCTCGGTTCCTGGCTGGACGAGTGCTACGACTGGGCGCGGCGCTATACGCTGAACAACCAGATCACCATGCTCGCCCGCCGTGGCCGCCTGCTGCCCTGGCTCGCCCGCACCCTGATCTGGCTGGTGTTCAAGCGCGAGCGCAACCTCGCCGTTGACCGCGCCGGCAAGATCAAGCAGCAGGCCCTCGGCGCCCTGCACGCCGAGGATGCCATCAATACCTTCCAGTGGAGCAAGGCGTGGCTGAATGCCGCGAGCCCGGCGAGCCTGGCCGTCGTCCAGCGCTTCGAGGCCGATGCCAAGTTCTTCCGCTGCTTCACCGTCGTGTTGCTGCTCCTGCTCGCCGCCTGGCCCTGGCAATACCACTGGCCGCTCGCCGGCATCCCTGTCGTGCTGGTGCTCCTTCTACTGGCGCTGTGGCGCTACATGGAGCAACGCTACAAGGCCACCAATCAGGCCTATTGGTTCGTCATCACACTCACGGCCAGGGACAGCAAGCTCGCCTTAGACAAGGCAGTTCCTGCAGCGAGCGGCTCGACCCACGCCGGCGGCGTGGTGTTCCGCACGCGAGGCGAGACCGCCGAGTATCTGCTGGTGGAAGCCACCAACGATCCATCGCAATGGGTACTGCCCAAGGGCCATATCGAAGAAGGCGAGTCTGACCGCGAGGCCGCCATTCGAGAGGTGCATGAGGAAACCGGCGTCTGGGCTCGCATCTCCGATGACCTTCGCGACGTGTCCTACGTGGCCAACAGCGCCGTGGTCAGGGTGCGCTTCTTTCTGATGCGTGCCGTCGGAAAGGGGCTGCGCCAGCACAGGGATCGCGAGCACCTCTGGCTGGCTGTGGCTGAAGCCGTGGCAAAGGCCAGTCACGTCGAAACCCGCGAACTGCTTCAGGCTGCAGAACTGAGCTGGCGGCAAGCACGCAGCACGCGTCCATGAGATGAGTTTCAACAACCTCGGCGCCATTGTGGCGACGGCGACAATGGCCAGCCCGAATGCCTTTCGAGTCACCCGTTCGGGTTGCGCAGGAAGGTCTCGCTGGTCACCCCCGCGAGCTGGGACGAACGAAAGCATTCTGTCGAAGCCTTGCATCACCTTCTGAAGCCAGAACCACCAGCGCATCGCAGCAATTCGGGTAGGCAGCGACTCGCGACTCACGTAAGGAGGATTGTCGATGAACCCCATCAGATTTCCTTTGGCACCAGGCGCTGACGGCGAGGCCGTGGCGGACCTGCAAGATGCCTTGCTCGAGTGCCTGTCTCGCGGAGTTCTGCTGGCCAACGATGCCGCAGCGCGCGACAAGGCCGTCGCTGCACTTCGGCGTGAGCGTGCAGCGGGCAAATTCAGTGACCTTACCCAGAAGGTGTTGAGACAGTTTCAGGAACTGAATCACCTGCAGGGTAATGGAGAGGTGGACGAGGGTACCGCCAAAGCTTTGAACGAGTTGCTGGGTGGATGGGGCTTGTTCGGCGGAAAGCCATCAGATACGACGCGCATCGTGGCCGGAGTGGTGAAGCCCGCCGCGGCGGGTGGTGCGACGGGCGGGCTTGCGGGCCTTGTCGTCCGGGCCTTTCACGATGACGGCGCGGCCGCTATCCGCCTTGGCCAGGACAGCACCGACAGTGACGGCCGATTCACGATCCGCTACGAGTTGCTGCCGGGTGTTCCAGCGGTCGATTTGAAGGTAAGCGTGGAGAGTCGCGACGGCCAGGCGCTGACCAGCTCCCCGGTGATCCGACGGGCCACGCCGCTGGAGACGCTGGAACTGCGCCTGCCCGAGGCACCGGAACCGCCGGCCGCGCAGCAACAGATTGCAGGTATCGTGCGCTGGCCTTCCCGCCAGCCTGCTCCGGGTGTCTCCTTGCGCCTGTATCGCCTCGCTTTTGGCGGCAACGATGCGAAGTTGACGGAGGCGGTGTCTGCGGCCGACGGGCGCTATGCGCTGGCCTATCCCGCGCAAGCCGCCTCGGCCAATCTCGAAGTACGCCTGTTGCAGGCCGACAACAGCGAGGTGGCGCTGACCAAGCCACTCGCTGCACTCAGTGCCGAACAGCGCCAGCGGCTTGAGCTCATTGCGCCGGCCGATGGTGTGAAGCCTGCAAGCGAGTACCAGCGCATGAGCGCCGACGTGGCTGCCGACATAGGGGCCATCGAGAAACTGGCAGACGCGCAGGAGAGCGCCGATCGCCAGGACATCACCCTGCTGGCGCGCAGCACTGGCTGGGACGCACGGCTGCTGGCCTTGAACTGCTGGGCGCAACGGCTGGCTGCCGCGGGTGAGGTCGGCATGTCTGCCGAAGCACTGTACGGTCTGCTGCGCGTGGGCCTGCCCGCTGACAAGAGACTACTGGCCGCGGTCAAGTTCGAACTCGTCGAGCCGGGCATCAAGAAGGCGCGTGAGTCGGGTGTCATCGACCTGAATGACGACACGATCGCCGCACAGGCCAAGCTCTTCGCGGCCTTTGCCGCCAAGACCAACCTGGCCGATGCGGCACCGGGATCGCAATCGAGCTATGCCGAGCTGCTGGCCAGCACGGGCTTGAGCGAAGCCGAGCAGAAGAAGTTTGCCGATCTGTTCTTCGCGCACAGCGGCGACGCTGACGGCTTGTGGAAGAAAGCGTCGGCGGCCGGATTCGCCGATGCCCAGGTAGAGGCGCTGCAACTGCACGGCAAGCTGGCCTTCCTGGCCGGCAACGGTGCCGCAATGACCAATCGCTTGATGAAGATGGAGCTGAAAGACCTGGCGGCCCTGGCCTCAAGAGGGCTGTACACGGCCGCGGCTTGGGCCGACGAGTTGTTTGACGAAGCCGGCATTGCACAGCAAGACCGCGCCAACCCGGACGAGGCCGGGCTGAAGACACTGGCGGCGCTGATCCCGTTGGCCTACGAAGGGGCCGACGTTCTGGCGAGGGCCAACGCATTTGCCGCGGACATGGCGCGCAAGGTGCACCGCGCTTATCCCACGCAGGTATTGACGGCGCGCTTGTCCAGCGACGCCCGCTTTGCGCTTGCCGATGCGCACGATGAAACGGTGAAACTGCTGGAGCGCGCTGCGGCCAACGGCTATCGCTTGGGGCAGACGCCGGTGTCCACCTTTCTCGAGCAGCAGGGCTTCACGGAGGCCGAGTTGCACGCCGCACCGGCGAACAATCTCAAGGTACTGCACGCCACCTACTCGATCTCGCCCAGCGACGAAGCACAGGTCACGCTGATGAAGATGGGCGTCCGGTCCGCCCATGACGTGACCGGCTTGATGCAAGGACACTTCGAGAAGACCTTCAACGCGAAGTACCACGAGATTTTCCAGGACGAACCCGCCGATGGCATTGCGCGCAAGGTTTACGAGCAGGCTGTACAGGTCAGCAGCGTGGTCTACAGTCTATTCGGCGCTGCACAGAGTGCCGCCGGTGGAGGGGGCACGGCGGTGATTCCGAACCCGCTTCCCATCGCTGATGTGGATCGCGCCAGCCTGATCCGTCGCGTGCCGACGATCGAGTCGCTGTTCGGCTCCATGGACTACTGCGAGTGCCAGGACTGCCAATCGGTACTGAGTCCGGCTGCCTACTTGGTGGACCTTCTGCAGTACGTCGACATCGACGCTCAGACCTGGGCAAACACGCAGTCCCTGTGGAAGCTGACCCATGGGGGCAACTATCCGCACACTCTTGCCAGCGGGGAAGCGATGAAGCCCTACGACGTGCTGGTGCAGCGTCGCCCCGACCTGCCGCACCTTGCGCTGACTTGCGAGAACACCCATACCGCACTGCCCTACATCGACCTCGTCAACGAGATCCTTGAGTACCACGCGGCGCATGGGCAACTTGCCGCTGCGGCGGCGCGCGATACGGGCGACGCCAACACGACCGATCTGCTGGCCGAACCGCAGAACGTGATTGCTGCCGCCTACGATGCCTTGCGCCAGGCGACCTATCCGCTGGCGCTGCCCTTCGACCGGTCGCTGGAGATGGTGCGCCAGTTCTGCGCGTACGCGGATGCGCCGCTGCACGAGGTGCTGCAGACGCTGCGCCGCCAGGATGACCTGTGGGTCAACGGCGGAGTCGGCCGGGCCGAGATCTTCGTCGAATCGCTGGGAATCTCGCCTGCTGAGGCGGCGTTGTTCACGCGCGCTGCTCCGTTGCTCAATGACGCCTGGCACGATCTCTATGGGTGGCCTGCATTGCGCGCTGCCATCCAGTCGCCGATTAATGGCCCCGAAACGTCGGCGAGTCTGGCAGACGTCGATGTTTTGGGCCTCGCGCCGGGCATGTCCTGCGGCTACTTTGACGTCAGCGCCAATGCCGCTGCAGGCGAAGTCAACACACTCACCGCCATCAAGGCCGCGGGCTCCGGTGGTGTAGGCCGGACCAAGCTGATTTTCGCCAAGGCCTGGACCGCTCCACCGGTCGCCGGGGACCTGCTCGTGCTCGATGCGCCGGTCATGCTGCGCTCGGCCAAGACCCTGGCGCGCAGGCTGGGTCTGAGCTACAGCGAGATTACACAGGTGGTATTGAGCGGGTTTGTCAATCCGGGACTGAGCAAGCTCATCTTGCTGTATCGGGCGCGCCTGAGCGTCGGCGATGCCTATCGCTACAAGGTCGACAGTGAGGCGCTGACACCCACACCGGCCGCGCCAACCGCGGCGCAACAGCAAAAACTCGACGACATCGCGTCTTTCGAGCAGCGGCTGAGCGATTTTGCTGCCGAGGCGCGCAGCAACCTCGCGGCATTGAAGGCCAAGGTCCTGGCCATTGACTTCAGCAGGGTGTTGGTATTGGCCGACCCCGACGCCGGTTGCAACTTCGACCTGACCACCCTGCAGCATGCCGACGGGAGCAGCGTCGCGCCGATCGAACTGGTACGCATCAACCTGTTCGTGCGGTTGTGGCGGCGCCTGGGATGGTCGATTGAAGAGACCGATCGTGCCTTGCAGATGCTGGCACCCAGGAACGCTCCCTTCGACGCCCTGGATGCGAATCTCCAGAAGAAGCCCTTGGCCAGTGCACTGGTGCATCTGGCGCATTTGAAGGCGCTGGAGGAGCGGCTGAAGCTTGGCGTCGACGGGCGCTTGAAGCTGTTGACCCTCTGGTCGGATATCTCCACCACCGGCAGCAAGCCACCGTATGCGCATCTCTTCCTCGGCCGCGGCGCAGCGAGAGCCCCGGCGGCGTTCGAGAACGCGCTGGGGGAATACCTGAGCGCGTTGAACGTGCCGCTGGTCGACCACATGGTCACGCTGCAAGGGGCCATGGGCCTGACGGCGACCGACATCGAACAGGTGCTGCACGATGCCGGTATGCAGCTTCGCGCCGGCGGCGCCGCGGGCGCACCGCCACAGGCAATGCTGACGCTGCCCAACGTCTCGCTACTGTACCGGCACGCACTGCTGGCCAAGGCACTGAAGCTAGGCATGGCCGACCTGCTGCTCCTGCGCAAGCTGAGTGGGCTCGACCCGTTCAAGGCATTGCATGCCGACCCGCTGGCGACGCTGGCCGAGGACAACCCGTTCTCGCAGACGCTGGCGTTTGTGGAGCTGGTCGACCTGCTGCGGGTAGCCGGGCTTGAGGCGCGAGACATCGACGCCCTGATACGTCACCGCCTGGACAGTAGCAAACTCCTTCGCGATGACGATGGCGAATTGCTGGTGTTGCTGAAAGGGCTGGCTGATGGTGTGCAAGCCATCCGGGCGGAACACGCCGTGCCGGCCGACCCTGGGGACATCAGCGGAGAAGTGCTGCTGTCCAAACTCGGCCTGGTGTTGGCACCTGAGGTGGCCAACACCTTCGTGGCGATGCTCAATGGCAACGTCACGTACCTGGCCACCGATACGCCGGGCGCTGGCGAAAACCCCCTCGTGACCAGTTCGCTGGCTGGTGCCGAGGGCATCGTCGAGACGAGGCACGATGGCGTGCGCAACGTGCAGTACCTGCGATTCCGAGGTGTTTTGCTTGACGCCCAAAAAGCATCCCTGCTGAACCGGTATCCACTGCCGGCGGCAGGTACTGCGCACGTGCAGTCGCCCCTGTTGAAGAGACTGCTGGAACAGGTACAGCAACAGGCGCTCGATTTCTACAACCGGCACCTGCGCAAGTCTGCTCCTGGCGCCGTGCCGGCGTCCGGATTCCTTGACGACGCGGACTTCGAGACGCTCTTCGCGCCCTTGCCGGCCAACGACGCCAAAGCTGCCGACGTCCAACTCATGGCCCGCCGCGCGCGACTGGTGCAGGCGTTCCTGCCCTATCTACAGCAGCGCCTCGTGCGGCAATTCATCGTGCAGACGATGGTGGCGCGCACCGGCGCCGACACTGCGGCGGTCGCAAGCCTGCTGACCGACAAGGCGGTGTTAAACACCGCGAGCCCACTGCTCGACCCCCTGGCCGCCCTGGCCAGGCAGGGGCTGACGGTGCGCTACTTCGCGGCCAACGGCCAGGCGCTCGGCAGCCAGCCTACCAAGCAGGCGGATACGGCCGCCGTGCCGGCCGCAGCTGCCGGAACCACGGCGCTGATCATCGAGGGCAGCCTGGAGGTTCCGGCCAGCGGTGCCTGGCGCTTCTACGTCGAATTGGACAAGGCAAACGCCACGGCCGAGTTGCGCTTTCCGCACCGCACCGATGCCGTCTTGCTCGCCGGCACCGCGGCAGCCGACGGTGCGGTGCTGCAACAGTTCATCGAACTCAAAGCGGGAGTTCCCTACCGCTTCGAATGGCGCCTGGCAGCGCTGGGCGGTGGCCAGGCGCGGCTGCTGGTGCAGGGCGAGAATCTTCCCAAAGGCACGCTGTCGCGGCTGACCTTGCGTGCTGCGGACGATCTTCGGAGCGCGGCGCACGCGTCAGCACTGCTCGACAAGACGCTGATGCTGATGCGAACCCTTGGCCTCGACGAGGTGGAACTGCGCCACGTCAGCACACACGCCGCAGATTTCGGTCAGCTGAACTTCAGCACCTGGCCCACCCGCGAGGTGAGCGACGGCGCTGCTGAAACCACGGCGGCCGTACAACGTTTTGCCGGCCTGCGGCGCCTGCTGGAGTTCAGCCGACTCAAGCGCGATCTGGGTCTGCCCGGGAATGACCTGATTGCCGTGTTCGAGGCCAATTCGCTGGGCAGTGCCGACAAGCTGACCAGCGAGGTCTACCCACGCCTGGCCCGGTTGACCGGCCGCAGTGAGGCCACCGTGCGGGCGACAGCCGAGTCCTTGTGGGCTGCACCTGCGTTCGCCGCGGACCCCGCGGTGCGGCGCCTGTGCGATGCGCTACGCCTGGTTGACCGCTTCGGCGTTGCCGTTGCCACCTTGGCGTCGTGCCAGGACTTGCTCAAGCCAGGGGTAGCGGAGTCACGTCGTGCGGAGATCGCCCGCGGCGTGAAAGACGCGATCAAGGCCAGCGCCGGCGAACTGAACTGGCCCCGAGTCGCACAACCCATCTTCGACCGCCTGCGCCAACGCCAGCGCGATGCTCTGGTGGCACATGCGCTGCACAAGCTGGGCTACGAACGCCTGGAGCAGTTGTACGAACACTTCCTCGTCGACGCTGGCATGGAGCCCGTGGTGCAGACATCGCGCGTGCGCCTGGCCATCGCGTCGGTGCAGCTGTTCGTTCAGCGCTGCTTCCTCAACCTGGAGCCGCAGGTGCCCCCCGCGGTGCTCGATGCCAAGCGTTGGGAATGGATGCGGCGCAATCCGGTCTGGGCCGGCAATCGCAAGCTCTGGCTGTTTCCGGAGAACGTGCTCGAGCCCGAGTTCCGCGATGACAAGACGCCCCTGTTCGAGGCGCTCGAAGGTGCTTTGCTACAAGGCGATGTGGCCAGCGACCTCGTCGAGGACGCCTTTTTGGCTTACCTGCGCCAGCTCGACAAGATCGCACGGCTGGACATGGTGGCCATGCACCTGGAAGACCACGCCGATGCGTCACAGCGTGTGTTACATGTCTTTGGCCGCACCTACGGCCAGCCACACGAGTACTTCTATCGCCGCTGCCGTAACGGCAGCTGGACAACCTGGGAGCCGGTGGCCGTGACCATCCAGGGCGACCACCTGGCGCCGGTGGTCTGGCGCGAACGGCTGTTCCTGTTCTGGGTGACCTTCCTGGATAAGGCCGACCCGGGAGCTTCGATGGACGCCACGACCGCCGATGCCACCATCGCCGAAGCCAACCTCGGCGACTTGATGACTGGCCTTGGCGGTCTGAGCGCGAACAAGGTGGTCGAGTTACAACTGCATTGGGCGCAGTACCAGTCCGGCGCCTGGACCACTGCCGAGTCGGGGGGCTCGGCGCCCGTGACCTCGAAGAAGAAGCCAGCGACGTTTCAGCCGCGCGACGCCTTCATACACGTCAGCAAGGAGTTCAACGATGGAGTGGAAGGCGGTGTTTTCGTTCACCTGAGTGGTTTCGACGACGCCTTCTACCTGGCCGGGCGCAACGCGGCGCCGGAGCCGGGCGCCCTCGGCAGCCCCCCACCGCACGTCATCGTCAGCGCCAACATCGTACAAGCCACCCGCCACGCGGGCGCGGCGGGCGCGCTCAACGTGCAATACACGAAGCAGAAGAGCACCGACACCACGAAGGCAGCGGATACTCCCACCGAGCCAATCCTGCAAAAGGTGCCGGCCAACACCGTGCTCACCTGCAACAACGCCTTGGCCGCGCTGGGCATATCCTTGGATGCGGTAAAGTTGGCCTCCGACCCGGTAGCCGCCAAGGCTGCGCTGGATAGTGGCTTGACTGAACTCGCCGCACTGATCCAACCCTTCTTCTATCAGGACAACAGGCACACCTTCTTCGTCCAGCCGGACGTTCGCGAGACCCTGTTGGAGGACGTGGAGACCTGGGTTACGCGCACCACCGTGACCGACGACAAGGGCATCGTCGAACTTGACCCCTACGACAAGCTGAAGATCATTCCGCAATTCCGGAAGAAGTGGCCGTTACCGATACCACCGGTCGAGGAAGAGACCTTCGTGATGCCCAAGACCCAGGGTGACCCGGCACCGGGCTTGGACTGGTTGGTGAACCCGAAGGTGCTGCTCACGTTCGATCAGGACACGTTGCTGGGCAACACGGGGCAACTGGGCCTGACACTCGTGGATCGCGGTGTCGACGGAGGGAACTTGCCTGCGTTCAGCGAGATTGTCCCAATGCACCCAGCCAGCGAGACCGGCACCAACCAAGGCGAGATCATGGTTGCGAGCGAGACCGAACTTGCGCAGTCGCAACCGACGCTGGACAAGACACAAGTGGTGATGCTGGGTAAGAGCGGGCTGAATACCCAACTTCGCGACACCTTGTCGCATCAGGGGATGCGAGGGGGCTCCGGCCCCGGATCGTTTGCAATTCCCGGCATGCGTTGAATCTACGGAGAGCACAGTCATGAACCCTTACAGCGTCCTCCAGTACGGCGTATTCCACGGCCAGGCCCAGTCGGAGTTTGCGCACGTGAAATCCCGCGTCGTCGAAACACGCGAGACGCGCCATTACTTCCGCCGCAGTCGCGAGCTCTCGTACAGCTTCTTTCTGCACCAGCACCCCTACGTGCAGGCCATGATGCAACGCCTGCTGCGCCAGGGAACGTCAGGGTTGCAGGCCCTGGACACCGAGTTCGTCGTGCGCGTGGAACTGGCCGGCAAGCTCGCCTACCTGCTGCCCGAGAACACCTTGACGGTGCAGCCGAGCAATGCCGTATTGCGCTTTGCCGGCCGCCACCTGTTGAAGCTGAGCGACGGAACGATCGTCAAGCCCGCGCTGGCGCCCAATACCGTCGTGACCCTGCAGAAACTGGCGCGGCTACGCACGCCCAGCGGACAACTCACGGAGCTCACGGCCGACACCGATGCAAAGCTCATCGACGGCGCGCCGCGCCCGGCGCTGTTCGATGACTTCTTCAAGACCCTGTACCAGCCATCAGGGAAAGTCAAGACACCGCACCCGGCGAAGGATCTGGACTTCAGCCCGCACAGCGCCTACTCGGTCTACAACTGGGAACTCTTCTTCCATGTGCCGCTGACCCTGGCCTTGCACCTCAGCAAGAACGGGCGCTTCGCCGAGGCACAGCGCTGGCTTCACCTGCTGTTCGACCCCACCGACAGCAGCGACGGCCCTGCCCCCGAGCGCTTCTGGAAGGTATTGCCGTTCCTGAGCCTGGAAACCCACTCGGTCGAACAGCTGCTGGTCAACCTCGCCAAGGGGGCGAATGGTGATGTGACCATTGCGGACGCCACGCGACGCAGCATCGAGGACTGGATGAACGCGCCGTTCCGACCCCATGCGGTGGCGCGGCAGCGCCAGCAGGCCTACATGGTCAAGACGGTGATGGCCTACCTGGACAACCTGATCGCTTGGGGTGACTCACTGTTCCGCCAGGACAAGGGCGAGGCCATCGACGAGGCGATGATGCTGTATGTGTTGGCCGCCAACATCCTGGGCCCCCGTCCGCAAGCCGTGCCGCGCAAAGGCAGGGTGAAGCCGCAGACCTACAACAACCTGCGCGGCGATCTCCAGCTGTTCGGTTCGGTCCTGCGCGATCTGGAGCCGGAATTGCCATTCGACCTGCTTCCGACGATGGCTGCGCCGCCGGCCACCAGCGGCCAGGCACTGGCCTCGCTGCGCAGCATGGGACAGTCGTTGTACTTCTGCGTGCCGCGCAACGACAAGCTACTGGGCTACTGGGACACGGTCGCAGACCGGCTGTTCAAGATCCGCAACAGCCTCAATCTGCAAGGGGTGTTCCGTCAGCTTCCATTGTTCGAACCCCCGGTGGACCCCGCCTTGCTGGCCCGTGCTGCAGCGTCTGGACTGGACGTGGGGGCCATCGTCAACGGTTTGAACCAGCCGCTGCCGCTCGTGCGTTGCGCCTTGCTGCTGCAGAAGGCAACGGAACTGGCGCAGCAGGTCACGGCAATAGGCGCCGGTCAGCTCTCGGCGATGGAAAAGGAAGAAGGCGAGGCTCTTGCCCTGTTGCGCGCTCGGCACGAGAAGGTGCTGATGGAGATGGTCGAGCAGGTGCGCTATGGACAGTGGCAGGAAGCGGTCAAGGCGAAGGAGGGCCTCCTGCAATCACTGGCGTTGGCCGTGCAGCGCTACAGCTACTACGCGCAGCAGCTGGGTGCAAAGGCGGAGGACATCACGAAGTCGTTGCCGGTACTGGAGGAGTTGGATCTAGACAGCTTGGAGAAGATGCGGCTGGCTGCAACTGAGCCGGCACTATCAGCGCGCCCGATCAAGGTAGACATCGCGAGCGATGCGTTTGCACAGGTCGCACAGGCGCTTAATGGCGGAAAAATCCTAAGCTCTCATGAGGTAAGAGAGTCCCTTCTTCTGGAAGGTGCGCAGCTGTCAAGCGATATTGCAAACATTTTGAACGTCATTAGCTCAGTGGCTCACTTCGTACCGGAATTCAACGTGCACGTACAACCCATGGGCATGGGCGCCACCGTTCAATATGGTGGCAAGGAGGTGGGAGACGCAGTTGGAGCGACAGCTGCCGCGGCCCGTGCGGTTGCTGATCGGCTCAACTTCGAAGCGAGAAGGGCCGGCCGTATCGACGCTTTCGCACGACGCGAACGCGAATGGGCATTCCAGAGCAACCTCGCCGTCGGCGAGATCAATCAGGTCTTCAAGCAGATCCGCGCTGCACAGATCCGCGAGGCCGTTGCCAACATGGAGCTGCGCAACCACCGCCAGCAGAAGGAGCATGCAGCTGAAATCGAACGTTTCCTCAATGGCGAGGGTGTGCTCAGCGATGGCAAGAAGACCAACAAGACCTTGTATGCCTGGATGAAGCGTGAGCTCACGGGATTGCACGCACGCGCCTTCCAGTTTGCCTTCGACGTCGCGCGCAAGGCCGAGAGAGCGCTTCAGCACGAGCTGGGACAACCCGGCCTGAGTTACTTGAAGTTTGACTACCAGGCTGGCAGGGAGGGCCTCCTGGCCGGCGAGCGCCTGCTACTGGACATCAAGCGCATGGAGATGGCCTATCACGAGCAGAACCAGCGCGAGTACGAGCTGACCAAGCATGTGAGCCTGCTGCAAGCTGACCCACGCGCGCTGGTCGATCTGCGCAGCACGGGCTCGTGCACCTTCCAGTTGCCCGAGTCACTGTTCGATCTTGACGGGCCGGGTCACTACTTCCGGCGCCTGAAGTCGGTCTCGCTGAGCATTCCCTGCGTAAGCGGCCCCTACGCCAGTGTGGCCTGCACGCTGACGCTGCTGCGCAGTTCCACCCGCATCTCGTCCTTGTTGGGCGATGGCTACGAGCGAGCCGATAACGACGACGCCCGCTTCAGCGATCACTTCGGTAGCGTGCAATCCATCGTCACCAGCTCGGCACAGAACGATAGCGGATTATTCGAAACCAACCTGCGCGACGAGCGCTACCTGCCCTTCGAGTACAGCGGCGCCATCAGCACGTGGCAATTGAGACTGCCGGCCGACCCGCGCAAGAGCGATCCGCAGGCCTTCGATTACGCCGCAATTGCCGATGTCATTCTGCATTTGCGCCTGACGGCGCGCGAAGGCGGCATGCCGTTGCGTGATGCCGCGATGGCGGCGCTGAAGACGCGTATTGATGCCGGCACGGCCTTCGGCTCGCTGCGACTATTCTCGCTGCGCGAGGAGTTCCCTGCGGTGTGGGCAAAGTTCCTCGGGGCACCGGCCGGAGCCAATCACCAATTCCAGATCAGCTTTGAACTGCAGAAACAACACTTTCCGCTTTGGAGCAAAGCCCGCTTGGGCCCCATGAAGGCAATGCACATTTGGGCACGTCGAAGTGGCGACGCGCCAAACGCGCCGCTCAAGGCACGCCTGGTGGACGCTGCGGACACGAATGTGGCGTTTCCGCTCCAGGGTGCGGCCGGTGATCTGCTGGTATCGGGGGCTGTGGCCGACAACGAGCTGCCGGGTAGCGCAACGGGCGAACTCATGCTCGCGTTCAGCGACAAGGCCCTGCTTGATCTATGGGTTGCCGTGCGATGGTCTTAGGTCCGGAACTGACCCGGACTCCGCAGCCCGAACTTCTCGAGGCGCAAGCGATGGCCGAATCGCACGCTGTTGCCGGTAGACCGGGCGCCGCCGGCAGCGTGTGGGACGAAAGCGCTCGTGCTGCTCGGAGGGTGGCGTTTTCCAAGGCGCTTGGGGGGGGGTTTGTACAGATTCCTGCCGCGGCTGGTAACCGCGAAGCTGCACGCACTGCCTGCTTCCACAGGCGACGGCAGCGGGTAAAGTCACGCACCCAGCCCTGCCACGCTTTCGTCGGAGAGCCCGTCGGGAAACAACGGGCGGGGACGGCGCATCTATTCCTCCCGGATGCGTGTTTGTCGACTCCTGCCTTGGCCCGGCAAGGGCAGCCATCTCGCCTGTGGCGTCAGCCTCGTCATATGGCGCCTGTCTTGCTGGGTCACATCGACCCTCCGTCCCCGATGACACAACTCCGCTGTACAAGACAAACGTTCCAACGAGTCGTCAAAGCGATCACGGAGCACCTGCCTTCGTCGCATTCGGCTGAAGGCCGGCGCCGAACTTTGGTTCAATGCGGGTACTGTTATTGCAGTCGTCCGACGTCAGACCCAGGTGTTCTCCTTAATATCCTCAACTTATGTTTTGGTTGCTAATTGACTGGGAATGATGCGCCGGCCCCGAGCTCAGCCGCTGGCGAGCTGCACGACGAAGGTCCTGATTCCCCGCAACATCATTTCGATCGCCACGGCGACCAGCACCAGCCCCATCAGCCGTTCCAGGGCGACCACGAAGCGCTCGCCGGCAACGCGCTGGATGCGCTCGGCGAGCACGAGGACAACGGCCGACACGGCCATCGTGATGCACAGGGCGCCGATCCACTCCAGGCGCCGCTCGGGCGCCTGCGAAACCAGCAGCAGCACCGTCGCCAGTGCCGAAGGCCCGGCGATGGCCGGAACGGCCAGCGGCACGATCAGCGGCTCGCCCAGCGCGTCAGGCGCGTCGGCGACTCCCGGCTGCGGGAAAATCATGCGCAGCGCGATCAGGAACAGGATCACGCCACCGCCAATCTGCAGCGACAGCTCGCTGAGGTTCATCAGGCGCAGAAAACCGTCGCCGACGAACATGAACGTCAGCAGCAGGACAAAGGCAATCAGCACCTCGCGCAGAATCACCCAGGCGCGACGCTCGGGTGGAACCGAGCGCAGCGCATTGGCGAAAATCGGGATATTGCCGACCGGATCGGTGATCAGGATGAGCAGGATGGTCGCCGAGGCGAAGGTGTAGTTCATCGATTCACGGCTTCATGGCGCACGCTTGAGCGCGGGAGCGCAAGACCTCTGGCTTCGGAAAAAAGCCACGGCAATCGACAGGCCAGGGGAAAGACGGAAGTGAAGGCGCCGCGCTGCTGCGCAGGATACCAGCTCTGGACATTCCTTCGCCGCCGGCTGGTCATCGCCCGCACCCGCCCGCCATTGGCCGCGCCACGACAGGCTCAAGAAAACACTGAAGCGGCGGCGGCCGAACCGCGATGTGACGCAGTCGCACGGGCCAGGGCGCAATAGTCCATGTCACTGTGCAGGATGTGGCCAACGGTCGCGCTGAGGATGTAGTTCAGAAGAAGAAATCCCGGTTCGGCGTTATCGCCTGCCGGATCCATCTGCTCCACCCGGGCGCGGATGAGCTGCAACTCGTCGCGCATCACCTGGTGCTCGGCACGGTGCTCGGCGAGATCGTCGTAGCCAAGCCCCGCCAGCACCCCCTCCTCGTAGCTGAAATGTTCCTCGAGCGCCTGATGAAGCTCTCCCGTCATCAGCGTCAGCTGCTCGACGTCGCCGTGCTTGCGCCAGGCGTCCGAAGCTCTTACCACCAGGGCAAAGATAGCCTCGTGCTGGGCGTCGATTTGCGCCTCGCCGATATTGAGACGGCCATCCCAGGCGACCCGCTGCTTGAGCGAAAAATTGGTCAAGCCGTGAACGCCAGACAGGCGGCCGTCGAACAGGGCACGTGAACTCAGACCCATGTGTCTCTTCTCTTATGATTCAGCGAAGTAGCTCCTTGTTTTTGCCGTTGAGGTCGAGCGCCGCGCCCGGGCAGGGGGATTTGTTGCCGATCCTATACGACCCGGTACGGGCAAAAGGATTCAAAAGTCTCACTTCGGCGAAAGCGGCGCAAAAAGCAAGCGCAGGCCGACCGGGAAGCGGCGGCAAAGCGCGTCGCTTGCGCCGTGTCTCGACTCAGCACGAAGCGATTTCGCAGCCGGCCTGGTCAGCCCACGTCACGCTTCAGCGCGCGTTGATAGAGATCGACGATCACGCCGGCAAGGTGTTCGGGCGAAGCCTGCCTGCCCTGCCCCTGCAGGACCGCTTTGACAACGCCTTCGAGGACAGCGGCGTCGACCACTGGCGCATCGGCCGCGACGACATCTTCCGCGCTCGGCGCGTAGGCAGCGCGGGCCTGCGCGAGCGCATGCGCGCCGCACCCGGTGGCCAGCCAGTCGACGCTGACGCCCGCCGCCGCGGCAATGGCCAGGGCCTTGTCCAGCGGGGGCATTCGTCCGTCGCGGAGGTAAGTCCTCAGTACCGACTCGGCCATGCCGCAGCGGCGCGCAAACGAAGACACCGACTCGTCACCGATGATCGCTTTCAAGCGCGCGGCGAGCGCACCCGATTCGACGTCGGCCAACGACCGTTGATCGACGCTGCGCTCGCTTGCCGTTGCCATCGCCGTGGCGCCAGCAGGGGCCGGAGTTCCAGTCATTGATGGCTCGCAAAAAGAACAGAGGGGAAGCAGGCAACGCAAGAAACTATTGACATCTCGCAACATCTTGCTAAAAATTGGGTTGCACAGCATAGCAGAAAAGCTCCGCTTCAGGCAGACCTGCGGGTACGGGTGGCCACCCGGTGACCGCTGGCGATCGCTGAGAAACGTCGGTTTCTTGTCCGTTGGCATTGAGGGTTGCAATGCGAGGGGGGAACGAACATGCGCAAGTCTGCGGGCAGGATTCCGGAAACCAGGCTCCATTTCGAGGCCCTCGAAGCGCGTGTTCTTCTCGACGGCGACAGCGGCGCCGGCGTCTTGACCCTTGCCGGCAGCATCGACGCCCCCGGCGAGCAGGATCACTACCAGTTCAGCGTAGACGAGCCAATCCGTGTCGTCCTCGACAGCCTGAGCAATCGCAGCGACCTGACCTGGCGACTGGACGGCCCCGGCGGCCTGGTCGCGCGCAGGTCGTTCAGCGCCACCGAATCGCCAAACACCGCCCCACCGGCGTACGACCTGGCGCCGGGCAGCTATCGGCTGAGCATCGATGGCACGCAGGATGCGCTCGGCGCCTACGCCCTGCGCGTGATCGACGCCGCTTCGGCAAGCGCAATGGCGCCCGACACGCCGGTCAGCGGCGTCCTCGAGGTCGGTAACCAGAGCGCGCTCTACCGCTTCCGCGCCAGCGCCGGCGACAGCTACTTCTTCAAGGCGGCAGCGCCCGCTTCCGGCGCGCTTTCCGCGCGACTGCTCGACCCTTTTGGCCGCCAGGAAGGCAACAGCTTCGATGCCCGACAGGATCGCCAGCGGTTCACCGTCGAGCGCAGCGGCGAGTACCTCCTCTTGCTCGAAGGCGACATCGCCAATCAGGCGGCGCTGGCCTACGGATTCACCCTGCAACAGGTCGTCGACAGCCACTCGCCGCTGCGCCTCGGCGAAACGCAGATCGCCACGATCGACCAGCCGGGAAAAATCGCCCACTTCACCTTTGATCTGGCGGCCACGACGCCGGTCGTTTTCGACCGCCTGGGCAACGCCGCCTTCGCCTGGTCGCTGAGCGGGCCGGCGGGTCAGCACGTCGCGCGCCGCGCCGCCGCGCAAGGCACGCTCTTCGACGGCGTCGAAAAGCTGCTCCTGCCGCCGGGAAGCTATACGCTGTCGGTCGACCTCGACGGCGCCGCCAGCGGCAGTTTCGCGTTCCGGCTGCTCGCTGCCGAGTCGGCCCGGAATCTCGTCACGGGCGCCACAAGCACCGGCGAGCTCGACCGGGCGACTGCGTCGCAGCTCTACAGGGTGGCGCTGGGCGCCGGCGACAAGCTCTTCCTCGAGCCGCGCTCGCTCTCCGGCGGTTCGCTTGACTGGCGGCTGATCGATCCCTGGGGCGTGCGCGTCGCCAGCGGAGACTTCAGCGGCGCAACGAATCCTGTCGCCCTGGCGCGGCCATTTACCGTGGCCACGAGCGGCGACTACTGGCTGCTCGTCGATGGCGCCGACAGCAACGCGGCGGAAGCCGTTCTTGCTTACGAATTTTCGCTGAACGCGGTCCCCGACCTGGCGCGAACGCTGACTCTGGGCGACGCCGTCGCCGGAAGCGTCGCCAGTGCCGGCCAGTCGACGGTCTACACTTTCGATCTCGCCAGCCCAACGCAGGTGGCGTTCGAGGCGCTCAGTCAGCGGCCGGATATCGTCTGGTCGCTGGCGGGACCGCGCGGCAGCGAGGTCTCCGAGCGGCGTTTCGACAATGTCGACCACGGCGAGGGCCCCAGCCAGGCCAGCCAGGCCAGCCCGACCAGCCAAGCCAGTCATCTCGGCATCCTGACGCTGCCCGCCGGCACGCATCGATTGACCGTGCGCGGCACTGGCGCCGCCACCGGCGACTTCTCGTTCCGCCTCCTGGATCTGGCCACCGCGCCGACGCTGTCGCTGGAAGCCGCCACCGACGGCGTCCTGCGCGCGGCGAACCGAACGCAGGCGTATCGCTTCCTGGCCAGCGCAGGCGACCAGGTCGCGCTCGAGGCCATCAATGGCAGCAGCAGCGAGGAAGTTGCCTGGCGACTGATTGATCGCTTCGGCCGCGACGTCGCCGCGCCCGCCGCCCTGGCCGCTGCCGGAAACGCTTCCGACGCCCGACTGCTGAGCAGCGCCGGCGCCTACACCCTGCTGCTTGAACGACGCGCCGATGCGCCAACGCCGCGTGACTATCACTTCCGGCTCCAACGCGTCGGCCACCTGGCCCCGGCCGCTTCGCCCGCCGGCGAGGAACTTGCCCTCGGAACGATGCTCGCCGGACTCCTGCCTACCGCCGACGCCAGCCGGACCTATCGCTTCACGCTCGCCGCCGATAGCCAGCTGGTGTTCGACACGCAGGGTGGCGCGAGCAGCGCCGTCTGGTCCCTGCAGGGTCCGCGCGGCAACGAAGTCGACAGCCGCCCGCTGTACCGCAGCGACGACGCCAACGCCAACCCGCTCCTCGATCTGCCGGCGGGAGACTACGCCCTGACCGTCAAGGGTGCTGCCGCAACGGGCAGCGTCTTTGCCGACGGCGCCTACGCTTTCCGGCTGCTCGACAGCGCCGCCTTCCCGGAACTGGAACTCGGGCAGCGAGTGGTCACGATGCGCCCGTCAGCGGCATCGAGCATCGGCTACCGTGTCGCGGCGACGGCCGGCAGCACGCTCGTTCTGCAGGCCGTGGATTCCGCAGGCGGCGTCTGGCGTTTGTTCGACCCCTTCGGACGGCAGGTCGCGGCTGCCTCGGGCGAGACCATCACGAGGAGCATCGACATTGCCTCGACGGGCAGCTACACGCTGCTCAACGACGGCTACTACGGCGCCAACGGCGCATCGAACGTCGGTTTCACCCTTGCTCGACAGACGAAAGTCAGCGCTGCCCTGGCCTTCAACCGCCCGCTCAGCGTCAGCACCGCCGGCGTCGGCAGCGTCGCCGAATATCGCTTTACCCTTGCTCAGGCAAGCACCCTTGTCTTTGATGCCCTGAGTGGTCCGTCGAGTGCGTCGAGTGCGTCAAGTGCGTCCAGCCCGATCGACTCGCCGGGTCCTTCGTCCCCGCGCTGGATGCTTGCCGGGCCGCTCGGCACGGTACGCGGCTGGACTTCCTTGCGCGACGACCCGGGGCAGATTCTTCGCCTGTCGCCTGGCGACTATCTGCTGACCCTGGACACCTCCGGCCCGCCGGGAGCGGAATACCGCTTCCGTGTGCTGAATGCCGATTCCGCCATCGACCTGCCCTCCGGCGCCCACATCAACGAAACGATCGCCGCGGGAGAAACGCGCCTTTATCGCTTCACCGCCGCTGCCGGCCAGAGCACTGTCGTCGCCAAACCCCCGCTGTCGAGCGACGTGAACCAGCGCGTCGCCTGGCAACTATGGGACCCCTACGGCCGCCCGCTCGCCACCCTCGGCGCCGGCACCACACAGACCCCATTGCCGACCAGCGGAGAGTATCTGCTGGCGGTTTTCCCCACCTTCGGGCAGCAGCCGCCCGACTCGGCGCCACGGCCGATCGCCTTTTCCTTTGCCCTGACCACGGCGCGAGCCGCGCCGCTGACGCTCAACGAACGCACGCTGGGCAGCATCGAACGACCGGGAGAAGCGGTCAGCTACGGCTTCACGCTGACGGCACCGAGCTCGCTGCTGATTGACACCGGCCAGACGGACGGCGCCGCCGCCGGTGATTTCCTGTGGCGACTGAGTGGGCCCCGCGGCGTGGAAACGCCGCTCGTGGATTCTCGCGTGGAAACGCCGCTCGTGAATGCTGCTGGCGAAGAGCCGTTGAACAGTTTCGCCAGCACGCACGCCAGTGTCCTGGCGCTGCCCGCAGGCAACTACGAGTTCGTGGTCTCCAGCCCCGCCCTGGCCACCGGTGGCTTCAGCTTTCGCCTGCTCGACACCGCCACGCTGCCCCTCCTGGCCCGCGAAAGCTTTATCCCGCTGATCCTCGGCCCGACCGGCGAGGCGCAGGCACTGTCGCTGCTCGTCGACGAGGAAAGCGAGTTCGTCTTCGCGCCCACTGCCACGCCAACGCGCGACGGCGACTGGCGGGTCCTTGACCGCGGCGGCAGGACGATGGTCGGCGGCAGAATGGCGGAAAGTCATGATTCGTTCACCCTCCCGGCCGGCGCCTACACCTTCGTCGTCGACGGTCAGGAAATGAACAACGGCAACGCTAGCGACGGCGATGGCCCGGATGGCCAGGATGACTATGAGTTCGTCCTGCGCCGCCTGCTGGTGCGCAGCCAGGAGTTGCCGCTGGGCAGCGAAGTCTCCGCGACCATCGATCAGCCTGGCCTGGTTCGCGAATACCTGTTCTCGATCGACTCGCCGACAACGCTCCTCGTCGATGCGCTGACCGACAGCGAGAATCTGACCTGGCAACTGTCGGGACCGACCGGGCTCATTCACCGCAGCCATGGCTTCGGCGGCAACACCCTCGTCGCGCCTATCCGCCTCGACGCGGCGGGCGCCTATCGCCTGCGCTTCGTCCCGGCCTTCGGCGCCACCGAAAACTTCCGCTTCCGCCTGATCGACGCCGGCCGTGCCGAATCGCTGGCACTCTCTGGCGCACAAACCTTGCTGCTCGACCCGCAGGTCGCGACGCTGAGCGTCGGCAGCGAAGCCAGCGGCAGCACCCGCATCGCCAATCTTGCCGAGCAATGGCGCGTCTCGCTCGACTGGCCGACCCGCCTCCTCTTCGACGGTCTCGCCGGCTCCCGAAACCACTGGACGCTGCACGCCGCCGACGGCGCGCTGCTCGCTTCCGGGGTCTGCGACCGGAACGCCTTTCTTGCCCTCGATGCCGGCGCCTACACTCTCGCCGTGAAAGCCGATACGGCCGCCGATCTCGGCGCCTACGCCTTCCGGCTGATCGACCTGGCCAGCGCCGAAACGCTGTCGCCAAACCAGGAAGTACGCGCGACGCTCGACGCCGGCAGCGGCGCACAGATCTTTCGCGTGCCACCGGCAAACGCTGGCCGGCCATTGACGGTCGAGGTTGCCAGTGCCAGCAACGCCAGTGGCGTGCTCACCGCCTACGACGCCAATGGCATTGTGCTCGGCGAATTCGCGCTGCCGCGGCTCGACCCGGCGGAACTCGGCACGGCCAGCGACAGCGAGCGCTTCCTGATCCTGGAAAACGACCCGCTCGCCGTCACGCCGCTCGACTACCTGCTCAGCGCCCGCCAGGCGACACTCCTGCGGGCACAGCCGGGTGAGACCGTGGCGGGAGACCTGACGCGCGCCGGTGAGCGAATCGGCTACCGGGTCAGCCTGCCCCTTGCGGCAAGCCTGCCGACGCGCGCCTGGATACACGACGCCGGCTCGCGCGACGTCCGCTGGTGCCTGGCGGCTGCCGGAACGGATGCCGGCCCGGCTGACTGGTGGCCCGAGAGCGACGCCAGCGAAGCCGTGGACAACGAACTGCTCGCCGCCGGTGACTACGAGCTGATCATCGAGGCGACAGCCGACGACGCCCGCTACAACCTGCAACTGCTGGCCAGCGAGCTTGCCGAAGCGCTCTCGCCGATGGGAACAGCCGGGCAACTGGCGAACGCTGGCGAGGCCAGAGTCTACCGCTACGACGTCCTCACCGCCGGTGATCATCGGCTGCACATCGCCACCGCCAACGCGGCGCCCGTCGCATGGGCAATCTACGACTCCTCGGGCAGGCGCGTACAGGCCGGCGACACTGTGCTCTTCGCCGGCCGCAACGCGATCGTCGACCTTGGCGACCTCGAGGTCGGCCGCTTCCTCGTCACGCTCTCGGGAAGCGCTGCCGGGAGCCCTGCGGCCAGCGCCACGGGCAGCATTGACTTCAGCCTCGCCCTGTCGCCGACAGGCGTTCGGCCTGGCGATCGTCTTGCCGGTCGGCTTGCCGGCGACGAGACAATCCGCCGCTACACGCTGCAAGTACCTGTCGGAAGGCACGTCCAGATCCACGACCAGGGCTCCGAGGCGGGCGTCGAATGGCGAATCCGCGACGCCGAAGACCCGCCCGCCGCCGACGGCTGGTTCGCCCTTGGACCGGCACAGGCCGGCACCGACGATCGTGAAGCGCGCTCTCCCTACCTGGTGTGGCTGGATGCCGGCAGCTACGAGCTCGCCGTCCAGGCAAACGGCGGCGGCGCCTTCAGCGTGCATCTGGTCGATTTCGATGCTGCACCACCACTGGCGATGGGCGAAACGCTGGCCAGCTTTGCCGTCGGCGAACAGGCCAGGGTCTACCGGCTGGATACCAGCTTTCCGGGAGCAGGCACGCGCCTGAACATCGGCGACGCGAGCGGCGAGCAGACGGAGGAAATCAGCTGGCTGCTCTTCGACGCGCAGCTCACGCCGGTAGCGCAGGGAAACGGCGTCGGCACGTCGATCGACCTGCCCGGCAACCGCGGCTCATACACCCTCGAATTGAAGCGACAGCCGGCGCTTGCCGGCAACGGAACGCTGAGCACGCCGCTCAGCGTCGTCTCCTCGGCCCCGCCGACGCTGCAAGTGGACGAAGTCCGCGCAGCCAGTCTGGGGCCTTTGCGCCACTACACGGCAGACTACGTCTTTTCCCTGACCGGGCGCAGCCGCATCCTGGTCGAAGCCTTGTCGGAAGTCTGGAACGTCGGCTACGAAATCCTCGCCGCCGACGGGGAACATCTGGCCAGCGACTACCTGGGCAGCCTGTACTCCGACCAGCTCGACCTCGCCCCCGGCGACTACACCCTCAAGCTCAGCGCAAGCGGGCGACCAGGCGACGGCAGCGCAGGGTCCGACTTCACGCCGGACTTCACCACAGACTTCAATTTCCGCCTGCTGAACATGACGCGCATCGGCCAGCGGATCCTCGCTCCCGGGCAGCCAATCGACGACACCGTCGCTCCAGGCGGGCAGCAGACGCAGGTCTATCGCCTGCAGGCGCATGCCGGCGAGACCGTCACCATCGCGGCGAGCGGCGCCAACGAATTCGACCGCCAGCGCCTCTACGATGCCAGCATCGTCGTGTTCGATCCTTTCGGTCGCCACGTCGCCGACGCCTGGGTCAGCGACGGCGCCTTGCAGCAGACGCTCGACGAGTCCGGTTTCTATACGCTGGTCGTCTTCGGCGGCAGCTCCCTCGCCGAGGCGGCGGACTACACGCTGGTGGCCACGCGGCACACGGGCGATGCGCAAACCTTGCCCGCCAGCCGCCCGGTGGCGCTGGCTGTCGAGATCAGCGACACGCTGACCGCGACCGGCGCCGCCGGCAAGGCCTATCGTTTCACGCTCGACCAGGCGGGACTGGCGCTGATCGAGGGTCGCACGACCGACGCCGAAGAGGCCTGGCAGGCGCACTGGGTCCTGCGCGACGCTGCCGGCTTCCTTACCGGTGACCATGGCGACTGGAAGGCGTGGCAGGCCAGCAGCGAAGCCCTGTCGCTCGCCGCCGGCGACTACACGCTCGAGGTGTCGCGCGACGACGGCCCGGGCGGCAGCTTCGCCTTTCGCGTCGATGGCAGCGCCAACGCCAGCCAGGTCGCTGGCGGAAGCGCGGTTGGCGACGTCAGCCGCTTTGGCGCCTCGGGCGAGCGCATCTATCGGGTCGATCTCACGGCGGGTGACGAGTATCGCCTGCAGGCCGAAAACGGCAGCGAGTGGTCGCTTCACCGCCCCGATTTCTCCCAGGCACTGGCGCTGTCCGACGACGCCGTGCTGCGCTTGCTGCCGGCGCAGGATGGCTCCTGGTACCTCGTCCGGCGGGCCGACGTCACTGGCCACTCGAACGTTACGGTCGAACGGCAACTCGCGCCCATCGCGCTCGGCAGCCGAATCAGCGGCGAGTTGACTGCAAACGGTACGGGCGACGCGCAGTATGGCTATCGCTTCCGACTGGCGGAGAGAAAGCAGCTGTTCCTCGACCTGCTCAGCGCCGACTCGCCGCTGCGGGTTCTCTTCTACCAGGGAAACACGCTGCTGCGAACACTCAACGGGCTCACGCCAGGCTTTCCCCTCGACCCGTTCGAGCTTGCCGCCGGCGATTACCGCATCGAAGTGCAGGCGATGGCGGCGGCAGCGGGAGCCACGACGGCCTACGCTCTGCGCCTGCTGGACCTCGCCGCAGCGCCAGTGCTGGCGGTCAACACGGCCGTCTCGGGCCGCCTGCAGGGCGGCGAAGCGGCGATCTACGCCGTCGATCTTGCCGCCGGGACGCAGGTCGAATACCAGCCCTCCGACCTCGGCGGCCTCTACGGCAGGTGGCGCCTGCTCGCGAGCAGCGGCGCCCAGGTCGCAACCGGCTATCTCGACGAGGCGACGACGACTGGCGTGCTCGCCGGGAGCGGTCGCTATTTCCTCGTCTGGGACAGCGATCCGCGGTCGGCGGCTGGCGGCCAGGCGAACTACCGCTTCGCGCTGAAAACCGTGCAGGCGATCGCGCTTGGCGAACGGGTCGGCGGCGAAGCCTTCGCCGCCACCGCCAGCGCTGCCTATCGCTTCAGCGTGCCAACGGCGACACGCGTGCTGCTCGACCCGGCCCTTGCCGACAACGATAGCCAAGCTTTCGGCTGGCGGATTTCCCGCGCCGGGCAGTCGATCGCCCAGGGAACGCTGAGCAGCGAGGCCAATCCCGACGATCCGCTGCCGATCGTCGAATTGCCGGCAGGAAGCTATCAGCTTGCCTTTACGGCGGATGCCGATGTCGAGGATGCCGACACCTTCGCTTTCCGGCTGCTCGATCTGGCGCAGGCGCAGCCCTTGAGCATGGGCGTCCGGAACACCGGCGAGCGACTTCCCGGCCAGGCGGCAATCTTCAGCTTTGTCGCCGACGCCGGCGAACCGTTGACGCTCGCGCAGGATTCCGGCGACAGCGATCGCTGGTGGCTGCTCGACGAGTTCGGCCGGGAATTGGCACGTGGACAAGGCGCTGGCAGCGTCGACCCCCTCCCCCGCAGCGGCACCTACTTCCTGCTCCGCGACGATGACAGCAGCGATCATGAAGCAGGCCGGCACTACGACTTCACTCTCTCGAGCGAAGAGGATCGCGGGCGGGAGCGGGAGCAGGAGCTGGCCCTGAACAGCGTCGTCGCGGCGACGCTCGAAGCCGGCCGCGCCCTGGCCTACCGCTTCACCACCAGCAGCGCCGCGACGCTCTGGCTGACCCCGCTGAGCGCAGACTTCGCGACCCATGTCGAAGTTCGCAGTGCGGCGGGCTGGCGCCTGTACAGCGCCGACGCATCGGCGACGACGCCGCAGGCCATCAGGCTGCCCGCCGCGGGAAGCTACATTCTCGAACTGCGCAACCCGTCGCCCGGGCTGACCGCCAGGCCACTGCGCTTCGTGCTCGGCGAAACGAATGCACCCGGCGAGGACGGCGGCGTGCCGGCGCCCACCCTTGGCACCGCTTTTGACACCGCTTTTGACACCGCTTTTGACACCACTCTTGGCACCACCCTGGTGGCCACACTCGCCGGCAACGGCAGCACGCCCTACGCGCTGCACCTCGATCAGCCCAGCGTCCTCGCCTTCGACAGCCTGGGCAGTGGCGCCAGCCTGTGGTGGCAACTCGTGGATTCGCGCGGCGTCCTGCTCTTCTCGCGGCGGATGAGCGAGCCGGCCAGCGACACCGATGCAAATACCATCAACCACGCCATCTATCATTCCGGGCAGCTCGCCGCCGGCGACTACACCCTGCTCATCCGCAACTTCGGCAGTGCGCCGGAAAGTGGCCGCTTCCGCGTGCTGGCCCTCGACGACAGCCTGCCGCTCGCACGCGACACGCCAACGACGATCGGCACTGCGCCAGCGGAGGGCAGGCAAGGCTTCCGTTTTTCGGCGCGTGCCGGCGAGCGCTATTTTCTTGACGTCCTCGACTCCGCCAGCGCCACGTCGACCTCTGGAGTCGCTCGCGCCGTCGCGCAATGGAAGCTTCTCGACCCCCTCGGGCGAACGGTCTTCGAGCGCACGGCGATGGGCGTCGACAACGTCGCCCTCGACCACATCGACAGCGCGTCGGGACAGATCATCTACCGACACAGCCTGCACGGCGTCGACCAGGAAACGCCCGTGCTTCTGATCACCGGCAGCTATACGCTGCTGATCGATGGCCCTAGCGGGGCCGCTAGCGCGCCGGTTTCCTTCCGCCTCGGCCTGGTGCCGCAGACCGCCGCCGAGACTCACGATGATTTCCGGAGCCGACCGGCCGCCGACCTCAGCGTCAGCCGCATCACGGTGGACCCGCCAGGCGAGCTGCGCAGCGGACAGACCATTGACCTCGAGTGGCTGCTCGAGAACCGTGGCAGCGAAGCCACCACGGGCGACTGGCGCGAGCGCATCGTCGTTCGCAATCTCGACAGCGGCGTCATCGTCGCCGACCTCTACGTCCCCGACGCGGCGAGCGAAGCCGCCAACCGGGCAATCGCCGCCGGCGACTCGCGCAGCCGCCACCACAGCCTCACCTTGCCCGCGGATGCCAGCGCGCTCGGCCGCCTGCGGATAACGGTGATCGCCGACGCCGACAATGTCATTCGAGAAGGTGGCGTTGGCGGCAGCAACGAGCGCAACAACGCCCTGGCCATCGACATCGATGTCGTCCGGGCGCCGTCCAGCGAACTTCACATCGAGAATCTCGCCTTCGATCCCGGCACCGTTGTCGACCCCGGCGCCGCCGTCAGGGTGAGCTGGGAGACCGTCAACCGCGGCAATCAGGCCGCCGAGCCGGGCTGGAGCGAACGCCTGGAGTTGCGCAACCTGACCACCCGCGAACTGGTCGCCAGCGTCGTCCTCGACGATCCGTCCGGCGCTGCGCCACTGGCAGTCGATGCCAGCCGCCAGCGCAGCGCGAGCCTGATCTGGCCGAGCGGCAACAGCGCCGCCGGACGCTTCTCGCTGCGTGTCGTCGCCACGGCCAATCAGGGCGGCGGCGGCGAGGATGTCCGGCGCGTCGGAGAGGGCGAACTGATCCACCTCGTCGGCTCCGATCTGGAAATCCGCAACCTGCGCGCCGACAACCCCGACCTTCAGGCCGGCGGCATGACAAGCATCCGCTGGGAGGACTGGAACACCGGCCAGAGCTCGACCGCCAGTGCATTCGCCGAGCGCATCGTGGTCACCAACCTCGACAGCTCACAGATACTGCTCGACAGCAGCATCGTCTACGATCCGCTCGCCGCCACGGCCGGCCAGACCAACGGTGCGATCGCCCCCGGCGAGTATCGCCAGCGAAGTTTCAGCTTCCGTCTTCCCGACGGATCGCGCGCGGCAGGCACTCTCGAAGTTCGCGTCAGCGTCGACCAGGATCGCAGCGGTCTCGGTGTGCTTTTCGAAACCAATGCCGCAGCGCCGCTGGACGACGCCGAAGGCAACAACAGCGCCAGCGTGCAGCTGCTCGCGGCGCGCACCGCCTACGCCGACCTGCAGGTCGAGTCCTTCGCGGCGCCGGCAACGGGAATCGCCGGCGAACGGATCAGCGTCGACTGGCAGGTGGTCAACCACGGCACAGTCGACCTCGATGGCGCCTGGAACGACCAGCTCGTCATCAGCCGCGACAGCGTCATCGGCAATGGCGACGACATCGTCGTCGGCAGCCTCCGGCACAGCGGTGGCCTGGGCAGCGGCGAGAGCTACCTGGCCAGCGCGACGATGACCTTGCCTTTCATCGCCCAGGGGCCAGTTTTCCTCGCCCTGCGCAGCGACGCCGGCGAGGAGATCCTGGAACCCGATACGCGCGCCGACAACAGCGCCAGCGTGGCGTTCCAGCTGCACCTCCCGGCCGCCGACCTGAGCCTGGTCGAGCTCACGGCGCCCGCCCTGGCCGTCAGCGGCGGAAGCGCCGACATCCGCTGGAGCGTACGCAACGACGGCAACGCGAGCAGCGACCTGGCGCTGTGGCACGATCGCGTGCTGCTCTCGTCCGACACCCAGATCGACGCCAGCGACATCGTCGTGGCGACCGTTGCCCATGCCGGCACGCTGGCGCCCGGCGAGAGCTATCTCGGCGAGGTCGCCGTGACGCTGCCGCGCGTAGCCAGTGGCGGCTACTTCGTCATCGTCGTCAGCGATGCCGACGCTCGCCTGGCCGAACGCAACCGCAGCAACAACCGCGATTCGGCAGCCTTGCACGTCCAGCCCGCGCCGTCCGCCGACCTGAGCGTGCGCGTCGTCGACGCACCGGCCGACGCGCGCAGCGGCGAAGGTCTGTCGATCGCCTGGGAGGTCGTCAACCTCGGCAACGCGACGACCAACGGCGGACAGTGGAACGACCGCATCGTCCTCTCGACCGACGCCCGCGTGAGCAGCGACGACATCGTCGCCGGCTCGCTGGTGCACAGCGGCGCGCTCGCAGCAGGCCAGGGCTATCGCGGCCAGGCGACGCTGAACCTGCCGCGCGACCTCGAAGGCGATTACTTCGTTATCGTCGAAAGCAACGCCGACGGCAGTGTCAACGAGGGCGGGCGGAGCAGCAACAACACGGCCGCCAGCGCCGCCGCCGTGCGCATCAGCCTGACGCCGACGCCCGATCTGACAATCAGCGACGTCCTGGGACCGAGCGCCCTGCGCCCGGGAGACGTGGCCAGCGTCAGCTACACGCTGAGCAACGTCGGTGCGGCGCCGACCAGCGGCGCCTGGCGCGATCGCATCTTCGTCGAAGACAGCAGCGGCGCGCTGCGCGAAATGGCCAGCGTCCTCAACACGGGCGTCCTGGCTGCCGGCAGCCGTGCCGCGCGCAGCGCCAGCTTCACGCTGCCGGCGTCGCTGCCCGATGGCCAATGGCGCTGGCTGGTGAAGGCCGACAGCGACGACAGCGTCTACGAGCGCGGCGGCGAGAACAACAACCTGGCGCGCGCCGACGACACGCTGCGCGTCGCCCGCGTCGATCTCGCGGTCAGCCTTCTCGACGCCGCGACGCAGGTCGCGTCGGGTACGCCGCTGCACGTCGAATGGCGGGTGCGCAACGATGGCGGCGTCGCCCTCGGCAGCTGGACCGACCAGCTCTTCCTCGCCGCGGCGGATGCCTCGGCCCCGCTCCACAGACTCGCCGAGATCGTCCATCTCGGCCCGCTGGAGACCGGCGCAAGCTACGACATGGCAGTCGATGTCGTCGTGCCGCTCGATTTTTCCGGCGCCCACGACCTGATCGTCATCAGCGACGCGGGCGACGCCATCGGCGACGGCGAGCGCAGCAACAACCGCACGCACGCGCCGCTGCGTGTCGAGCTTTCACCGTACGCCGATCTGGCGGTGAGCGAAGTCAGCGCGCCGCAGACGCTGATCGCCGACCCGGCGACCCTGAGCGTGGCGTGGACGGTCAGCAACCGGGGCACCGGCGCCGGCGGCACGAGCAGCTGGAACGACCGCATCGTGCTTTCCGGCGACGACGTCCTGGGCAACGCCGACGACCTGCTCATCGGCGAATACCGCCACGACGGCGCGCTGGCCGCGGGCGAGTCGTACACGCGCAGCGAAAGCATTCAACTCGCCGCGCGCAGCAGCGGCCGCTTCCGCCTCTTCGTCGTCAGCGACGCGCACGACGAAGTCTTCGAGAACCACGTCGAGGCGAACAATGTCGCCCTGCTCGCGCACCCGGTCGACGTCATGCCGGTCGCCTACGCCGACCTGCAGGTCGTTTCGCTCGCCACCGCCGGCCTCGCGGCCAGCGGGCGGTCGCTGACGCTGAGCTGGGAGGTGGTGAACAACGGCATCGGAAGCACCGACAGCGCCGAATGGTCGGATCAGGTCTGGCTCAGCCGCAACGCCGACGGCCGCGATCTCGTCGCGCAGTTGGGCCAGGCCCGTCACTTCGGCCAGCTCGCCGTCGGCGCGCGCTACGCGCGCAGCGTCGAGGTCAGGCTTCCCGAAGGCATCAGCGGCACACACTACCTCAACGTGCGTACCGGCGGCCCCTTCGAATTCGTCTTCACCGACAACAACAGCGGCCGTTCGCCCGCGCTGGCGGTCGAACTGTCGCGCTCGCCCGACCTGCGCGTCGACAGCGTCGTCGGCCCGGCGAGCGCCCAGGAAGGCGCGCTGATCGACGTCTCATGGAACGTCGTCAACCAGGGCGACGCCGACGCCAATGGCGTGTGGATCGACAGCGTCTGGCTGCTGCCGGCCAGCGCCACGGGCCAGTCTGGCGCTGTGGACGGCATGGCCGGCGCGATCGCGCTCGGAAGCTTCAGCCACGACGGCACGCTGGCCGCCGGAACGCGCTATACGCGCAGCGAGCAGCTGCGCCTGCCGACGCGGATCGAAGGTCTCTACCGGCTCGAGGTGCGCACCAACGCCAGGCTCGGTGAAAGCGGCGAGCAGATCTACGAACACGGCGCAGCAGGCCGGAACAACGCCCTGCTCGCCGCCGAAACGACCGCCGTGGGGCGCAACGCGCGCGCCGACCTGCGCGTCGCCAGCGTCATCGTTCCCGAACATGTCAGCGCCGGAACGACGACCGCCATCCGCTTCACGATCAGCAACCTCGGTGCGGCGCCGGCCAACGGCCGCTGGAGCGACAAGGTCTATCTGTCCGACGACGGCACGCTCAGCGGCGACGACCGCCTGCTCGGCGAAGTGGCCAACGCCGGGGCGCTGGCGCCCGGCGAAAGCTACAGCAGCGAAGCCGCACTGCTCGACATCCCGATCCGCCTGCGCGGCGACGCCTATCTGATCGTCGTCGCCGACGGCAACTTCCGGATCGACGAATATCCGAACGACAGCAACAACGCCTACGCCACACGCTTCACGGTCGACGCCGTGCCCTTTGGCGACCTGGTCACCAGCGACGTCGTCGCCCCGAGCCAGGCGGTGCACGGCGCCGGCATCGAAGTCCGCTACCAGGTCAGCAACCTTGGCAGCGCGACGACGCGCGGCGAATCGGCGGCGCTCGACAGCTGGACCGACAGCGTCTGGCTGGCACGTGACAAACGCCGCCCCGGCGCCCACAAGGGCGACATCCTGCTTGGCTCGTTCAGCCACGTCGGACATCTCGGCGTCGGCGAGAGCTACCTTGGCGATGTCCGCGTCACCATCCCCGACGCACTGCCTTCCGGCGAATACTTCCTGAGCGTGTGGAGCGACACCTACGACGTCATTCTCGAAGACACGCTGGCCACCCACATCAACGCCGACGACCCGACACAGGTCGACAACAACAACTACCACGCGCGACCGATCAGCGTGCTGGGAAGCGCGCCGCCGGATCTGCGCGTCAGCGAGGTCGTCGCGCCGCCAGCGGTGACCGTCGGCGAAAGCTATCGCTTCAGCTACAGCGTCGACAACCGCGGCGACGCCTTCAGCGGCAGCTGGACCGATTCGGTCTACCTGGCCGACAACGCCGACTGGAACGCGGCAAGCGAGGTCTGGCACCTCGCCGATATTGGCCAGACGAGAAGCCTGGGCTTCGGCGAACGCTACAGCGTCAGCCAGACGCTGCAGCTGGCACCGTGGATAAATGGGCGCTTCCTGATCGTGCGTACCGACAGCGGCAGCCACATCGCCGAGGCGGACGAAAGCAACAACGCCCGCGCCAGCGCTTCGCAACTCGACGCCTCGGCCGCAGACCTGCGCGTCAGCGACGTGCGCGCGCTGCCTGACAGTGCGGACGACGCAAGCGATGCCCTCCACCTCTCGGGCGAAGAAACGACCGTGACGTGGACCGTCACCAACGCCGGTGCGGCGGTATGGTCGGGAACGCGCAGCTGGGCGGACACCCTCTACCTCAGCCGCGACCCGTCGTTCATCGCCGAACGGGCGATCGCGCTGGGCAGCGTCGTGCACGCCAACGTTGGCGGTCTCGCCGCCGGCGCCAGCTATACCGGGACGGCAAGACTGCGCCTGCCGGCCGGTGCCGACGGGCAGTATTACCTCTACGTGATCACCGACGCCGAAAGCGACCTTGCCAACCCGGGCATGCGCAGGGCGCGAGCGGAGTTGTCGGCGGGAGGCTCACTCGCCGGCAGCATGGCCTGGTATTCCGGAGTGAACGGTAAGCCGGGCAGCGTCTTCGAGGGCCGGCGCAACGACAACAATGTCGGCCGCGGCACCCTCGCCATCGCCTATCGCGAGCCCGATCTGCAGATCGACGACATCGTCATTGGGCGGGCCGAAGGAGAAGGCGAAATCCTCTCCGGACAAGCGCTGACGATCAGCTGGACGGTGAGCAATCGCGGCAGCCGCGAAACGCGCCGCAGCAGCTGGGTCGACGGCGTCTACCTGTCGCGCGATGCTTCGCTCGATTACGGCGACCTCGCCCTGCAGACCTACGCCGTGCAGCTGCAGGGCAACGGCCTGGCGCCGACCCTGCGTCCTGGCGAATCCTATCGCGCGTCGATCACCACCACGCTGCCGGAATCGATCAACGGCGACTTCTACCTGCTGGTCAACACCGACACGGCGATTTTCGCCAACCCATACTCGACGGAAACGAGCAGCATCCGCGATGACCTGCTGCCGCTGGGTCGCTTCGGCGACCCGGGCGGAACGATTCGCGAATTCGCTGACGAAGGCAACAACCTCGCGTCGACAACGCTGTCGATCACCCTGGCCACGCCACCCGACCTGCAGCTCGCCGAGGTGGTCGCTGCGCAGACGGTCATCGCCGGTCAGGACTTCAACGTCGGCTACCGGGTCGTCAATGTCGGCGGCGACACGCCCGCCGACCAGGGCCGCTGGTACGACCTCATTTACCTCTCCCGCGACCGCTTCCTGGACATCGACGAGGACCACTATCTCGGCTACGTCGAGCATTCCGGTGGCCTCGCCGCCGGCGGCAGCTACGCTGCCAACCTGGTCGTGAGCGCGCCACAGCAGATGCACGGCCCCTGGTACGTCTTCGTGATCAGCGACCCGGCGCGCGCCTGGGGCGGTGGCGAGTTCGGCCGGCTGCGCGAGTTCGGCGGCGAGCGGAACAACGCCCTGGCAGCCGCGCAGCCACTGCTGATCGAAATCCCGCCGCCGGCCGACCTGGTCGTCACCCAGGTCGTCGTGCCCGCCAGCGCCAGCGTCGGCGACACGCTGCGCATCGACTTCAGCGTCGCCAACCAGTCGAGCAACCCGGCCTGGGGGCGGTGGACCGACGCCGTTTACCTTTCCGCCGACAACCAATGGGACCTCGGCGACCTCCTGCTCGGCAAGGTCGACCACGTCAGCGACCCGGCCGGCCTGGCGGCCAACGGCAGCTATGACGGCACGCTGACCGCCACGCTGCCGCCGCTCAAGGAAGGCAACTGGCGGCTGATCGTCCGCCCGGACCTGTACAACGAAGTGTTCGAAGGCGCGATCAGCGGCCCCGGCACCGGCGCAGAGGGGATGAACCTGCCACCCGGCGAGGCCAACAACCGCAGCGCTTCGGGCAGCAGCGTGCAGGTCGGCGTCCCGCGAATGCAGGTCGGCACGCCACTGCAGACGACGCTCTCGCCGGGGCAGGAACGCCTCTACAAGGTCGCCGTCGCGGCCGGTGAAACGCTGCGCGTGAGCCTCACCGCCAGCGCCGACGACGGCCACAACGAGCTCTATCTGCGCTACGGCGACGTGCCCAGCGGCTACGCCTTCGACGCCGCCTACGACCGGCCGCTGGCCAGCGACCAGGAGGTCTGGCTGCCGAGCACGCAGGCGGGCGACTACTATCTCCTGCTGCGATCGCGGCAAGCTGCGGCCAACGCGCCGGTGACGCTGCGCGCCGACCTGCTGCCGCTGTCGATCACCCGCATCAGCCCCGATCAGGGCGGCAGCGGCGACCCGGGCGACAACGCGCACCGCTGGCTGAGCATCGACATCGAAGGCGCGCACTTCAAGCCCGGCGCACTGGTCAAGCTGACCCGGCCGGGGGTGCATGAACTTGAACCCGAACGCTGGCAGGTGCTCGACGCGACGCGCATCCGGGCGGTCTTCGATCTGCGCGGCGTGCCGCTCGGTCTCTACGACCTGAGCGTCATCAATCCCGACGGCCAACGGGTCGTCGAAGCGCAGCGCTTCCTGGTCGAGCGCGGCATCGAAGCCGACGTGACCATCGGCATCGGCGGCCCGCGCACGCTGACTCCTGGCGACAACGGCCGCTACAGCGTCGCCCTGCAGAGCCTGGCCAACGTCGACACGCCTTACGTGCGCTTCGACCTCGGCGTTCCCGAAATGGGCTACAGCGACGAGGTACTCAGCGGCATCGCGCTGCCCTACCTGGTCGTCGGCAGCAACATCGGTGGCCGCCCGGACGGCGTCAGCGTGGACGCCGCCGGGAACACGCAGAGCTACGGCCCGACGCCGAGCAGCGGCACGACACGCCCGGACATTCCCTGGGCCAGCCTCGACGGCACGCTCAATACCGGCGGCGTCAATCTGCTGCCCGGCTACGTGGTCGACCTGGCAGCCGGCGGCTACGTCGGCATGAGCTTCAACGTCCAGACCTGGCCGGGCCTCGCCGAATGGATTGCCTACGACTTCGACGGCTTGCGCGACAAGCTCTACGCGCTGCACCCGCAGTGGAAGGAACAGGGACTGCTCGACGGCGGCGTGCAGGACCTCGACCGCATTGCCGAGGGACTGGCGAGGAAGTTCGTGTCGACGGTTGCCGACGAACACCTGCTCAAGATCGAAAGGCTGGCGCTGCCGTTTCGCTTCGACGTCAGCGGCGCGGCAACGCCGCTGACGCGCGACGAATTCGTCGCCGAACAGGTCGCCCACGCGAGCAGGCTGCGCGCCGCGATCCTCGCCGACGAGCGCGCACCGGCCAGCCTGGCAACGCTCGCTGCCGACCCCGGGCAGTGGGTCGCCGGCTGGCTCGGCGCACTCGAAGCCGGCGGACTGTTGCGGCCGGTCGACGAAGCGCCGCCGATCCGTTCCCACCCCAAGGTGGTCAGCCTGAACAGCACGCTCGCCAGCGGCATCCTGCTGGCCCGCGGCGGCGACGCCTATCGCACGCAGGGCGACCTGCTCGGTTTTTTTGCGACGGTTCAGAAATGGTATGGCGACAGCGCCGCTTTCGCCGGCGATCCGCAGGCGACGACCGCACCGGTCGACTACCGCGAGGTCCGCCAGTCGCTCGCCGGCTTCGTCGAAATCCCCGTCCCCGTTTCGGCCGAGCGTGCCGACTACGACCGGCAGGCGGCGCAGAAAACGCACTTCATCAACTTCAACGTCTTTGCCGGCGGCCTCGGCGAGCTCGAGTACCTGCGCCATGTCGGCGTTCTCGACGCCGATTTCAGGCCTGTCCCCGGCCAGGCGCTCGACCTCACGCACTATCTGCAGCAGGCGGCCAGCGAGTCGGCAGCCGCTGCCGCCCTGCTCCGCGTGCGCGGGCCGCAGGCGCTGCTCGGCGACGACGGCCAGGCCTGGGTCCCGGCGGCGACAGCGCTGCCGTACGCCGTCGACTTCAGGATGCCGGGTAACGCGCCGGCCGGGCAACTGCGCCTGGTGATGGCACTCGACGCCAGCCTCGACGCGCGTTCCTTCCGCCTCGGCGATCTCAAGCTCGGCGACATCAACGTGCACCTGCCGGCCGGCAGGGCGAGCTTCCAGGGCGACTTCGACTTCAGCGGCAGCAAGGGCTTCGTGCTGCGCGTCAGCGCCGGCATCGACGTCACGACGCGCATCGCCACCTGGCTGCTGCAGGCCATCGACCCGCAAACCGGCGAAGTCCTGCACGACGCGACGCGCGGCCTGCTCGCCCGGGCTGCCGGCGAAGCGGGCGTCGGCGCTGCGCAGCGTGCCTCGCTGAGCTACACGGTCAGCGCCGGCGACGGCGCAGTTTCCGGCGCCGACATCGTTGCCGGCGCGCGGATGTTCATCGACCAGGCACCGCCCATCGACAGCGAGCGCAGCGTCGTCAAGCTCGATGCCGACGCGCCGCGAACGACGCTGACGGTGAGCGCCCTCGGCGCTAACGCCGACGGCGCCCCAAGCTTCGATGTCCGCTGGCAGACCGACGACACGCCGCCTGCTGCGGGCAGTGCTGGCGGCACGGGTAGTGGCGTCAAGTCGGTCAGCGTCTATGTCGCCGAAGACGGCGGCGATTTTCGCATCTGGCAACGTCAGGTCGACCCGGCAACCGGCCAGGCGATCTTCACCGGCAGCGCCGGCAAGCGCTATGAGTTCCTTGCCGCCGCCACCGACCGCGCCGGCAACCGCGAGGCCGCGTCGCTGGCCAACGCCGTTCTGCCCGACGACGGCGCACGGCAGGAGATCCTCGACGCCATCGGCAGCAACGAGTCGCTGTCGGCAACTGCCGAGCTGCCACTGGCCACGGCCGAGCGCAGCTACGCGGCGAACGCCCTGTTCGCCGAGACGTCACGCTTGCTGCCCGGCCACGTCGCCGACAGCCAGGGCAGCGATCTGCGTTCGGTACTCGCGCCGTTCAGCGTGCGCGGCCTGGCCAGCGGCTACGCCGCCAGCGACGCCGACATCGGCGCGCAGGCGCTGGTCGAGCTGCCCGATCACAGTTTCCTGGCCAGCGCCGGCAGCGAGCGCAACCAGGTTTTCCACCTCGACAGCAATGGCGGCCCGGCCACGAATGCGGCCACCGCCTCGGCGCAGCTCCTCAACGCGCGCCTGACACCGCTGTTCACGCTCGCCGAGCCTATCCTCGACATGGCCGTCGATCGCTTCGGCCAGCTCTGGCTGACGACCGGCGCCGAACTGCTGCAGGTCGACGTGGACAGCGGCCAGGTCATCGAACGCCATCGCGGACCGGGCGGCGAGCCGTTGACCCATGCGCTGGCCATCGACCCGGGCAGCGGCTGGATCTACGTTTCTTCGGGCGGCGGAATCGAGATCTTCGACCCCGCCGAAAGCGACCGCGCCCGCGCCTGGCGGCACTTCAGCAATCAGCGCGTCGGCGACCTGGCCTTTGCCGCCGACGGCCGCCTGTGGGGCGTCAAGTGGAGCGGCAGCGAGGTCGCCGGGGCACGACTGCAGGCGACCAGCGAGATCGTCAGCTTCCCGCTCGGCGGCCGCTCCGTCGGACGCGCCGAACTCGAATATCGTCTCTCCGGCATCGTCGACAGCATCGCTTTCGGCGCCGCCGGGAGCAGCCTCGACGGACTCCTCTTCGCTTCGAGCAACCTTCGCCAGCGCAACGTCGGCGCGGGTGCGACGGGCACGCCGCAGCAGTCGCCGGTGTGGATGGTCGAACTCGCCAGCCGGCAAGCGCTGCAGGTGGCCGGCGGTGGCAGCCGCGGCGAAAGCATCGTCGCCACTGGCGACGGGCGCATCCTGGTCGCCCAAACGACGCGCATCGACGAAATCTCCCTGCAGCGCGCCCCACTCGTCGAGGCGATCACCGTCCCTGACGGCGCGCTCGTGCCGCTGCCGCTGAACGAGATCGGCGTCGTCTTCGACCAGGCGATGTGGCTCGGCACCCTGGCTGACGGCAGCGCTGGCCATGACCCGCGCAGCGTCCTCGACCCCGGCAACTTCGTGCTCACCGCGCTCGCCAGCGAGGGGGCCACGGCGGGCACTGCCAATGCGCGCAGCGAGCCGCAAGCGGTGCGCTGGGACGGCGCAAGCCGCACTGCCTGGCTGGCGATCGGTGGCCTCGCCGCCGGCGACTTCCGGATCGACATTGCTGCCAGCCTGCAGAGCGCCGCCGGGACGCCGCTGCAGAGCGGCTTTTCGAGCCGCTTCACCACCCTTGCCGACATGAGCAGCCGGCTGCAGCTCGGTTTCAGCAACACCCGCGCCAGCCGTGCCAGCGGTGAGGTCAGCTACGATGTCAGCGTCACCAATATCGGCAGCGACGAAATCCGCGGCCCCCTGCTCCTGCTCCTCGACGCCGGCCGCTACTTTGCCGGCACCATCGCCGACGCCGAGCCGGCCAGCGATGGTCAATCCGGCCACGCCGACCTCTGGACCATCGACCTCGGCGCCGCGCTGCAGGCGCTTGGCGGCCGCCTCGCGGTCGGCGCAACGATTGCCGGCCAGACCGTTCGCGTCACGCCGGGCAGCGAAACGGTGCCGCGCGCCGGCCTGAGCGAGCTGCTCAAGGCCAACCTCGGGCACGGCGTCTTCGCTCTCCCGCAGGACAACCGGCCACCGACCCTTTCGCTCGCCGGTCTGGTCGACAGCGATCTCCTGCCGCCGGCGCGCGTCGGCGAGGCATGGAGCGCGAGCATCGAAGCGATCGAAGCGATTGAATTCGACGGAACGCGCTTCTGGTGGCAGCTGGTCGACGCGCCGGCCGGCGTCACGCTGACGCCAGCGGCCGAAATCGACCTGTCCGGCGAAGCCGCGCACGCGACCGCCACGCTTGACTGGACGCCACTCGCCAGCGCCGACGCCAGTACGCGCGTCGTGGTGCGTGTCGACGACAGTCGCGGCGGCGTCGCCCTGCGCGAGTTCCGCCTGGCGGTGATCGGCGGCAACCGCGCGCCGGTGATCGAGGGCATTGACGACGTCACCCTCGGCGAAGGTGAAACGCTGTCGCTGCCCCTGCTCGCCACCGACGCCGACGGCGACCGCCTGACGCTGGCGCTGCGCAACCTGCCACACGGCGCCGTCTTCGACGCGGCCAGTGCTGTCCTGAGCTGGACGCCGGACCACGATCAGGCCGGCGTCTGGGAGGCGGTCACGGTCCTCGCCAGCGACGGCAAGAGCACCGCCAGCCGCACATTCACGATCACCGTCGAACAGGCTCGCGCGCAACCGGTCCTGGCCGCCGTCGCCGCGCAAACCCTGCGCGAGGGCGAGGCCTGGGCGCTGCAGCTTGCCGCCGGCGTACCGGGAATGCTGCCCGGTCGCGCACAAGCCGACGGCACGACGCTCAGCGTCGAGTACGGCGCGCGCTGGCTGCCAGGCGGCGCGACGCTCGATGCGCAGACCGGCTGGCTGGCCTGGACGCCGGGCTTCGACCAGCACGGCACTTACCGCGTGCCGGTCAGCGTCATCGCCACCTGGACGGCGCCCTCGGGGCAAACGAGTCGCAGCGTGCTCGACCGCGATGTCGTCCTGAACGTCGCCAACGCCAACGGCGCGCCAATCTTCGCCGCCGGCGAAACCTGGCGCGTCCTCGAAGGCCAGCCGCTACGCATCAGTGTCTTCGCCTTCGACCCCGACAACCCGGCCTTCACGCCAGCTGTGCGCATGCGTCCGGGCAGTGCAGCGATCGGCCCGGAAACGAGCGCGCCGAGCGTCAGCTACCAGCTCAGCGGCCTGCCGGAAGGCGCCTTTTTCGACCCCGACACCCTGGAAATCGTGTGGACGCCGGGCTACACCCAGGCCGGCAGCTACAGCGTCGTCGTCACCGCGACCGACGACGGCGACGGTATGGGAACACCCGCACTGAGCCAGCTGGTCGTGCCGATCGTCGTCGGCAACGCCAACCGCGCACCACAGATGGGCGACCTGGGCAATGCCTTCGTCGACGCCGGCGGCGTGCTCGAAATCCCGTTCAGCGTCGGCGACGTCGACGGCAATCCGATCGCCATCACGATCAGCGGCCTGCCGCGTTTCGCAAGCTACACGCAGTTGCCGCCGGCGACTGGCGAGCAGGCGCCTGGCCAGGGATTTGGCCAACTGCGCGGCAGCATCCGCTTTGCCCCCGGTGCCGGCGACCGCGGCGACTACACGGTCACCATTACCGCCAGCGACGACGGTGACGGCAACGCCACGCAGGCGCTCAGCACAACGCGCGCCTTCGTCGTCAGCGTTCGCAGCGTCAGCGAAGCGCCGCTGATCGCCGCGCCACGCCAGGTCGTCGCGCTGGTCGGCCAGCCGTTGTCGGTGGCCATCGTCGCCAGCGACCTCGACCAGGACCCGCTGAGCTGGTCGAGCAACGGCCTGCCACTCGGCGCCGAGCTGATTCCGGCCAGCCAGTACGGACACGCGACGCTGCGCTGGACACCGACCGCCGACGATCTTGGCAGCCGCGACGTCGAGCTGATCGTTACCGACAGCGGGCTGCCACCGCAGAACGGCGGCTTCGGCACCCCCGAACAGCCGCTGCCGAACGTGAGCCGGCACACGCTGCGCATCGTCGTTCGTTCGCAAAACGCCGCACCCGAGCTGCTCGGCGTGCGGGTCAACGGGCAGACCCTCGCCGACGATCGCGTCGCTGCCGGCAACGCCGGCGGCTCGGTGAACACCGGCCCGCTGCGCATCGACGCTCGTGAGGGGCAGCCACTGGCCCTCGAAGTGTTCGCGCAGGACAGCGACGCCGACGCGCTGCACTGGCGCGTCGCCGGCATGCCGCGCGGCATGGGTTTCAGCGCCGACGGCGGTCGCGCGGCGTTTGACTGGACTCCCGATCTCTTCGCGGCACAGGACGGCAGCGACCCGGATGGCGGCGCGTTGCGCGCCGGCCACTGGCGCTTCAGCGTCACCGCCAGCGACGGCATGGCCAGCTTCAGCCGCGACATCGAGATCGTCGTCGCCAACACCAACCAGGCACCGCGCATCGTGCCGATAGCGCTGCAGCTGATCGACGAAGGCGAGACGCTGGCCTTCACCGTCGTCGCCTCCGATGCCGATCGCGACGCCGTGCAACTGAGCCTGGTGCATGACCAGGAAACGCCGGCCGGGGTCTCGTTCAACGCCAGCAGTGGCCGTTTCGAATGGACGCCGGGGGATGTCGTCGACAACAGCAGCGCCGACAGCCGCTCGTACAGCGTCACTTTTCGCGCCAACGACGGCCGCGCTGCCGACAACTCACTGACCACACAGAGCGTGCAGCTACGCGTTTTCGACGTCAATCGGCGACCGCAGATCAGCGCCAGCAATCACGCCGTCGTGATCGGCGACACGCTGAGCATCCCGGTCGTCTTCGCCGCTGCAAGCAACGGGATTTCGCTCGGCGACCCCGACGGCCCGGCTCAAACCGCGGCGCTGGCGATCAGCTTCAGCGGCCTTCCCGAAGGTGCCCGCTACGACGCGGACAGTCGGCGCCTCGTCTGGACACCGGGCGCCGGGCAGATCGGCGACTTCACGGTCAGCGCCACGGTCAACGACGGCCAGGCGCGCAACGGCACGGCAACGGCGGTGTTCACCCTGCGGGTGATCGCCGAAGCGGCAGCCAACGCGCCGAAGATCGTCGTCTCGACCACGCCGAGCGCGCCGGCGCTGCCGGGGCAAACGATCCTGGCCAGCGTGCGCGCCGACGCCTGGAGTGGCGTCGCGCAACTCGCAGTGACCGTGCGTGGCTCGGCAATCGACGCGGAAAGCGGCGTCGGGAGGTGGCAGAGTGTTGCGCTCGACAGCGCCGGGCGCGTCCGGCTCAGCGCCAGCCAGCCAGGCCTGATCGAAATGCGCGTCCTGGCCACAGACTGCGACGGCTTCAGCGCCACCCACACCGAGACCCTGCGCGTCAGGGACCCGGCCGACACCGCGGCGCCGCTACTGGCGTGGAGCGGCACGCTTGCCGGCGCCAGCGCGAGCAGCCAGCCGCACGAAGTGCGGGCCAGCACGACCCTCACCGCCCGCATCGCGGAAAGCCAACTGATGGGCTGGCAACTGCAGATCGCCGCAGCCGGCAGCAATCGCTGGCAAACGCTGGCCGAGGCCGAAACGCCGGCGATCAGCGTCGCGCAAACGCTGGCCCTGGCGACGCTCGATCCCCAGCAGCTCGACAACGGCATCTACCAGCTGCGCCTCACCGCCTGGGACCTCGCTGGGCGCAGCAGCGAGATCGACGCCACGCTGATCATCGACAGCGCCGACAAGACGTTCGCCAGCCACAGCCAGACCGACGCCGCGCTGACCCTTGCCGGCCACACGCTGGCCCTCGCCCGCCACTGGCAGCCGACGAATAGCGGCGCGCCGGCCGACAACCGCGGCGACTTTGGCAACTGGACGCTGCCGCTGCTCGCCAGTCGGCTGAGCAGCGACCAGCCGGCAATGCTGGCCAACGGGGCAAGCGCCGCGTGGGCGCTGGGCGCGCGCGTCTGGCTGAGCATCCCGGCCGACCTTGCCGACGCCAGCGCTGGCCTGACCCAGCTCTCGTTCGTTCTCGGCGTGCAAGGCGAACGCCTGGGCAGCGAAGCCGGCGCAGCGCAGGTCTGGCGGCCGTCGTTCAGCGGCGACCGCGGCTGGACACTGCAGGCGCACGCCGACGAGGCGCGCAGCGGCGCTGACCGTCTCCAGCGCCAGGGTGATCGACTCTACGCGCAGGACAGCGGCCTGCCCTGGGTGCCCGGCGCCTACACGCTGACCGCCCCGGACGGCACGCGCTACACACTCGACGCGCAAGGGACGATCAACGGCATCGCCTTCGCCGACGGCCAATCCTGGCTCGTTTCGGACGCCGGCATCGCGGCGGTGAACGGCGATTTCGCCGAGCGCGTGGATTTCCAGCGCGACAGCGCCGGGCACATCGTGCGCCTTACGGCTCCTGACGGCGCCGGTGGCACCACCGCCATCGCCTACCGCTACGACAGCGCCGGCCGGCTGATCCTCGTCCGCCGCCTCGACGACGGCGATCCGGGGACGCCGATCGCCTACGCCGCTGGCGGGCAAGTGCTCACCGACCCCCTCACCGCCTACCTCGGCGCCGCCGTGCGCTGGGGCAGCAGCGACACCAACGCCTGGGCCGGCGAGCTGAACGCCGATACGGGCATCAACCTCGCCTTCAGTGTGCGCGAGAGTGAAATCGAATCGACGATACATGCGCCCGGGGCTCAGGGCGCCGTGATCCTGGCGCTCGAAACGATGCTCCCCGCCGACGCCCGGCTCGAAGTCGTCGGCGCCCAGACCATTGGCAGCACCACGGTGAACGGCACGCACACCCGCCTGTTGCGCGTCAGCGAGGCCGGCGTCAAGCTGATTCGCATCAGCGGCAACGGCGCAGCGCAACTGCGCATCAGCGTCGCCGGCGACCTCGACCGCGACGGCCGCATCGACGCCGCCGACAGCCAGGCCTGGGAGCAAGCCGCTGCCGCACAGGACCGTGTGGCGGACATCAACGGCGACGGCCGGATGGACAGCGCCGACCGCCAGGTCCTCTACGCCAATTACGGTTTCAGGGCCAATCGCGCGCCGACGGCAGCGAACACGGCAAACGGTGCTTCCGCAGTACTCAACACGCACACCGATCTGGCCACGCGCGGCGCGCTGAGCAAGTTCGCCGAGGACCTCGAAGGCGACACGCTGTTCTGGCGCGTTCTCGGCAGCAGCCACGGCAGCGGCCGAATAGAAGCCGACGGCCAGACGCTGAGCTTCACCCCGGAAGCCGGCTACAGCGGTGCAGCGACGCTGACGCTGCAGGCCGATGACGGTTTCGCCGCCGGCGCTCCGCTCGAGCTGACGATCGACGTCAGTGGCGCAAGCTTGCTGCGCCTGCATCTCGCGCAGTTGCCGGCGCTGGCCAGTGGCCAGTTTGCCCGCCTGCAGGCAAGCGCCGACTTCGCGGACGAGCAGTCCGTCGCCATCACCGACGCCGCCTATCTCACGCTCGGCAGCGCCGATCTGACGGAGCTCGGTGGCCGCTTGCCGAACCCGCTGCAGGTCGACGACACGCACGACATTGTCCGGGCGACCGGCGTCGGCCCGGCGCTGCTCATGATTCAGCGCGTAGACAACGATGGACGCCTGGTCCAGGCCGCCGCGGCGATCAACGTTCGCGCTGCGGCGCTGCCCTTCGACCGCGAAGCCGGCGCAGAGGAGAACGAAAGTGCCAGCGGCTACGGCGGCGACGAAAGCCTGTCCATCGAGCCGGACGTCTACCCGGGCACGCTCACCCTGATGCCGGGCGACACGCGGCAATTGAAGGTACGCCTGCCCGACCCCTACAGCGATCAGCCGATCGACATCCACACCGCGAGCCAGACGAACTTCTCCGGCGCACCGGAAACGCTGGAACGCTACCTCGACCCGGAGAGCGGCGAAAGCTTCGACATCGTCATCCCGGCCACCCCGCCGGTGTACAGCGGCACGCGCTACGTCGTTTCCGACGCGAGCATCGCCAGCCTCGGCGAAGACGGGCTGATCACCGCCCTGCGACCCGGCGAAGTCAGCGTCGCCATCGTTCACCTGGCCAGCGTCGTCGATCGCTACGGCGGCGTCAGCGACCAGGTCATCGGCCAGAGCACTATCCGCCTGCGTGTGCAGGCCGCCGCACTGACCGACGATGACCCGAACACCGCCGCCCCGGCCGGCATCACCATCGCCGCCGACCAGGGTGGCGTGGTGCAGGCGGCGACCGGCGAGACGGTGATGATCGGAGCGGGAGCCCTGCGCGACGATGCGCTGGTCTCGATACGGCGCATCGCCGTGGCCGAATTGCTCGCCGAAACGGGAATGTCTGCGCCGGCACCGGAGGTCCTGCAAACCCTCGCGGCGTTCCGCCTCGATCTCGGCGAACAGGCAAGCAGCGTCCCGGTGCAACTGGCGATCCCGCTGCAGGCCGAGGTCGGGGTCGAAGCCGGCGACGAAGTCCTGTTTCTGCGCCGCGGCACCGCCCCCGACGTCAACGGCATCCTGCAGGACAAATGGTGGCTCCTGGACAACGGCTTCGTCGGCACCGACGCGCAGGGCCGGCTCGTCGCCCGCACCGCCAGCCCACCGTACGGCGGCGTCAGCGCTTCCGGCGATCTCGTTGTCGTGAAGACCCGCAGCAACCATGAGACCGGTGCGCTGACAGTGCGCGGCAACGGCGTCAACGTCTTTGCCCTGACGACGAATTCGCTGGCGATTTCGCTGGCTGGCAACCTGGCGAACGGCGGCTTGACGGGTGCCGGCGCAGCGACGAACCTGATCGGCATGTTCGCCGGAACGTCGGAAATCTACGCCATCAACCTGGACTTCGGCGGCGTCTACCAGGTCGTCCCGGTGCAGAGAAGCCTCGACAACGGCGAACTCACGCTGACCATCGCGACACCCGGAGAAAGCGGATCGGGCACCCGGGACACGGGCACTTCGCCACGCATCACCGACGTCAAAATGCTCGCTGCCGGGAAGCTGCAGCTGACCGTCGAAGACCTCCAGCCGGCGGCAGTCCCCGGAATGGCGGCGCAAGCCAGCGCCCTGCGAGTGTGGATCTCCCCGGACGAGCCCAAGGTCGATCCGTACGGCAAAGCGAGTTCCGCCGTCTGGCGAAACGACAGTCAGGAAATGCGCGACGGCATGCGCCTGTGGCAGAAGGTGGTCGACCTCGCAGCGGTCGCACCCGGCGCTGCGCGCATGACCGTGGACATCGACCTTCCGCCGCAGCTGGCACTGGGACTCCATGTGATCACCGTGCAGCGCATGCTGCAAAGCGTCGACCCGGCCAATCCCGGCGCGACACGCTGGCTGGCCAACGGCGAGGCGGGCCACGTCGCCCTCGCAGGACAGACCGACTTCAGCGTCGTCACCCTCGCCAACCGGATGCAGATTTTCAGGAATGGCGAGATCGTCAAGGAGATCCCCTATCTGGACGCCAACGGCGACCCGACCGTCGGTGGCGGCAGCAAGACCGACCAGATCGCCTTCAGCCTCGACAACCGCCTCGCCTTCGTCGCCGGTGCGCACGGCACCATCCATGTCATCGATACGGCGACCATGAGCGCAACAATAAGCTTCAGCGTCGGAACGGCCAATGTCAGCAGCCTGGCCGTTTCCGGGCAGTGGCTCTATGTCGCCGAGGGCGGCCCCTACGACCCGGCTGGCAATTACCGTCTCCTGCGCGTCAATATCGACGAAACCGCCAGCGACTTCCTGGCCATCCGGCAAGTCGAGCTGCCCGCGGCAGTGAGCGGCCAGAACGCGCCGTACGGCTATATCGACATGGCGCTGACGCACGGCGCCCACAGCTACCTGGCGCTCACTGCCAGCAAGCAGAGCATCGACGTGGCCATGGCGCGTAGCCAGCCGGACAGCGGCAACGTCTTCATCCTGGACCTGGATCAACTGCAGGAACGAAGCGGCCGCCTCGCCGCCACCGGCGCCGGCGCCTTCGTGCAGGTCGATTTCCCGACCCGCGAAGGAAAGGGGCCGCAGTACATTGCGTCCGCGGGCATCAAGGGCAATACGCTGCGACTGCTGCTCAGCGACGCACTTGACGACAACGCGGGCCTGGCCACGATCACCGTCGAGTTGAGCAATTCGGGAAGACTTCAGGGAACGCCGGTCTTCAGGCAAATCCCGATGTCCGGCGCCCTGCCCGGCATGAGCCGCCTCGACGGCAACTACCAGCTGAATATCCAGCGTGCGCAATCGCCAGCGGTGATCGTTGCGCGCAACGGCAACGAATACGCGCTCGTCGCCGACTACTTCTTCGACTTCGTCGATCCGCTGTACGCGCTGGATGACCCTCAGACCGGTGCCCGGCAGGCAGGCGGCAAGATCGGTATCGTCAAGAATCCCTTCGCTGCGGCGCCGGAATATCTCGGCGCGACCTCGCCGATCATCGACGCCAACTTTTCACGCCTGCAAGTCACCGACGGCGGCAGGACGTTGTGGGCGGACATCCGTTACTGGCCGACCATTGGCGAAGCACCGCCAGCGAGCGGCCTCCTGGTCTGGGACCTGGACGCGCTCATCGCCGCCGCGGAAAGAAATTCGCTCGCCAGGCAGGCGTCGCCACGACCCCTGCCGATCGATCGCCAGCGAATCGATGGCGTGACGACCCAGGTCGTCACGCCCAGCAAGCTGAACCTCGCCGACAGCCCGCAACTGACTTCCGGCTGGATCCACGGAATGGCGACCAGCCAACTACTGCAACCCGACGCGGTGGACTTCACGGCGCCGGTCGATGGCGGCTCGTTCCTCCGGACGACCATCGACCCTGACGCGGGCGGAAAAGTCCCTGAAATCAACTACGGCGACGTCGCCCGCATAGACCTCTTCAAGCTTATCCGTGACGAATACGCAAGCACGCTGGCGGATCTGAACGACGCGGACTTCAACATCAACTGGGAAAACATCGAGGTCGGCGGCGCCGCGCAGTTGGTCAGGGACGGCCAGGGCTTCCTGCTCACCGCCGAACGCGAGGATGGATTCACGTCGGCGCAGGCAGCGACCAGTGCGACCTACTCCGGACTGCAAGCGGTCAGCACCGACCTGGGCAAGAAGACGCTCCGCGACAGCGGCATCGTCTTCCTCGCGCCGAAAATCGATGTCGATCGCCTGCGCCAGGGCAAGACGCTGCCTGCCGCCGACATCACCCTCTCCCTCAAGGGCTACGACAGGAACGATCCGGAAAAGCGCCTGCTCCTGAAACTGCGCGTAGTGGATTACACGCGAGCGGCGGAAACCGTTTTCTTCGGCGATCGGCCGCTGAACAATCCGGGGTACCACCCCTTCGCCGGCGCAGCCGGCCTCAGTGCGCGCCCCGGCGCCGAGAACGACCTTCTCGACGTGTGGCGGGTGGAGCAACGATTGAAGTACCTGGGCTTTGGCCTCTCCGCAATGAATACGGGAGAAATCACCGTCAACGGCACAATCGACGACGCCGAGCACATCGCCTTGCGGCAGTTTGACCAGATCATCGATGGAAAGACCGCCTACGCCACCACCCTTACGGAGCAAATCACGGTAGGGGGACGAGCCAGCACGCGCACCACCCCGCTGCCGCCCGTCACGCTTTCCGAGCGTGACGTCGCCTGGCTGAACGCCTACAACGCACCGCACTGGCTCGATTTCTTTCCGTCCGGAAGTCAGCAGCTCGTGGGCTGGGAAGACATGACCGACAAGACGAACCCCACTGCAGCGATGGGCACGAGCTGGATCTATGACCTCATGCTTTCGGCGCAAGATGCAGCGACTGCGCAGGGCAGGCCTTATGCGCTGTGGTTCAACGGCACCGGCTCCTTGGGCACGATGCTCAACCTGGGGATCAATGAGCGATACGTGTCACTTCCAAACCAGACGGCGATCGACGGAGACGAGTGGCTGTTCGGCCTGCGATCAGATAACGGGGGAATAACAGCAGCTTTGAATACCGGAACATGGAACTATACAAATGCGCTCGCCTTGTCGGAACTTCTTCAAAACCCCAATCGACGCCGCGGCGTCACTGACCCGGAAAACCCTTTGATAAATGGACGAGGGATCAACAATCAGATGGAAGCCTTGCGTGACTTCCTGGCTGTATACGCTTCCGTCCGCACAGACGAGGTAAGCGGCAATGGATCGCTCGACGAGCAGGTGCAGCGGGTTCGTTCGGGAAGCACGCCTGAAGAGCAGCTGACCATTCATCGAGCATTGTTTGGCGACGGAACATCGGCCGGAGGAATCATCAACAATGGCAAGCTGCTATTAGGTGGTCTTGGCGACCACGGTGGAGGTATTGGTTCACAACTGACTGCCGAGTCGCTGGCGGCAATCATGGACTCAAGCAGTGAACGAATGGCCGAATGGGTGACTCCTATTAATGAAGCACTGAGGACCTTTGAAATCAACACCCCAAAGAGGCTTGCCGCATTTTTGGCAAATACCTACCATGAAACTGGTAGGCTGGAATGGATGTATGAGAGCGGCTGGAACTCCGAAGCTGCAACGGCAGCGTACTTTGATCAGCAGTACGCCAACCGCAATGGAAACATGCCAAACACACATGACGGCTCCGCCTTTAGGGGGCGCGGACTTCTCCATATTACTGGTCGAAACAACTACACAGTTGCGACAAATGGAGGAACGATTGCTTCACTTCAACTAACCCGCGGCCCCGATAGAAGCTACAGGCCCTTCCTGCAGCGCCAAGTGCCTAGCTTGAACACTCTTCTCGGGACTAATTATGACTTGATCGCCGACTACGCCTTGGTGTCGTCGAATCGGCAATTGGCGGCCCAAGTTGGCGCGTGGTATTGGAGATATGGGTCAATTTGGAACGACCTAAATGAACGCATTGACAACACTTCGCAAGGTGACCAGCAGAACTTTAGAGAGGTTCATTCAGGAATTCAAGGAAATCCAACACAATTTCAAAGAAACCAAAGACAGGAAACATGGAACAATATCAATCGGCTAGTATACGACCAAAACGCCTACGGTAACATGGAGTTAGCGCTCAAAGCCATGGGCATCACGATCGAAAAAGCTCAGACTTACAACAGGAAGTTTGGCTTAGTTCTAAATACACGAACTCTGCAAATGATTGATCCGAGCGCCCAGAACATGCGGAGCGAGCCTAAATCCGCATTTACGGCCGCCTCAAAAACGGATTTGCACGAGTTTCCGAGAGGATCGAAGCCCAACATCTACAGCTTTCCGGGAGAACCAAAGATGTTAATTTCAGACATGCCGAGCATGGTTGATTATGGTATTGATATGACACCTCAGTCCGTCATTGAAATTGCAGACAACACCGCCACCGGGAGACCAGAGTTGATTTATGGAACCATGGGTGTTTGTGTCGTATCACCCACTCTTGAACGGATGGCAAAGGGCGGCGACTCACCTTTTTCAGATGGACTTGACATTCACCCAAGAGATAGTGCTGGACAGATATTTCCAGACGCCAGATTCGACGGCACCCTGCAAGCAGACATCGAGGCAGCAGCGGTTAACATAATTCAACAACCACGGCACGGCACGATTTCAACAAGAAACGTATTTCAGTTTAAATACGCACCAGAAAATGGCTACATCGGTGACGACCAAGTAGTTTTTCTAGTTAATATTGGAGAAAAAAATATTAAAGTAATCTATTTCATAGAGGTTATCGACATTTCAATTAAACCCGGGGCTGACTATGATAAATATCAGAAAATATACAGAAAACACTGCGAACAAGGCGAATGGCGCATACTTAACCACCTGCCGAAAGAGTACCCTCTAGAAAGTCACCTCATCGGATTAACCACTAATGCCGCGCAACGCGCGCCCCTTTTAAGTTTTGGCGATATTCCCCATGCAGTGATCGGGCAAACCACGGGCCAAAGCCAAGGTTCAACCATCACCCTCTCCCCCACCGCCGCCGGCTACGGCTGGTTCGTCGACCTCACGCCCTCCGACAACGCCGAGTTCCTGCCCACAAGCAACCCGTTCGAGTTGATCGCCAGACCGGGCTCCGACGCCGAGGGCAGGATGGATCTGCTCACCGTTCTGCGCCATGAATACGGCCACGCGGCGGGACTCGAGCACAGCGGCGACAGCCACGACCTGATGGCGTCAACACTTCTGCCCGGCGTGCGTCGCCTGCCCACGTCCAGCGAACTCGCCGCGCTGCACGGTCTGCTCGCCGGCACCAACTCGGCACCGTTGCCGTACGATCCTTCCACCCCTCCCGGCGCACCGCTGCCGCTGAGCCGTAGCGTCGGATCGCTGCGGCTCAGGCGGCTGCGCCCAGCCGAAACAAACGACCCGGCCGGCGACACGCTCAGCGCTGCGATCGCACAGTTCAGCATTGCCGCCAACCCCACCCTGCTTGACGCCGGCTTCATCGACGGCTCTGCCTGGTCCACCAGCGGCGAAGTCGTCTTCACGCAGGGTGCTGCGACGCTCAGGGAAGCTGCCTCGTCGCAGACCCGCCTCAACCAGGCCTTTGTCGTCGGCGCCAACGACCGTACGCTGTCCTTCACCCTGGCCGACATCGCCCTGGACGACGTCGACGCCGCGCCCGACGACGCCTTCGAAGTGGCGCTCATCGACGCCAGCACCGGGCAATCGCTGATGGGTGGCAGCGGCCTTGCGAACAGTGACGCGATCTTCAACCTGCAAGCGGATGGGAGCGAGCACAGGGCCGCCGGCGTCACGACCTTGCACAACGCCGACGGCGGCGTGTCGGTCGTCGTCGACCTGACCGGCATCGCCCCGGGTACGGTCGTCAACCTGAGCTTCGACCTGATCGGCTTTGGGCGCGGTGCCGCCGCGGTCAGCAGCCAGGTCACGGTCCGCGACCTGCGGCTCGGTGGCGGGCAAGCGCTTGCAGCGCGGGACGACGAGGCAACCACCGCCGAGGACACGCCACTACGCATCGCCGTCCTGGACAACGATTCAGGCGTGCAGTCTGGCGACGAGATCGGCAGCGAGACGAGCGGCATCGTTCCCGTGCTCGTCGACGGCCCGCTACATGGCAAGGTGGCCGTCAATGGCGACGGCAGCTTCACCTACAGCCCGCAAGCCGACTGGAACGGCACCGATCGCTTCGCCTATCGCCTGCTCGGCAAGGAGGTCGAATCGAATATCGCCACCGTCCGCGTGATCGTCACCCCGGTCAACGACGCGCCGACGCTGAGCGCCGGGGGCCTGCAGGCGACCTACGCCGACGAGGATTTCACGCTCGAACTGAGGAGCAGCGATCCGGATGACGACCGCATCAATGGCTGGCAAATCGATTGGGGCGACGGCCAGATCGTCGACATCGACGGCAATCCCGGCCAAGTCAGCCACCGCTACAGCGGTGTACTCGGCGAAGTGCTCATTCGTGCCACGGCCGTAGACGATGATGGCCGCTATGCGCTCGATCCGCTGGCCGTGACGATTCTGCCGCCGCCCTTGCAAGTCACTTCGTTCAGCTACGACCATGGCGGCTTTACCGTGCGTTTCAACGACGTCTTCGAGGCCGGCAGGATCAATCTCTACGACTCAGCGCTCACCGGTCTCGGCGCGGCGGACATCGTTCTCATCGGCAGTGCCGGCGTGGTCAACGGGTCGCTGGTCGTCGACGCGGATTACCGGGGCTTGCGCTACCTGGTCGGCGGCAACGGCCTGCTCGCCGACACCTACCGCCTGACGCTGAGGAGTGGGCCGCAGGCGTTTCACAGCGCATGGAGTGACCTCGACGGCAACGGTGACGGCGACATCGTTCCCGGCGACGATTTTCGCACCTCGTTCACGCTCGACGCCGTGCCGGCAACGCAGCTGGCGCTGCCCGACTTCATGCGCGGGCCCGGCCAGGCGGTCAACGTGCCGGCCGCCGGCCAGCATCTGCCGCTGACCTTGCTCAGCCCGGGCGAGGTGCGGCAGCTGAGCTTCGTCATCCGTTTCGATCCCGCGCTGCTTGAAATCAGCGCTGCGCTCCCCGGCTCCGGCCTGCCTGCCGATGCCGTGCTGAAGATCGACCGCCCGCTTCGCGGTGAACTTCGGGTAAATATCGAGACCGCAACCGCCATCGCCGCCGGCACGGTCACGCTGCTCGACCTCGTCGCCAGCGTTCCGGCGACGGCACCGTACGGCACGCAGCAGGTACTCGATATCCAGCAGGTGTCGATCAACGCGCAGTCGCTCTCCGGCGCCGACCGCGACGGGCTGCAGAGTGTCGGCTATGTCGGCGACACCAACGGCAACGGCACCTGGGAAAAAGCCGATCTGGCGCTGATTTCGCGGCTTGCCTTGCAAGCGGACAACGGTTTTGCCGCCTGGTCGCGAATCGATCCTCTGCTCGTCGCCGACGTCGATTCCGACCACCGAATCACGTCAGCGGATGTGTCCACGATCGGGCAGACCTTGCACGACCTGCAATGGCCCCAGGGAGCGAAGGCGCCGACGGGGCTGTCCTTGACCTTTGCCGAGCCGCAGGCGTGGCCAGGGCAGCCGCAGATCGACTTCGGCGCCCCCTTCGCCGGCTTCACCTTCGGCAGCGACGACCCGCGCTACCGGCGCGACAACTGGAAGCTGTCCTTCGTCACCCAACTGGCAGGCAAGACCGTCAATCCAAACAGCCGTTTGCAGGTGACGCTGGACTCCTCGCCGCAAGCCACCCGGTCGGCCTGAGTACCGGCCCGCGGCGCCTGCTGGCGTCGCTTCTACCGCCCAACCGGACCGCCGGACGGCAAGGAAACGCTGCCCGGCCACGCTTCTTGTGAACGCGCGAACGTGATACGTTTCCGCCTGTGCCGGCAATGGTGCTGCGCAAGTCTGCTCACAACTTCAAGGATAGAAAGATGGCCAAAAGACAGTTTGAGGCGATAGTGCCGGCGGAGGCTGGCTGGATAGTGATTTCCATCGACACCTCGGCGAAGGACGACATCAAGACCTGGAGCATCACCGAGCGCTTCAACGTGATCGGTTTCGGCGTCCGCGCCGACGACGGCTACCCTGTGCCGATCACGGCCATCGGCCCGCTGGCGCTGTGCAACATGGACGATGGCGGCGACAAGGCGAACGACTGCTATACCGGTTTCTTCCTGCAGGCGCCGAACGGCTGGATCACCGGCGCCGTTCCGGAGACGAGATGGCCGGATCTCGACAGCCTGTTCAATCAGGCTGCCCACGTCTATATCGGCATGGGACGTATCGAACCGGGCGAACTGGTCGTCTGAGGCGCACGAGCGCAGCGCCACGGCCCGCTGCGCACAGCGGGTTCGTGGTGGCCTTGCAGGATTGTCGGGGTCGTGGAGAGCGGCGTTCTTGACAAGACTTTCGGCGACCATGACCGCCGCCTGAAACCCGTGCGCTGGCGGGATTTCACCTGCTCCACGCCGCTGCCCGCGTCGCCGAATCCGGACAGGCACTCGCCAGCCACCGTCGTCATTGCGAGGAGGCGCAGCCGACGCGGCAATCCAGCTCCATTCTCTGGCGACGGGTGCGCTCCGTCGGCCAGGCGAAAAACAAGACCTCTGGATTGCCGCGTCGGCTGCGCCTCCTCGCAATGACGTGCGGGCGGATGGGGCGGCGCCCTGAGGCCGCCGGCCGCCACAGCCAGCCACCCCGAGTTCGACAGTAAATCCCGTAAACCATTGAATATGCGCAATTCACGCAAGTGAAATTGGCACTACAAACGCTTGGCGGACGGTTCTGGCAGGGCGACGGTCTCGAACAGCTCCTTCTGTTGTGGCGTCATGGCCGACAGGCCGGACGCCGACTGACGTTGATGCAAGGTGATCTGGTGAAACTGGATGCGGCGCGCGATCTCCAGCGCACGTTCCGGTGAGAGCTGGCTATCCCTGGCCTTCAGGCGCATGCGAAGCACCCGATAGAGCACCAGAGCCAGGAAACAGATCAAGGCATGCGCCCGAATCCGGTTCGGCAAGCGATGGAAGACCGGCGCGATTTCGATCTCCGACTTCAGGACACGGAAACCTCGCTCGATGTCGGCCAGTGCCTTGTAGCGCGCCACGATTTCGGCAGGCGTGTGATCCGGCATGTTCGAGACCAGGATCAGCTTGCCGTCCATCATGCGCGCACGACTCAAGGCCCGCTCGTCGATCTCGTAGGTGAATACCTCCGCCGCCAGATTGACCTTGACGATGTTCGCCAGGTGGGCCTCTGTGACAGCACGGTAGAAGCGCGCCGTCGTGCCGGCGTCCGACAACTTCCGGCCACGGTGTGTCTGCCCGGAATCCTGACCATCGAGCTTGCCCGCCCACCTTGCCGCGTCGGCCTCCAGCGCCTCAATGCGCTCATCCCGCGCCTGACCCTGCTCGCTGGCGATGTCGGGGCGGTGCACCACGATCAGACGAAAGCCTTGCCATTCCACTTCCCCGACGACCTCTTCGGTCGCCGACAGGCAACGCTGCTCATGGAATTCGGCCAGCAAGGTATCGAAGTCCGCGTAGCGGCGGGCCGGGACGGCCAGAATGAATTCCAGTGGCTGACCGCCCACCCGAATCGCGCGGATGGCTTCCAGATTATCCAGACTCAGCAAGCCCCGATCGGCAACCAGCACCACCCGCTTGATCGGATAGCGCGCCAGGACCTTGTCGATCGTCGGCACCAGCGTCGTCGTCTCGCCGCTGTTGCCGGCAAAGACCTCGTGATGAATCGGCAGGCCTTCGGCGGTCTGTACCACCCCCAGCATGACCTGCCGGACGATCCCGCCATCCTTCGACAGGCCAAAGCGCCGGACCTCGTCAGGGCGATCGGTGCCGCCTTCGGTACGGATCGTCGTCAGGTCGTAGAAGACGATCGACAACTCCTGGTCGATCAAGGGGCGCAGAAGACCGGCCAGGACCTTATCCACCGTCTCGGCGCCGTCCGCCAGCGTATCCATGGTACGCAACAGATGCTGATGGGTGACCGACTCGGTGGCCACTTCGGGAACGCGGGTGCCTTCCAGCCAGCGCAGGATGCCCAGCTTCGATTCGGGATCGCACAGACGGTTGAAGACCATCACCCGCAACAGGCGCTCGGCGTCGAACTGGCGGCGGTTGCGCAATACCCGGCGGAAGGCATCGGCGAAGCCCAGTTCTTGCCACAGGGCGGTGAGCAGCCAGGTGTCGCCGACCGACAACGCCGGCGCGAAGGATACGTCACCGGTGCCCTCGTCAAGGGACGGCTTGCCTGCTGCGCGCAACAGGCCATTGACCAGCGAGTCGGCTTCGCCGGCGCGCACGGCTTCGATCCGCCCGAGGGTGGCGATGACTCGCTGGCGGGAGACGCCGCCGGTGTCGCGGTAGGCCTCGACGAGCTTCACGTAGCGCCTCGGCCCCGAAGTGGTGATCTTTACGAACATGTCGCTACTGTAGCGGCCACAAAACCTATAGGCAATAGCCTAAAGGAAATAACGTGTCACTACATGGCCATTTCCCGCAAAACACTAACGCATTGTTTTTGCAAGCCTTGGGGCGTCATTTATGCGCTTGGCACGCGGAAAGTGTCGAACTCGGGAGCCACACTCCCACGCCACTCCACTTTGCTTCGCGACTACGAGAAGGGATCGTTGCGCAGGCCGCCGAGGGCGAAGAAATTGCGGATGTCGTTGAGGTCACGACGGTAGCGCGGCTGCAGTGCCTTGTACATCGCCGCGATCCGCTGGCGAAGCGCCTCTGGCAGAGGGTGATCCGCGGTCTTGATGATCACCAGGAAGGGCACCTTGAAGGTCGATTGAACGCTGACCTCGGCAGGAAAATGGCGGCTGACCAGACTTTCGAACTCTTCCTTGAGGAACGCCGCGCGCAAGGAGCGCTCGTAATCCAGCGAAAAAATGTGCGGTTGATGGTCGGCATTCATGTAAGCGAAGAAAATGACCGACTTGAGCGACTTCAGACGACTGAAATCGGTGAGGTACAGGGCGCCACCCGGACGCAACACGCGAGCCACCTCGGCCAGGCAGTCGTCGAGGTGTTGCAGGGTCGGGAGGTGATGCAGCGCCATGGTACTGATCACCGCATCGAAACTGTGATCGGCGAAGCTGTCCAGGCGGGTGATGTCGCCCTGACGGAAATCCACGTTGCTCAGGGCCAGCTCCTGCACATGGCGCTGCGCGTCGGCGAGCATTGCCGGCGAGAGGTCGAGGCCGGTGAAGGCGATTTCGGGATTGAACTGGGCGACCTGGGCAAGCTGTGTCGCCGGACCGCAACCGAGGTCGAGCACCGTTTTGCACCCCTGGACGACCTGGCTGATACGCGCCGAATGGAACAGGTACGACGAGGCCATGATGCCGTCGATGCGCCCGGCTTCCGCGTAGGCGGCAACCTGTTGCGGGTCGTCCATGACCAGGTCGGGCTCGGGCTCGCGTGGCAGGCTGCGGCTGACCAGCAGTTCGCGCAGGAAGGTCGGGATCAGGGCGGGGTTCGGCATCGCCCGTTTATATACGAAAAAGCCCCGCTTGCCAAGCAAGCGGGGCTCCCGAAACGAGGAGGCTATTCGCCCCCCGCAAAGCCCGATTAGGCGGCTTTGCTCTTGCGGCGCGAGGTAACCACGCCCAGCAGGCCGATACCGAGCAGAGCCAGAACGCCCGGCTCAGGAATGATGGTACCGCGCAGGTCGGCCGAGCCAGCAAGACACCACTGACCAGCAACTGCTCCGCCGGTGCGGCAGCCAGTCGTATTGTCGAACGGGTTCAGCACGAAGTTGTTGGCCGAGGTGGTCAGGGCAACGTCCGCGAAGCCGAAACCAGGAGCAACGCCGTCCGGGATGTCGTTGCCGTTGAGGCGCGTTTGCACGTCGAGCAGGCCGGTACCCGGGGTCTGGTCGATATCCAGCAGGCCCGCACCCGTGAAGCTCAGCGACGCACCGGTGAATTGACCGCTTGCCGACAGGGTATTGACCGTTCCCTGCTGCGCATGGCCGGTCATCGTCGCCCACAGGATACCGTCGTCGATCAGGTCGAGGTTGCCGCCGACGCCTTCCGAGCCCTGCAGGAGCAGGTTGAAGTCTGCGCGCTTGTAGATCTTGATCACGCCACCCGAGAAGTTGACCGTGGTCGGGGTGTAATCCTTCGCGACATAGTTGTCGAAGATGAAGAACAGCTTGTCGGTACCGGCGTAGGCGTTGTTGCCGTTGATGGTATTGACGACGCCGTAACCCCGGGCGATGTCGCCGTTAGCGCCGACAAAGGTCTCGGCCAGCGTGGTGGTATCGATGTGGAAGCCGAAGGGGCCGAAATCGACACCCCCGATGACAGTGGCGGAAGCAGCACCCGAAGCCATAAGGCCCAGGCCGCAGATGGCCGAAGCCAGCATTCTTTTTTTCATCACAATTTTCTCCTTGAGGGTATTAGTTAGTCCATTGAACTCGGCAAACCTGGCGGGCTGTAACTTTCATGGGACCCGACCAACTATAAGCACGTACCGTGCCAGAAACATTTCACATCGCACAATCAAAGACTTAGCGCACTTCAACAGCCAAGAATGCATACCACTGTAAAATTTTCCGACAGTTTGCCGCCCGTCAACGTGACATTTCGCACCGGCCAACATCGATCAGATCGGGCGGCAGACGAGTCCGGGGCGAACATCGGCGACCGCCTGCGATCAGCAGGCGCCGACGCGTGGGTCTGAAGCCGGCGCGACAGCCGTGGCGCCACATGAGGGGCGCCGCGGGCAAACACCACCGCGATCAGGCGATAACGCCGCCGCCGAGGCAGACGCGGCTTTCGTAGATCACGACCGACTGGCCCGGCGTCACCGCCCATTGCGGCTCGGCGAAGCGGATCAGGCACGCGTCGGCATCGATGCGCTCGATTTCGCAAGCGGCGTCGGCCTGGCGGTAACGCGTCCTGGCCGTGTACACCCAGTGCGTGTGCGCCGCCCTGCCGGCCACCCAGGAGAGGTCCTCGGCACGCAGCTCGTCGGTCAGCAACGCCGGATGTGCGTGCCCCTGGACGACGTATAGAGTGTTGCTGGCGATGTCCTTGCGGGCCACGAACCAGGCGTCGTGGTCGCCGCCGTCACCACTCCTGCCGCCTTTGACCCCGCCGATGTGCAGACCCTTGCGCTGGCCGATGGTGTGATAGGCGACGCCGTCGTGCTCGCCGAGCAGGCGATCGTCGTCGAGGCTGCGAATCTCGCCCTTCTGCCTGGGCAGGTAGCGCATCAGGAAGTCCTTGAACGGGCGTTCGCCGATGAAGCAGATACCCGTCGAATCCTTCTTCAGCGCGACGTGCAGCCCGGCTGCTTCAGCAATCTTGCGCACCTCGCGCTTGTACAGGCCGGCCAGCGGGAACAGCGTCTTCGCCAATTGCTGCTGATTCAGGCGGTGCAGGAAATAGCTCTGGTCCTTGGTCCCGTCCTCGGCCTTGAGCAACTGGAACGTCCCGGCAAACTCGCGCACGCCGGCGTAGTGGCCCGTGGCGATGCAATCGGCGCCAATGCTCAGCGCGTGTTCGAGAAAGGCGCTGAACTTGATCTCCGAGTTGCACAGCACGTCCGGATTCGGCGTGCGACCGAGTTGGTATTCCTTGAGAAAGTGGGCGAAAACGCGTTCCTTGTATTCGGCAGCGAAGTTCACCACCTCGACGTCGATGCCGATCACGTCGGCAAGGCTCATCACATCGACCAGATCCTGTCGCGACGAGCAATACTCGTCACTGTCGTCGTCCTCCCAGTTCTTCATGAACAGGCCGAGAACGTGCCAGCCCTGCTCCTTGAGCAGCATGGCCGCCACTGCCGAATCGACGCCCCCGGACAAGCCGACGACCACCGTCTTTGCCACCTTCATGTTCCCGCCTTTGCTAAGGTTCAAGGTTCTCTTCCCGGCCATCCAGCCAGCTCTGCAAATCGATCACCAGCGCCGGCTGACCGTTGTCGCGAAACCAGCTGTCGACGACGTAGCGCGCCGGCTCGGCTGCCCCGCCCCCGCCCCCGGCGCTTGCCGCCTGGGCGGCGTTCGTCCCCGACTCGCTCCCGACCGTTGCCGCGACCTCCTCTATCTGCGCCGCATGGTGCACCTGGAACAGGTAGAGCACGCGCCACACCGGATCGAGAACGCGATGAAAGCGTAGCCAGCCGCGAGCCTCGAGCAAGCGCAGCAGGCGCGTGCCGGTGGTCGAGTGATCGATGCAATCCATCCTCCCATAGACACCATTGTCGGCGGTGTTACCGCCACGGTCGGCGGCAATCGGCGTCTGCTGGCCGGCCCAGCCGAGCAGCCAGCCCATCGCCAGCGACAGCTTCGCACGCTCGTCGGCGGCACTCTCTGCCGTGCCGAGCAGGGCCTGAATCTGCGCCAGCTGCTCGTCGGCGTAGTGCACGTCGGATTGGCTCAGACAACCGTAGTTGTAACAGACGCTGATCGCCTCGCCAGCGCTCAGCGGTGCCGCCGCAGCCAGGAGCGCCAGCGCCAGCAGCCACTTCATTGACAGTGGGTCAGCAGATCCAGCGGATAGCGCCTGCCCGCCAGCCAGTCCTCGATGCAGCGCAGCACCAGGGGGCTGCGATGCTGCGCCTGCAGGGCGCGAATCTCGGCCAGGTTCAGCCAGTGCGCAGCCAGAATGCCGGTGTCGAGCTGCCGGCCGGGATCGTGAGCGACGATCTCGCCGCCAAAGGCAAAGCGCAGGTAGGTCAGGTCGAGGGCTTCGTTGCGGCAGTTGTAGACGCCGACCAGGTATTGCGGATTCAGCGTACAGGCCGTCTCCTCGAGCGTCTCGCGGACCACCGCATCGATCAGTGACTCGCGACACTCGAGGTGGCCTGCCGGCTGGTTGTAGCAGACACCGTATTCGGTCTCCTCCTCGACAAGCAGAAAGCGGCCATCTCGTTCGAGCACAGAGGCGACGGTGACGTTGGGTTTCCAGACCATTCGACAAGCCTTGCGGGTAGCGGGAACTCGCCATTTTACCGCCAACCGGGGGGCGAAATCGGCTAAACTTTCCGCTTCAGGATTTCCAGCAAAAGGGAGAACAAGACATGTCCATGGCGGATCGCGACGGATTCATCTGGCACGACGGCAAGCTGGTGCCGTGGCGCCAGGCAACGACGCACGTGCTGACGCACACCCTGCACTACGGGATGGGCGTCTTCGAAGGGATTCGCGCCTACAAGGGCGAAAAGGGCACCGCCATTTTCCGTCTCGAGGAGCATACCGACCGGCTGTTCAATTCGGCCTACATCTTCCAGATGAAAATGCCTTACGACAAGGAAACGCTGCTCGAAGCACAGAAGGAAGTGGTGCGCGCCAACAAGCTCGAATCGTGCTACATCCGGCCGATCGTCTTCTACGGTTCCGAAGCCATGGGCATTGCCGCCACGGCAGTCAGCACGCACGTGGCCATCGCCGCCTGGCCGTGGGGTGCCTACCTCGGCGTCGAGGGCATGGAAAAGGGCATTCGCGTCAAGACCTCGTCATTCACCCGTCACCACGTGAATATCAACATGTGCCGCTCGAAGTCGGTCGGGACCTATACCAACTCGATCCTCGCCCATCAGGAAGTGGCGCACGACGGCTACGACGAGGCGCTGCTGCTCGACGTCGATGGCTACGTCGCCGAAGGCGCCGGCGAAAACGTCTTCATCGTCAAGCACGGCAAGCTGTACACACCGGATCTGACCTCCTGCCTCGAGGGCATCACCCGCGCCTCGGTGCTCGAGCTGGCTGACGAACTCGGCATTCCGGTGATCGAAAAGCGGATCACCCGCGACGAAGTGTATTGCGCCGACGAAGCCTTCTTCACCGGCACCGCCGCCGAAGTGACGCCCATTCGCGAACTCGACAATCGCCAGATCGGTGCCGGCCACCGCGGACCGATCACCACCCGCATCCAGAGCCTGTACTTCGACTGCGTGAATGGCCGGGTTCCGGCGCATGCAGACTGGCTCGCCTACGTCTAACCCAGTTTGCAAGGTTTCCACCATGCCCCAGAACACCCCGCAGAAGCCCATCGAGATCAGCGCCAAGGATCTGCCCCTGCATTGCCCCACCAGCGACGCACCGCTGTGGGCGCGGCATCCGCGCGTATTTCTCGAGATCACCCACACCGGGGAGGCCGTCTGCCCGTACTGCAGTGCGCACTACGTGCTGACCGGCGGATTGCCGAAAGGGCATCACTGATCGTCGGCGGCTGTCCGCTGCGGGGTAGCCGGCTGAACAGGTTCTCATGAAAGCGCTGATGGTCGCCCCATCGTGGATCGGCGACACGGTTCTCGCGCAGCCGCTGTTCCGGCGCCTGCACGAACGCACGCCCGGCCTGCAGCTCGACGCACTGGCGCCGCGCTGGGTGGCGCCGGTCCTCGAACGTATGCCGGAAATCGCACAGGTCGTCGACAGCCCCTTTGTCCACGGCGAGCTGTCGCTGAAAACACGTCACCGCCTCGCCCGCCGGCTCGCTGCAGCCGGCTATCAGCGTGCCTACGTCCTGCCCAACTCGCTCAAATCGGCGCTGGTGCCGTTTTTTGCCGGCATTCCCGAACGCATCGGCTTCGTCGGCGAGAAGCGCTACGGCCTGATCAACCAGCGCCATGCGCTCGACAAGACCGTGCTGCCGCAGATGGCCGAGCGCTTCGCCCAGCTTGCCGAGGCCCCCGGCGCGCCGCTGCCGCGACCGCTGCCGTCGCCACGACTGACTTCGAGCAACGAGCAACGCGCGGCAACCCTCGCCGAACTTTCCCTCGACCTCCCTGAAAAACTGGCGGTCTTCTGCCCCGGCGCCGAGTACGGCCCGGCCAAGCGCTGGCCGGCGCGCCATTTCGCCGCGCTGACCGACGCGCTGGCCGCGCGGGGCTACGCCGTCTGGCTGCTCGGCTCGGCGAAAGACCGGCCGATTGCCGAACAGATCGCCGAGCTGGCGCAAACGACCAGCGCGCCACGCAATCTCTGCGGCAGCACCTCGCTGAGCCAGGCCATCGACCTGCTGGCCGCAGCGTCTTTCGTCGTCTGCAACGACTCCGGCCTGATGCACGTCGCCGCCGCACTCGGCCGGCCGCTGGTCGCCGTCTACGGCTCGTCGTCGCCAGGCTTCACGCCGCCACTGTCGGAGCGGGCGCAGGTCATCAGCCTGCGCCTCGAATGCAGCCCCTGCTTCAAGCGGGAATGTCCGCTCGGCCACCTCGACTGCCTGAACAAGCTCGAACCGCAGCGCGTGCTCGACGCCTGCCTGGCGAGGAGTGCCGAATGATCGCCACCTTCGCCAGCCCCGCTGACGTCGAGGCTGCGTTCTACGAGGCCATCGCGCGTGCCGACCTGGTCGCCCTGATGAGCGTCTGGGCCGACGACGAAGACATCGTCTGCATCCACCCGACCGGCCAGCGGCTGAGCGGCACGGCAGCGATCCGTGACAGCTGGCGGAGTATTTTCGCCAATAACCCGCGCCTCAAGGTACGCCTGTCGCGCGTTCTGCGCTGGAACAGCATGCTCCTGGCGGTGCACAACGTCGTCGAGACGCTGTACATCGGCGACGAGCAAAAACCGCACGGCCCGATGCTCGCCACCAACGTCTTCCAGCGCGGAACCAGCGGCTGGCGCCTGCTGGCCCATCATTCATCGACCGCGGCCGATCGCGACCTGGCCGACAAGCGTGCCGGCGAGCGCGAGGAAAGCCCGCCCCGGATTCTGCATTGACCGGCTACCGTGCGCCGTCGTGGCTGCCCGGTAGCCACGCCCAGACGATCTACCCGCTGCTCATCAAGCCGGCTCCCCCGCGCTATCGCCGCGAACGCTGGCCAACACCCGACGACGATTTCATCGACCTTGACTGGAGCGACCCGCAGCCGGGCGTGACGACGGCGGCTTCCGCACCGCTGCTGACGCTTTTTCACGGCCTCGAAGGGAGCTCGGCCAGCCATTACGCGAGCGCGCTGATGCGCGCCACCGCGGCCATCGGCTGGACCGGCGTCGTGGTGCATTTCCGCGGTTGCTCGGGCGAGCTCAATCGCCTGCCACGCGCCTACCATTCGGGCGACAGCGACGAGATCGACTGGATTCTGCGCCGCCTGCAGCAGCTCCATTCCGACCGCCTGCGCTACGCAGTCGGCGTCTCTCTGGGCGGCAATGCGCTGCTCAAGTGGCTTGGCGAACGGGAAACCGAAGCCGCCGACTGCCTGCACGCCGCAGCAGCAGTCAGCGCCCCGCTCGACCTCAGCGTCTCCGGGCACCATCTGGCCTGTGGTTTCAACCGCGTCTATACCCGGCACTTCCTGCACACGCTCAAGGGCAAGGCGGCCGCCAAGCTGCGCCGCCACCCGGGAATCTTCGATGAGCGACGGATGCGCGCAGCGCGCAATCTGCACGACTTCGACGAACAGGTCACGGCGCCTTTGCATGGCTTTGCCAGCGCCGACGACTACTGGCGACGCGCCTCGAGCAAGCCCTGGCTGCCCGGCATCCGCCTGCCGACCCTGCTCCTCAACGCGCGCAACGATCCCTTCCTGCCCGAGCCGGCGCTGCCCACCGCCAGCCAGGTAGCCGCCAGTGTGCGGCGCGAGTTCCCGGCGCAGGGCGGCCACGTCGGCTTCGTTGCCGGCCAGCCACCCGGGCACCTTGACTGGCTGCCGCAGCGCCTTCTCCACTATTTTCAGAACGAGGTTTGAATGAACGCCACCGCCAACGCCACCGCCCTGCCCAGCGAAATCTTCAAGGCCTACGACATTCGCGGCATCGTCGGCAAGACGCTGACCAGCGACATCGTCCGCCGCATTGGCCATGGCCTTGGCTCTCTGGCCGCCGAGCGGGGTCAACAAGCGATTGCCGTCGGCCGCGACGGACGCCTTTCGGGGCCGGAGCTGGCGGCGGCACTGATGGAAGGCATCCGCCTGGCCGGCGTCGACACCATCGACGTCGGTTGCGTACCGACGCCGGTGGCCTACTTCGCCGCCCACGAGCTGGGCTGCGGCAGTTGCGTGGCGGTCACCGGCAGCCACAACCCGCCTGACTACAACGGGCTGAAGATGGTCGTCGGCGGCGAAACGCTGGCCGGCGAAACGATCCAGAGCATCCGCCGGCGCGTCGACGCCGGCGAGCTGCGCGAGGGTGCGGGGACGGCGAGCAGTGCCGACGTCCTGCCCGCCTACCTGGCGCGCATCGTCGCCGACGTCCGCCTGGCGCGAGCGATGAAAATCGTCGTCGACTGCGGCAACGGCGTTGCCGGCGTGATTGCCGGGCAGCTCTTCCGCGCGCTCGGTTGTCAGCTGGTCGAACTGTTCTGCGACGTCGACGGCAACTTTCCCAATCACCATCCCGACCCGTCGAAGCCCGAAAACCTGCAGGACGTGATCCGCGCCCTGCGCGACACCGACGCCGAACTCGGACTCGCCTTCGACGGCGACGGCGACCGCCTCGGCGTGGTCACCAAGGACGGCCAGATCATCTACCCGGATCGTCAGCTGATGCTCTTTGCCGCCGACGTCCTCAGTCGCTGTCCGGGCCAGCCGATCATCTACGACGTCAAGTGCACCCGCCAGCTGGCGCCGTGGATTCGCGAGCATGGGGGCGAACCGCTGATGTGGAAGACCGGCCACGCGCTGGTCAAGGCCAAACTGAAGGAAACCGGTGCGCCACTGGCCGGCGAAATGAGCGGGCACGTGTTCTTCAAGGAGCGCTGGTTCGGTTTCGACGACGGCCTCTACGCCGGAGCCCGGCTGCTCGAGATCCTCTCGCGCAGCAGCGACGCCGACGCCGCCAACGCCCTGCTCACGGGCCTGCCGGACAGCAGTTCGACGCCCGAACTGAACATCGCCATGCACGAGGGCGAACCCCTGGCGCTGATCGACGAGCTGCGCCGCAACGCCCGCTTCGACGGCGCCCGCGAAATCATCACCATCGACGGCCTGCGCGTCGAGTACGCCGACGGCTTCGGCCTCGCCCGCCCGTCGAATACCACGCCGGTGGTCGTCCTGCGCTTCGAGGCCGACAACCCGGCGGCACTCGAACGCATCCAGGCTGATTTCCGCCGCGTCATCCACGCCGCGCGCCCGGGACTGGAACTGCCCTTCTGAGCGCCCCGCACGAGCGCTTCGCCGAAATGGAATGCTAAGATGGCCGCACGAGATCAGCGAGACACCGGAATGCACCGCACAGATGAGCAGGCCCGATGAGTGATCAATTCCTGCAGAACGCATTCCTCTTCCGCCAGCCAATCCTGAACCGCCGGCAGGAGCTCGCCGGCTACCAGCTGTCGTTCCACGGCAGCGAAGGAATCGACGACGATGACGCTGTCTCGGCCTCGCGCGGCGCCGGCGCACCCCTGTGTGCGGCCTATTCCGAACTCGGCATGCACGGCGCCCTGGGCAATACCTGCGCCTACATCGGCGTCGACGCCGACTTCCTGCAACAGGAGGCGATCGAGCTGCTGCCACCGCCAGGTGTGGTGCTCGAACTGCTCGTCGACGGCGTTCCCGAGAAAGCCACGCTGACGCGCTGTCATGTACTTCTCCAGCGCGGCTATTCCCTGGCCTTGACCAACTACCAGGGCATCGACGACCGCAGCCGGCCGCTGCTGCCGCTCGTTTCGGTGGTCAAGATCGACCTGCGTCGTGCTGGCCAGGCCCGCCTGGAAGAGCTGGCGGGCTCGCTGCGGCAACTGCCACTCAAGCTTCTGGCGCAGGGGGTCGACAACCACGCGCAGATGGAAGCTTGTCGAAACCTCGGCTTCGCCCTCTTCCAGGGCCGCTACTTTGCCCAGGCCGAAATCGTCAGCGGCCGCCGCCTCTCGGCCGCGCACGCGACCTTGATTCGCCTGTGCAACCTGGTCGGCCGCGACGTCGACACGGCGGTGATCGAAGACGCCTTCAAACACGAGCCGGCACTGACGCTCAACCTGCTGCGCATCGTCAACTCGGTCGGGCGCCTCGGCAACCGCTCGACGCAACCGGTGACCTCGCTGCGCCACGCCATCACCCTGCTCGGCAGGCGCCAGTTGCAGCGCTGGCTATCGCTGCTGCTGCTGGCACCCGGCAACCAGGCCAACGATTCGCTCGACCCCGCCCGTTCGCCGCTGCTGCAAGTCGCCGCCCTGCGCGGGCGGATGATGGAATTGCTGGTCGCCGTCGGCAAGCCGGGAGACCACAAGCAGGCCGACCTGGCGTTCATCACCGGCATCCTGTCGATGATGCCGGCCGCGCTCGGCCTGCCGATTGAAGAAATCCTCGAACAGATCGCCGTCGAGCGCGAAGTCGGCAACGCGCTGCGTCAGCACGAAGGTCTGCTGGGAACGCTCCTCGCGCTGCTCGAGTGCTTCGACAACGACGACGCCGCCTGCTGCGACAGCCTGCTGTCCCGGCTACCCGGCAACTACGACCGGCAGACGCTCAACACCGGCCTGAGCGCCGCGCTGAGCTGGTTGAACAGCAGCCCGGACTGAGTGTTTCAGGCGCCACGGCGCGCCAGCCAGTCGCTGACGGCGAAGCCGGTTCCGAAGTCCCAGGGTTTGAGCCTTTCGGGGGCGATCAGGCGAAACTCGGCGAGCTCTTCGTTGAGGGCGATCTCGCCGCGACCGACGACGTGGTAGGCGATGATCACTTCGTGCTTGCGGGCGAAGGGATAGACACCGATCAGCGTCGTCGCCGACGCCTCCAGGCCGAGTTCTTCCCTGACCTCGCGCGCGACACCGACCACCGGGTCTTCGCCGCGCTCGAGAAAACCGGTGATCAGGCCAAACGCCCCTGCCGCCCAGGCCCGGTTGCGCGCCAGCACGATGGCGCCCTGATACTCGACCAGCGCCGCCAGCACCGGCGCCGGGTTGTCCCAATGCACGAAGCCGCAGCCGGCACTGCAGGAGAGCCGCGGCAACCCCCCCTCGTCGCTGGACTTAAGACGAGCAGCGCAGCGGGGGCAGAAATTCCAAGCGTCGCTCACTTCGCTACTTCACTTACTTCGCTTACGACGCGGCCAACAACTCGCGGACGTCGGCCAGAAAGCGATCAACGGTCTCCGGCGCGGTATCCCAGCCGCACATCAGGCGCGCACCGCCGGCGCCGATGAAGGTGTAGAAGAGCCAGCCGCGCGCGCGCAGGCCCTGCTCGACGACGCCTGGCAGGTGCACGAAAACGCCGTTGGCGTCGACCGGAAAAAGCGTCTGCAGACCCGCGGCTTCCGCCAGCCCGCTGGCCAGGCGGCGGGCCATCGCGTTGGCGTGCGCGGCGTGGCGCAACCAGCTGTCGTTTTCGAGAATCCCGAGCCACGGCGCGGAAAGAAAGCGCATCTTCGACGCCAGCTGGCCGGCCTGCTTGCAGCGGTAGGCGAAGTCCTCAGCCAGGCGGCGGTCGAAGAAGACCACCGCCTCGCCGACCGGCAGCCCCATCTTGGTGCCTCCGAAGCAGAGCACATCGACACCCGCGCGCCAGGTCAGGTCGGCCGGAGCGACGCCAAGGCCGGCGACGGCGTTGGCGAAGCGGGCGCCGTCCATATGCACGCGCAAACCCAGCTCATGGGCCGTGGCAGTGAGGGCGCGCAATTCGTCGGGACGGTACACCGTGCCGACTTCGCTGGCCTGGGTCAGCGTCACCACCTTTGGCTTCGGGTAGTGGATGTCGGTGCGCCTGGTCACCGCCTCTTCGATCGCTGCCGGAGTCAGCTTGCCCTCTTCGCCGGCAAGGGCGAGCAGCTTGGCGCCATTCGAGAAGAACTCCGGGGCGCCGCATTCGTCGGTCTCGACGTGCGCCAGCTGGTGACAGATGACGCTGTGGTAGGACTGGCAAAGCGCGGCGAGGGCCAGCGAATTGGCCGCCGTCCCGTTGAAAACGAAGTACACGTCGCAGTCGGTCGCGAACACTTCCCGCAGGCGGTCGGCAGCGCGCAGCGTCCACTGGTCGTCGCCATACGAGCGAACGTGGCCGTCGTTGGCCGCCAGCAGGGCGGCCAGAGCCTCCGGGCAGACGCCGGCGTAATTGTCACTGGCGAAATGCTGGCCGGTCGTCATCGCGTTGGCACTTGCGGTCGCGGAGCGTTGATCAATCAAAGACGCTCGGCGACCCATGCGGCCACGGAGGCCAGCGCGGCGGGCAGCTTTTCCGGTTCGTTGCCGCCCGCCTGCGCCATGTCCGGGCGACCGCCGCCCTTGCCACCGACCTGGCGGGCGACCATATTCACCAGTTCACCGGCCTTGACCCTGCCGGTCAGGTCGGCGGTCACGCCGGCAATCAGCGTCACCCTGCCGGCGCTGGTCGAGGCGACGACGACCGCGGCGCTCTTCAGCTTGTCGCGCAACTTGTCGACGGCCGAACGCAGGGCGTTGACGTCGGCGCCCTCCATGAGTGCCGCGAGAACCTTGACCCCCTTGACATCGACCGCCTGCGCGAGCATGTCGTCGCCTTGCGCCGACGCCAGTTTCGCCTTCAGGCGCGCAAGTTCCTTTTCCAGCGAACGAACGTTGTCGAGCACCTGCGCGAGCTTGGCGGGGACCTCGGCGATTGGCGCCTTGAAAGCCGCTGCCGCTTCGGCCAGCATCGTCTGCTGCTGCTGCACGAGGGCCAGCGCAACGTCCCCGGTGACCGCCTCGACGCGCCTGACGCCAGCCGCGACGCCGGTTTCGGAGACGATCTTGAACAGACCGATGTCGCCCGTTCGGCGAACATGCACGCCGCCACAGAATTCGATCGACGAGCCGATCGTCTGCACGCGCACCTGGTCACCATATTTTTCGCCGAACAGCATCATCGCGCCCGACTTGCGGGCGTCGTCAATGGCCATGATGCGTGCTTCGGCGGCGGCGTTGGCGAGAATCTCGTCATTGACGATACGCTCGACGCGGCGAACCTCGTCGGCGCTCATCGGCGCATTGTGCGCGAAGTCGAAACGCGTCTTCTCCGGGTCGACCAGCGAGCCTTTCTGCTGCACGTGCGCGCCGAGCACTTCGCGTAGCGCCTTGTGCATCAGGTGCGTCGCCGAGTGGTTGCGCACGGTGCGTGCCCGCGCAACGACGTCGACGCGGGCAGCGACCCGGTCGCCGACGACGACGACGCCGGTGCGGACGACGCCCTGGTGACCGAAAACGGCGGCCTGGATCTTCTGCGTGTCCTCGACGGCGAAAATGCCCTGCGCGCCCTGCAGCACGCCGCGGTCGCCGACCTGGCCGCCCGACTCGGCGTAGAACGGCGTCTGGTCGAGAACGACGACGCCGAGTTCGCCTTCCCTGAGTTCATCGACCGGGCTGCCATCCCTGTACAGCGCCAGCACCTGGCCGTTGAAGTCGAGCGCGTCATAGCCGTGAAAGGCCGTTTCGGGGCCGCTGTAGTCGAGTGCGGCGGCCATCCTGAACTTGCCCGCGGCGCGCGCCTGCTCCTTCTGCTGGGCCATCGCCGCGTCGAAGGCGGCGACGTCGACACTGACGCCGCGCTCACGGCAGACGTCGGCGGTCAGATCGAGGGGAAAGCCGAAGGTGTCGTGCAGCTTGAAAGCCGTGGCGCCGCTGAAAACGCCATCGCCAGCCAGGGCCGCGAGTTCGCTCTCCAGGAGACTCATGCCGTGTTCGATGGTCTCGAAGAAGCGCACCTCCTCCTGGCGCAGGACCTCGCTGACACGCTCCTGGCTACCCACCAGTTCGGGATAGGCGGCGCCCATCTCGGCGACCAGGTCGGGCACCATGCGGTGGAAGAAGGCGGCACGCGCACCCAGCTTGTAGCCATGGCGAATGGCGCGCCGGATGATGCGGCGCAGGACGTAGCCGCGCCCCTCGTTGCCCGGAATGACGCCGTCGGCGAGGAGGAAGGAGCAGGCGCGGATGTGGTCGGCGAGGACCCGCAGCGACGGGCTGTCCATGTCCGCCGACGAGGTTTCGCGGGCTGCCGCCGCGATCAGGCGGACGAAGAGGTCGATCTCGTAGTTGCTGTGCACGTGTTGCAGGACCGCAGCCGTCCGCTCGAGCCCCATGCCGGTGTCGACCGATGGTTTCGGCAGCGGGTGCATGACGCCGGCCTCGTCACGGTTGAACTGCATGAAGACGTTGTTCCAGATCTCGATGTAGCGGTCGCCCTCTTCGTCGGGCGAGCCGGGCGGACCGCCGGCGATGCCTTCGCCGTGATCGTAGAAGATCTCGGTACACGGTCCGCAGGGACCGGTGTCGCCCATCATCCAGAAGTTGTCGGAGGCGTAGCGCGCGCCCTTGTTGTCGCCAATGCGGATCACGCGCTCGGCAGGCACGCCGATCTCCCGGGTCCAGATCGAGTAGGCTTCGTCGTCCTCGGCATACACCGTTACCCACAGGCGATCGGCGGGAAGGCCGTAGACATCGACCAGCAACTCCCAGGCGTAGCGGATCGCCTCCAGCTTGAAGTAGTCGCCGAAGGAGAAGTTGCCGAGCATTTCGAAAAAGGTATGGTGACGCGCGGTATAGCCGACGTTTTCGAGGTCGTTGTGCTTGCCGCCGGCGCGAACGCACTTCTGTGACGTTGTCGCCCGCTGGTAAGGACGCTTGTCGAAACCGAGAAAGACGTCCTTGAACTGGTTCATTCCGGCATTGGTAAACAACAACGTCGGATCGGCATGCGGTACCAGAGAACTCGATTCGACGATCTGGTGGCCCTTGGACTCAAAGAACCTGAGGAATTTCTCGCGGATTTCAGCGCTGCTCATGGTGGTGCTTTTCATCGTCGTCCGTACCCGCGCGGGGTCGTTCAAAAAGCTGCGATTCTAACGTGAAAGCGCAAGCCGCGACCGGCGTATCGCCCGCTGAGCCCCAATACGGTCGGGCGCACGCCAGCACGGCTCCACTTGGCAGCGGGGAACAGGCAACGGCGCAGGAAATCTTTCAGGCACAGGCGCAGCCAGTGCAGCGTGCCTTCTTGACGAGACTTGCCGCGCGCCACCGCCGGCACGCGGCACCCACCCACACCGTCATTGCGAGGAGGCGCAGCCGACGCGGCAATCCAGCGCCACCCTCTGACTTCTTCACGGTTGCCGCATCGCCAACGCCGGAAGGAAGATCTCTGAGCTGTCGCGCACGCAGTCGATGCGATCGCTGAAAACCGCCATCACGCCGCGCCGGAAAAGTGCTTCGGCCGCGCCGAGCTCATTGACCGTGTAGCACAGCAGCGGAATGCCGTTGGCCCGCGCACGGCTCAGCACGCTGTCGTCAAGCTGCTCGGCGTCACAGTGCAGGCTCAGCGCCGCGACGCGGTTGACCCGCGTCAGCCAGTCGTCCGGCGGACGTTCGTAGAGCGCGCCGAGCGGCAGTTCGGGCGCCACCTCGCGCGCGGCCAGCAACGCGTCCTCGGAAAACGACGAGACCAGCGGCAGCTCGGTACCCGCCCAGAACTCACGGACCTGCCGAGCGACAACCTCGCCGGTCAGCACCTCGAAACCGGCGGCCGGCTTGATCTCGACGTTGGCCACCAGCCCGAGCTGCCGACAAAGCAGGGCCGCCGACGCCAGAGAGGGGACCGGCTCACCCAGAAAAGCGGGGTGCTGATAAGCGCCTGCGTCGAGCACCCGCAGCGTCGCGTCGCTGGTCTCGCAGACCCGCCCGGAGCCGTTGCTGGTGCGCTCCAGGCGTTCGTCGTGCATCAGCCAGGGCGAGCCGTCGGCAGAAAGCATGACGTCGAACTCGACTGCCCGCACTCCCATCCGGGCAGCGATACGCAGGCCGGCCAGGGTGTTCTCCGGGGCCAGCGCACCGCCACAGCGGTGCGCGAAGACGCGCGGCAGGGACCAGCCGAGCCGCGGACGAATCACTTCAAGACTTGCGCCCTGAGCGCCGCCGGGAGGACCTGGTTGCCACGCTCGACGGCATTGTCGAGCGCCTCCTTGGCCGGCTTGCGGCCAGCCCAGGCGGCTTCCAGCTCTTCCTCGACGATGATGCGCACCGGCTCGATTTGCGAAACCCGCAGCTGACGCAAGGCGCCCTTGCCCTGCAACTGCAGGTAGGCGACGTCGAGACTGGCGACGTCGGCGCGCAGGAGCTGGCTATTGGCGGCGGCGCGGGCCACCGAAGTCATCGGCAGGAAGCCCTCAAGAGCGGTCAGTTCGACCTGCAGGTCAGGTTCGAGCAGGAAGTTGACGAAGAGCGCCACACCCTTGTACTCGTCTGCCTTCTTGCCGCCCCCGACCCATAGCGAGGCACCGTCGGCGAGCGTCTGCTGCGGCGTGCCCTGCACATCGTCGTGATAGGGCAGCGCCGACACTCCGGTTTCGACCTTGCGACCCGCGCGCAGCGTTCCATAGAGCGACGACGTGCTGGTCAGCATGCCGCACTCGCCATCCGCAAAGCGCCGGTCAGCCTCGTCGCGCCGACCGAAATAGGTGAAGAACTTGGCTTTCGACCAGGTCGTCAGCATCGCCGTGTGCTTCACCTGAACCAGGCCGTTGAAGTCCAGCCTGCCCTTTGCATCGGAGACTTCACTGCCGTTCCAGGCGCTCAGATTGTCGATATGCACCCACGCCGGCCAGGAGGTGGTGTAAGGACAGGCGCTACCCGAATCGAACAGTTTGTCGGCGGCCTTCTGCGCCGCGGCCCAGGTCTTGGGCGGATTCTCGGGATCCAGACCGGCCTTGCGGAAAGCTTCCTTGTTGATATAGAGGACCGGCGTGGACAAGGCCAGCGGCAGGGCAAACAGGTTTCCTTTCGCGTCGTCGAGGCCGACGCGCAGCTCAGGCGACAGTTTGCGGCCATCGAAAGGCTGCTTGGCCTGCTTCATCACCAGGTACAGCGGCTTGAAGTCCTCCTTGCGGGTCTGGAACTGTGCCTGTTCTTCGCGCGTGACCAGATTGAGGTGTTTCGGCGCGTCACCGTCGACGCGGCGCACGACGTTGAGCTGGTAATCCTTCTGCCGCTCATTGAAACGCGCGACGAATTTCTCGAGCCGTTCGCCACGTTCCTCGTCAAGGCGATGCGAGAGGTCGATTTGTACCGGTGCCGCGAACACCGGGAAAGCAAGCGGGGCAGCAAGAACGATTGCCACCGCAGACGGGAGAAGTTTGAGTAGGCGCATGTCGATCCTGGAAATTGGGTAATAGAGCCGGTAATTATAGCCGTAGCCTGCGGCGATGGAACGGACTTCGGAGCGTTCACCTTGCAGCCAGCAACACGACAGCGCCCGGCCCGACTGACAGCCGCCTCGTGGCACGCTCGCCGAGGCCAATCCATGCCGGAAACCGGCTGTCGGAAAACTTTACACTTAGGGATTCCGGGCTTCGCCTGGCGCCCGCAGGTTATTGATATCATTGCTTCTTATCACATAGGCATGGATGTTGCTTTTTCTGTTCAGTCCAGCGCGCAGGCCTTTGGAATAGATTCCATTAATAGCTGTGCGACGGATGATCTCATGCTACGCAAGGGCACGACTGCCAAGACCCGCGTACAAAGTATTTCTGCCTCGACGACCACCGAAAAACAGGGCAACGCATAGCAGATGCCCGGACCCACAATCAGGAGCAATGCCCCATGAAGAAAAGACTTGCCGCCGCAGCCCTCTGCGCTGCGTTTGCCGCTGCACCGACCCATGCTGCCGTAACCTGGTCGTTCGACTATCTGGATGCCGTGGGCGTCGGATTCAACGATATCGCAGCAGGGGCTGCACGGCGAGGCGAACTGCAGTCGGCTGCCAACTACGTTAGTACCTTTCTGACCAGCTATACCGCGAACATCTTCATGAGTGTCGATGGCAGCGGCAATACGCCGGGCAACCTGGCGTCGGCGAGTTCGAATTTCAACGCGTCAAGACCCGCCAACGGCTTCAACGATAGGGGTGACGTGATGCTCAAGATTCTCGGTGGCGACGCCGCGGATCCCGCGGTGGGCACCGCAGACGGAACGGTGAAATGGAACTTTGCCACCAATGACTGGGCGTTGGGCAACACGTTCCAGCCCGGCGAATACGATTTCTTCTCGACCGCGGTGCATGAGCTCGTGCATGCCCTCGGCTTTGCCGCCGGTATCGCGGAGAATGGCAACGACGGATTTGGCGACGTGCCTGGCACTGCCGGCGTATGGTCGCCGTTTTCCCAATTCCTGACCAGCTACAACGGCACGCCGTTCATCGATCAGACGACGTACATTCTCGATAAAGTGATCTATGATCAGGCCCGGCTGTCCGCCGATGGCAATGGCCTGTCGGGCTGCGGAGCCGGCACCCTGTTCAACGGCCCGAATGCCGTGGCGGCAAACGGCGGCGTCGCGCCGCAGATCTACGCGCCCACTACCTGGGAAGATGGCAGCTCGGGCTCGCACCTCGATGACAACTGCTACACTGCCCCGAACACGGTCAGCACCTATATGATGGAGGCCCAGACGATCTCGGGCCTGGGTGTGCGCACGATCACCGCGCTGGAAGTCGGCATGATGCGCGATATCGGGTATACCCAGTTCGGCGTTCAGACGCAGCCACCTGGCGGCACGGTGCCCGAGCCGTCGTCCGTTCTCCTGCTGCTCGGAAGCCTCGGCCTGCTTGGCGCGGCGCGTCGTCGCAAGGCCGCCTGATCGGCAAGAGTGCAAGGTCGCCCCGTTCCGTGGCTGCCCGAGCGGTAGCCACGGCGGTGTGTCGAGCCGGCCGCGGGCCGGCTCGTTCGTTTGGAGTATTGAAGTGCAACAACTCTTTCGACGGTCAGCACTGGCGATGCTCGGCGGCGCCCTGATGGCACCGCTTTACGCAGTTGCCGACCGGATCCCGCTCGGCCTTGACATCAATCGCGGGATTTTCGTGCAGGAGATCTGGCAGGCAAGGAAGCCTCGTCTTTGCGTGGCCAATCGCACCGGCAAGGACCAGACGCTGCTTGTGTCACGCTGGCGCTCGCGCGCGCACCCCGCCGAGCCCTTGCTGCAATGGCCAATCGAAGCAGGATCGACGGTGTGCCACAAGGCAGGCAAGCTGGCCGGCGAAGCGCTGATCGAATACCGACTGGCCGACGGCGGCGCGGCCCTTGGCCTGCTTCACGCGCCAGGAGCACCCGCCACCGAGACCCTGGAAGGCAGCGGTTTCGCCAGCCTCATGGGCATCAACGGGACCTGTCCGACGCCCGGCACCTGGACCGAGCAAGCGAGTCTGTGGATCAAGGGTGGGCAGGTGGCCAGCCTGGACCTGCTGACCACCGTCGGCGCCGATGGTGCGCTGCTCGAGTTTCCGGTCGACACCCGCCTGGATCTGCCGCTTCTCAAACCCAGGTCGGCAGAATCGTCGAGTCTGCTCATCGAACACGACGGCACGCGCCTGGCGATAAAGTCGCGCCCGGACACTGTCGCGGCCACGGTCCATCGTGTCCGGCTCGAATTCGACGTGCCCGAGGTAAAGCAGCCCACCATGTATCTCCTCTCGGGTCGCCAACGCATCCTGCAAACCGGCTGGCAGTGTTTCGTGCGGGGTATCCTGGTCGAGCCTTGAGTGCAGGCCGTGGTCTCCCCGGCCGGCACCCTTCCCGTCACGGCAACGAAAAGCCGGTCGAAATAACAAAACGCCGCCGCACTTCGCGTGCGGCGGCGTAATCGTAACTACGACCGGCGGCGGTCGCGCCTACTTCTTCTTCATCGCCGGCAGATCGGTGCACACGCCTTCATAAACTTCGGCCGCCATTCCCACCGACTCGCCCAGTGTCGGGTGCGGGTGGATGGTGTGACCGATGTCGGTGGCGTCGCAGCCCATCTCGATCGCCAGGCAGATTTCACCAATCAGGTCGCCGGCTTCAGTGCCGACGATGCTGCCGCCGATGAGGCGGTGCGTTTCCTCGTCGAAGATCAGCTTGGTGAAGCCCTCCTCGCGACCGTTGGCCAGCGCCCGACCCGACGCCGCCCAGGGGAAGACGCTCTTGCCGAACTTGATCCCCTCGGCGCGGCACTGCTCCTCGGTCTTGCCGGCCCAGGCGATTTCCGGGTCGGTGTAGGCGACCGACGGGATCTGCAGGGCGTCGAAACAGCGCTTGCTGCCGTTCGCGGCTTCGGCGGCCACGTGCGCCTCGTGCACACCCTTGTGCGCCAGCATCGGCTGCCCGACGATGTCGCCGACAGCGAAGATGTGCGGCACGTTGGTGCGCTGCTGCGTATCGACGGCAATGAAGCCGCGGTCGCTGACCGCGACGCCCGCCTTCTCGGCCGCCAGCTTCCTGCCGTTCGGCGAGCGGCCGACGGCGACCAGCACCAGATCGAAGCTTTCCTTCTCGTCGTTGCTGTAGGTGACTTCGATGCCCTCACTGCTCGCCGTCGAGGCGACGACGCCGGTGTTGAGCAGGATACGATCGAAACGGTGCGCGTTCTTCTTCTCCCAGACCTTGACCAGGTCGCGGTCCGCACCGGGCATCAGTACCGATCCAAGCTCGACGACGGTGATGCGCGAGCCGAGCGCCGAGTAGACGCTGGCCATTTCGAGGCCGATGATGCCGCCGCCGATGACCAGCATGCGCTTGGGTATCTGGCGCAACTCGAGGGCACCGGTCGAGTCCACGACCCGCGGGTCGTCATTGGGCATGAACGGCAGCGCCACGGCTTGCGAGCCGGCGGCGATGATCGCCTTCTGGAACCTGACGATCTTCTTGCCGCCGTCGGCGAGCGCCACTTCGACGTGACTGGGGTCGAGAAACTGACCGACGCCGCGCACCACTTCGACCTTGCGGCCCTTGGCCATGCCCGCGAGACCGCCGGTCAGCTTGCCGACGACCTTGTCCTTGTGCGCGCGCAGCTTGTCGAGGTCAATGGTCGGGGCGGCGAAACTGACTCCGCAATCGGCCATGTGCTCCGCCTCCTCCATCACCCCCGAGATATGCAGCAGTGCTTTCGACGGGATGCAGCCGACGTTCAGACAGACGCCGCCGAGCGTTGCGTAGCGCTCGACGAGGACCGTCTTCATGCCCAGATCGGCGCTGCGGAAGGCCGCCGAATAGCCGCCCGGACCGGCGCCGAGGACGAGCATCTCGCACTCGATGTCGGCGTTGCCGCTGATCGCTGCGGCGGCCTGCGGGGGTGGGGCGACACTTGCCGCCGGCGCGGCGGTGGTCGCCACCGCGGCTGCCGGTGCTGCCGTCGACACGGCGGCGCCGGTCTCGATGAGCACCACGACCGCCCCTTCGGAGACCTTGTCGCCGAGCTTGACGCGCACTTCCTTGACCACGCCGGCGACACTGCTCGGAACATCCATCGTCGCCTTGTCGGATTCGAGGGTGACCAGCGCGTCGTCGACCTTGATGGTATCGCCAACGGCAACGCAGACGTCGATCACCGGCACGTCGTGATAGTCGCCGATGTCGGGCACTTTTGCTTCAATGACCTGGCTCATGATTTTCTCCCGATCAAAGCAGCACGCGTCGCATGTCGGCGAGCAACTGGGCAAGATAGACGTTGAAGCGGGTGGCCAGTGCGCCGTCGATGACGCGATGGTCGGCGGTCAAGGACATCGGCAGGATCAAGCGCGGCTCGAACTCGCGGCCGTTCCAGACCGGTTTCATGACCGACTTGTTGACCCCCAGGATGGCCACTTCCGGCGCATTGACGATCGGCGAGAAATAGGTGCCACCGATACCGCCCAGGCTGGAGATGGTGAAACAGGCGCCGGACATGTCTGCCGGGCCGAGCTTGCCATCGCGCGCCTTTCTCGCCAGCTCGCCGCTTTCGACGACGATCTGCGTCACCGATTTCTGGTCGGCGTTCTTGACCACCGGTACGACCAGGCCGTTCGGTGTGTCGGCGGCGAAAGCAATGTTGAAATACTGCTTCATGACCAGACTCATTTCGCCATTCTGGACGTCGAGCGAGGAGTTGAACTCGGGGAACTTCTTCAGCGCCATGACGCTGGCCTTGATCAGGAAAGCGAGCATGGTGATCTTGGTCCCCGATTTCTCGTTCTCCTTGTTCATCGCCACGCGGAAGGCCTCGAGATCGGTGATGTCGGCGTCTTCGTGGTAGGTCACCGCCGGGATCATCACCCAGTTGCGGGCCAGATTCTGCGCCGAGATCTTCTTGATCCGCGACAGCGGCTTGACCTCGACGGCGCCGAACTTGGCGAAGTCGACTTTCGGCCACGGCAGCAGGTCGAGACCGCCGCCCAGCGAAGCACCGGCGGCCGCCGCGGCGGCCGGCCCGGCGCTCAGGACGCTCTTCACGTAGGCGCTGACGTCCTCCTTGAGGATCCGCGACTTGGGACCGCTCGGCGTGACCCGGGACAGGTCGACGCCGAGTTCACGGGCGAGCAGGCGCACCGAGGGGCTGGCATGCGTCCTGGAACCGATGGCCAGACCGGCTGCGGGCGGGGCAGCGACGGCGGCGGGCGCCGCGCTGGCGGCCGGCGCCGCAGCAGCGGGCGCCGCGGCCACGGGACTCGCCGGAACAGCGGCAACGGCAGCGGTAGGCGCGCCCCCGGCGCTGTCGAGAACGACGACCACGGCGCCGGCGGAGACCTTGTCGCCAAGCTTTACCTTGATCTCCTTGACCACGCCGGCCGCCGATGACGGCACGTCCATGGTCGCCTTGTCGGACTCCAGGGTAACCAGCGCATCGTCGACCTTGACCGTGTCACCGACCTTGACGCAGATGTCGATCACCGGCACGTCGCTGTAGTCGCCGATGTCGGGCACGCTGACCTCGACGCTCGCGCCGCCAGCGGCCGGAGCCTGCGCAGCCGGAGCCACGGCGGGCGCAGCGGCGGGCGCGTTCGAAGACGCTGCGGCAGGCGCGGCGGCAGCGCTTGCCCCGGCGGCTTCGAGGACGACGACCACCGCGCCTTCCGAAATCTTGTCGCCCAGTTTGACGCGCACTTCCTTGACCACGCCGGCCGCCGAAGACGGCACGTCCATCGTCGCCTTGTCGGATTCGAGGGTGACCAGGGCGTCATCGACCTTGACCACATCGCCCGCCTTGACACAGACGTCAATCACCGGCACGTCGGTGTAATCACCGATATCAGGGACTTTTACTTCGATCATTTGACTCATCAGGGGGCTCCCTTAAACCGTCATCGGATTGGGTTTGTTCACGTCGATGCCGTAGCGGGCAATTGCCGTGGCGACCGTTGCCGGCTCGATCGTTCCCTCGTCGGCGAGCGCTTTCAGCGCAGCCACGGTGACCCAGCGGCGGTCGACCTCGAAGAAATGACGCAGCTTCTCGCGCGTGTCCGAGCGGCCGAAGCCATCGGTACCCAGGGTTACGTAGCGACGGTTGATGAAGGGACGAATCTGTTCGGCGAACAACCTGACGTAGTCGGTCGCCGCGACGACCGGACCGCGCGTCTCGCCGAGACATTTCTCGACGTGCGACAGACGTTGTTTCTCGGTCGGGTTGAGCATGTTCCAGCGCTGCACGTCATTGCCCTCGCGTGCCAGTTCGCCAAAGCCCGGGCAGCCCCAGAGGTCGGCATCGACACCCCAGTCGTTCTTGAGCAGGTCGGCGGCGGCAATGACTTCGCGGAAAATGGTTCCCGAACCGAGCAACTGCACCCGTGGCGCCGCTGCCTTGCCCTCCGCGGACGCGCCGCGGCGCAGCAGGTACATGCCCTTGAGGATGTCGGCCTCGGCGCCTGCCGGCATCTCCGGATGCTCGTAGTTCTCGTTCATCACGGTGATGTAATAGAAGACATCCTCCTGCTCCTGGTACATCCGGCGCATCCCTTCACGCATGACGACGGCGACTTCGAAGGAGAAGGTCGGGTCGTAGCTGATGCAGTTCGGGATCAGACCGGAGAGGATCAGCGAATGACCGTCTTCGTGCTGCAGGCCTTCGCCATTGAGCGTCGTCCGGCCGGCGGTACCGCCGATCAGGAAACCGCGCGCGCGCTGGTCGCCAGCCGCCCAACAAAGATCCATCACGCGCTGGAAACCGAACATCGAATAGCAGATGTAGAAGGGAATCATTTGGACGCCGTGCACCGAGTACGCGGTCGCCGCAGCGATCCAGTCGCTCATTGCGCCGGCTTCGTTGATTCCTTCCTGCAACACCTGGCCGTCGATCGACTCCTTGTAGAACATCAGCTGGTCGTGGTCTTCGGGGACGTACTTCTGGCCTTGCTGATTCCAGATGCCGATCTGCCGGAAGAGACCTTCCATGCCGAAGGTGCGCGATTCGTCGGGAACGATGGGGACCACGTGGCGGCCGACCTTCTTGTCCTTGAGCAGGATGTTCAGGAAGCGGACGATGGACATCGTGGTCGATACTTCACGCCCCTCGCCCGACGCCTTGAGCAGCGCGTCGAAAGCCGACAGGGCGGGGATATCCAGTGCTTCGGCAGTGCGGCGGCGTTTCGGCAGGTAGCCACCGAGGTCCATCCGCCGCTGGCGCATGTAGGTCAGTTCCGGCGAGCCCTCCGCGAACTTCAGGTACGGCAGTTCCTTGAGCTGGTCGTCGGCGACCGGCAGGCTGAAGCGATCGCGGAAGCGCTTGATCGCCTCGTAATCGAGTTTCTTCTGCTGGTGCGAGATGTTCATAGCCTCGCCGGCCTGGCCCATGCCGAAGCCCTTGATCGTCTTGGCCAGAATCAGCGTCGGCTGGCCCTGGTGCTCGACGGCCGCCTTGTAGGCGCTGAAGATCTTGAAGATGTCGTGACCACCGCGGTTCAGCCCCCAGACCTGCTCGTCGGTCCAGTCGGCGACCAGTTCCCTGAGTTCCGGAGTATTGAAGAAATGCTCGCGGACGTAGGCCCCGTCCTTGGCCTTGAAGGTCTGGTACTCGCCGTCGACGGCGTCCATCATGCGCTGCTTGAGGATGCCCTTCTTGTCGCGCAGCAGGAGCGTGTCCCATTGCGTTCCCCAGACCAGCTTGATGACGTTCCAGCCGGCGCCGCGGAAAGTGCCTTCGAGTTCCTGGATGATCTTGCCGTTTCCGCGCACCGGCCCGTCGAGACGCTGCAGGTTGCAGTTGATGACGAAGATCAGATTGTCGAGATTTTCGCGTGCGGCCATGCCGATGGCGCCCAGCGATTCGACCTCGTCGGTCTCGCCGTCGCCGAGGAAAGCCCAAACCTTACGGTCTCCGGCCTGGATGAAGCCGCGGCTGTCGAGGTACTTCATGAAACGCGCCTGGTAGATCGCCTGGATCGGACCGAGGCCCATCGACACCGTCGGGAACTGCCAGAAATCGGGCATCAGCCAGGGGTGCGGGTAGGAAGACACCCCCTTGCCATCGACTTCCTGCCGGAAGCAGTCCATCTGCTCGTCGGTCAGACGCCCGAGCAGGTGCGCCCGCGCGTAAACACCGGGCACCGAGTGTCCCTGGAAGAAGATCAGGTCGCCGCCGTGCTGCTCGGAAGGCGCGTGCCAGAACCACGAGAAGCCGACATCGTAAAGCGCCGCCGCCGAGGCAAAGGAAGCGATGTGGCCACCGACGTTGGTGTCGCGGTTGGCGCGCACAACCATCGCCATGGCGTTCCAGCGAATGTAGTTGTGAATCCTGATTTCGAGATCGGCATTACCGGGATACTTGGGCTGCTGATCGACCGGGATGGTATTGATGTACTCGGTAGTGGCGCTGTAGGGGATATCGATTCCCTCCTGGCGCGCCTGCGAAATCAGGCCGTCGATCAGGTAGTGAGCGCGCTCGGCGCCTTCCCTGTCGATTACACCACTGAGCGCGTCTTGCCATTCCTGGGTCTCTTGCGGGTCGGCATCGGTGGCGCCGGCCGACAGCGCGTTTTCGGGCAGAGCTGCCATGAACTTGTCTCCTGGTCTGCAGAATCATGAAATGAATAGTCTTGCCGGACGCCAAAGCGGACGCCAACACGGAGGGTAAACGCTTGCGTGCCGACAAAGTACCGCAGTGCAGCAAGCGCCTGTTTATCGCATTGTAAAACAGCATTTTGTATCGTGCAATTTTTTGGCCCCGAGTGGCACTTTCGAGGCTTTTCGGCACTTCCTATTGACCGTGCCTTGGCCAGGAAGTTGATCGGCGGCAACCGAAAATCGTCAATCAGCGGCTCGCTGGCCCGCTTAACACCGCTGCCTTGGTCGCCACTTCGGGGCGGGCGTGGCGCCGCAATTCCGCCGCCTTCAGCAAACTGGGCAGCCGCCTGAAAGCCTGTCGTCGCCGGAATCCTTGGCTTCCACACCGCGTGCAACACGACCCTTGCGCGCTTGCTTCCCTTGCGGCGGCCAAGCTCGACCAGCGACTCGGCACCACCCTGCTTGGCAGTACCGGGCAGGGGCCGATTTGCGATAAAATCGCGGCTTTCCCGAGGTGTTGAGAAGAGGCCGCGCTCCCTGCGACCGTCAGCGCGGCTGGCGCCCGTACGTCGCCCGCCGCTGCCGTCCGCCATTGCCCTTCCCGCCCCTTTCTCCACCTCCCTTCTGGCGACTCCAGGAACACCCGACATGACCGCAAAAATCCTCGACGGCACCGTTCTCGCACAAAAACTGCGTGCCGACTTCAAGACCCGCGCCGAAGCCCTTGCCGCGCGCGGCACACGCCCCGGACTGGCGGTGATCCTGGTCGGCGAAGACCACGCTTCGCAGGTTTATGTCCGCAACAAGGTCAACGCCTGCGCGCAGGCCGGCTTCCACTCCGAGAAAATCAGCTACCCGCCCGACGTCGAGCCGGCGGTGGTGCTCAAGAAGATCGCCGAACTCAATGCCGACTCCAGGATCCACGGCATCCTCGTCCAGTTGCCATTGCCAAAACACTTCGACAGCGACGCGGTACTCAAGGCGATCTCGCCGGAGAAGGACGTCGACGGCTTTCATGCCGAGAACTTTGGCGCCCTGATGCAGGGCAATCCGCGCTTCATCCCGTGCACCCCGTATGGCGTGATGAAGTTCTTCGCCGACGCCGGCATCGACCTGAAAGGCAAGGAGGCAGTGGTCATCGGTCGCTCGAACATCGTCGGCAAGCCGATGGCCATGCTCCTGATGCAGGCCGGCGCGACGATCACCGTCTGCCATTCGCAGACGCGCGACCTCCTGTTCCATACCCGGCGCGCCGACATCCTGGTCGCCGCGCTCGGGCGTGCCCAATTCGTCACCGCCGAGATGGTCAAGCCCGGTGCGGTGGTCATCGACGTGGGCATCAATCGCCTGCCCAATGGCAAGCTCTGCGGCGACGTCGACTTCGCTGCGGTCAGCCAGGTCGCCTCGGCGATCACGCCGGTCCCCGGCGGCGTCGGGCCAATGACCATCACCATGCTGCTCGCCAACACCCTCGAAGCCGCCGAAAGAGAGGCGCTCTGATGGCGCAGCAACAGGCTCCGCTGGTCGGCGTCGTCATGGGCTCTGATTCCGACTGGCCAACCATGCAGGCCGCGGCCGTGATGCTCAAGGAGTTCGGCGTGCCTTTCGAAGCACGCGTCGTCTCCGCCCATCGCACCCCGGACCTGTTGTTCGAGTACGCGTCGACAGCTGCCGCGCGAGGCCTGAAGGCGATCATCGCCGGCGCCGGTGGCGCGGCGCATCTGCCCGGCATGCTTGCCGCCAAGAGCACCCTGCCGATTCTCGGTGTGCCGGTGCAGTCGAAGGCGCTGTCGGGACAGGATTCCTTGCTCTCGATCGTGCAGATGCCGAAAGGGATACCGGTCGCCACTTTTGCCATCGGCGAAGCCGGCGCGGCCAATGCCGCGCTGTTTGCCGTCGCCATGCTGGCCACCGGTGACCCGGCGCTGGCCCAGCGCCTCGACGAGTTCCGGCAGGCGCAGGCGACCAAGGTCATGGCCATGAAGCTGCCGGAAGTGTGACGCAGCGCAGCGCCGAGCAGCCCCCCGCTTCCGGCAACACTTCCTTCACGCGCCGCTATCCGCGTCTCGTTCAACGGATCGCCGCGCGCCACGTGAGAAGAAAATGATTCTTCCTCCTGCAAATCTCGGCATGCTCGGCGGCGGCCAACTCGGCCGCTTCTTCGTCGCCGCCGCGCACGAACTCGGCTACAAGGTCTGGGTACTCGACCCCGACCCGCGCAGCCCCGCCGGACTGATTGCCGACCGCCATCTGGTCGCCGGCTACGACGACTATCCAGCGCTCGACGAACTGGCGCAGGCGTGCACGGCGATCAGCACCGAGTTCGAGAACGTCCCCGCCGCCACCCTCGACTACCTGGCCAAGTTCGTCCTCGTCCGACCGTCGGCAGCGGCAGTCAGCGTCTGCCAGAACCGCATCGCAGAGAAGAACTTCCTGCGCCAGCACGGCCTGCCGATCGCCGACTTCATCGCCGTGACGGGCGAAGCGGATCTGCGCAGTGCCGCGCCGGGCCTATTCCCGGCCATCCTCAAGGTCGCCCGTTTCGGCTACGACGGCAAGGGACAGGCGGTGGTCGACGGCCGTGAACAAGCCATCGCTGCTTTCCAGCACTTCCAGGGCGAGACCTGCGTCCTCGAACAGAAGCTCGCGCTCGGCAGCGAAATCTCGGTCGTCCTGGCGCGCGACGAAGACGGCCGGATGAAGAGCTTTCCGGCCGTCGAGAACAGTCACCGCAAGGGCATCCTCGACGTTTCCCTGGTACCGGCGCGCGCGCCGTCCGGGCTGCGCAGCAGGGCCGCCGAGCTGGCCGAGAAGATCGCCGACGGCCTGGGCTATATCGGCACGCTGGCGGTCGAGTTCTTCGTCGTTGACGGCGAGCTGGTGGTCAACGAAATGGCAGCCGCGTCCGCACAACAGCGGTCACTTCACGCTCGACGCCTGCCTGACCAGCCAGTATGAGCAACAGGTACGCGCGCTCTGCGGCTTGCCACTCGGCGACCCGCGCGCGCACTCGGCAGCGGCGATGGTCAACCTCCTCGGCGACCTGTGGTACGAAAACGGCCCCGGCCGGTCCTCGCTACCGGGAACCCGACTGGTCGCAGCTGCACGCCTTTGCGGGCCTCAAGCTGCACCTCTACGGCAAGCACCACGCACGGCACGGTCGCAAGATGGGGCATTTCACGGTGGTCGACGACGACCCGCAGCAAGCCCGCGAAAGGGCGCTGGCAGCGCGCGCTGCGATCGGCATCGTCGATGCTTCCTGAGCAGGCCGACATCGATCGTGCCGTCGCGCTGCTGCAGGCCGGCGAGCTGGTCGCCTTTCCGACCGAGACGGTCTACGGTCTGGGGGCCGACGCCGCCAACCCGCACGCAGTGGCGAGGATTTTTGCGGCCAAGGGTCGCCCCGCCGATCACCCCTTGATCGTCCATCTCGCCGGCGCCGGCTGTCTCGAACGCTGGGCCCGCGACGTCCCGCCACTGGCCTGGGAACTCGCCGAGGCCTTCTGGCCGGGACCGCTGACCCGTGATCCTCAGGCGCGCAGCGGCGGTTCCCACTGCGACCACCGGCGGCCAGGACACGATCGGCGTACGCGTACCGGCCCATCCCGTGGCCCTGGCGCTGCTGCGTGCCTACGCCGAGGCCGGCGGAGGCGTCGGCGGCATGTGCGGTGTCGCCGCGCCGTCGGCCAACCGCTTCGGGCGCATCAGCCCGACCGAAGCGAGACATGTGCGCGAAGAGCTGGGCGAGACCGTGCCGCTGATCCTCGACGGGGGTCGCTGCCTGGTCGGCATCGAGTCGACGATCGTCGACCTGAGCCGCGGCGAGACCCAGCCGCCGCGGCTGCTGCGCCCGGGACGCGTGACGCCCGAACAGATCGCCGCGGTGATCGGCGTCCTGCCGCAGACGGCGACGCCGGCGACGAGCGACGACGCGCCGCGCGTGTCCGGATCGCTGGCCGCTCACTACGCGCCGACGACGCCCCTGCGACTGGTCGCCCCCGCGCAGCTTGCCGACGTCGTCGACGCGCTACAGCAGGCGGGACGCCGTTGTGCGGTCGTCTGCCGCAGCCCGCTGCCGCAAGCCGTCTCGCCGCACGCGCTGCGCAAGCTGCCCGACGATCCCCGCGGCTACGCGCGCGCGCTCTACCGGGCCCTGCGCGAGCTTGATCACAGCGCGGCCGACCTGATCGTCGTCGAAGACGTCCCCGTGACGCCATCCTGGGCTGCCGTCACCGACCGCCTGCGGCGCTCTGCCGCTGGCGCTCAGGCCACGGGTCTGCGCGACGGGTAACGCCGACTCCCGGTCAGCGGCAGGCCGGCCCGGAAAAACGAGGCTGACGGCGCGGGGAGTGCCGGGATTGCCGGGATTGCCGGGATTGCCGGGATTGCCGGGATTGCGACCGCCTCAACGCCCGAAACTGTATTTCCAGAAGAAATCCAGAGCGTTGTCTGAACCGGCACGACCGACGACGTAGAAGTTGCGGTTGAGATAGGCCGTCAGCTTGACGACGCTTTCCGCGGTGCTCAGTGACTGCTCGTAGCTGATCAGGACATCCGACGACAGCCGCTTGCCGACGCTGACGATCTGGCCGGTGGTGGTATTGGTCGAACCAAAGGAACTGGTGTTGGCAATGCTGCTGGTCTGCGAGCGGCCCGAACCGCCGATCGAACCGCTGCTGACACCGAATTCGTCGATCCCCAGACTGCGCTGCAGCTTGCCCAGCGTCCCGCCGTCCTGGCCGCCAAACAGCGTCTGCGCGGCGGCCAGCAGGACGCCACCACCGCCCGATCCCTCCTGGTCGGACGCGTGCCCAAGAACCAGCCACGAGAGTTTCTCGGCATCCGGCACCACGGGGTCGGAAACCAGGCGCACGATCGGTCGCCGGGCGGTTCCGGTGACTTCGACACCGGCCTCGACCGGCAGGTTGGTACGAATCGCCCGGATGTTGAGACCGGGATTGTCGATCAGTCCCTGGAAGTTGAGAATGCCACGCTCGATGGCCAGCTTCTGGCCGTAGGCGTCGAAGCGGCCGCCTACCGTCCGGATCGACCCGGTCGCTCGTGGCAGGCCGCTTCCTTCCGAGGCGATCTTGATCGAGCCTGCGAGGCGGCTTTCGACGCCGGCACCACGAAAATGGAAGTAGCGTCCGAGGTCAGCGTCGATCTTCAGCGACAACAGACGCGCCGCCGCCGGCGCCTTGGCTTTCTTCTGTTCCTTGCGTTTGATCACCACGTCGTCGGAGAGCTGCGGTGTGCCACTCTTGGCCAATTCCCAGTAACCGGCGTCGACCTTGAAACTTCCGAGAACGTCGAGCAGTTTCTCGCCCAGGGTCAGTTTGGCGTCGCCCGAGACGAGCATCCACTGATTCGCGCGCTGCGTCACCCCGAGACGATCTGCGCGCAGGGTCAAGACGCCATCGGTATTCCCGAGATGCAATTCGCCGCTGGCCTCGACACGACCGGGTTTGGCGGTCAGGTTGGCGGCAGCGACGCCGGGGTCGAGGGCCAGGGTGCGCGGCATGGCCTGGAAATCACTCTCGAAAGACAGCTGCTTGAGAAGCAGGCGCACGTCACCGGGTTTGTCGCCGGTCAGCTGCAGCAGCAACTTGCCACGTTCCAGGCGCATCCCGTGGTCCAGGGCGCGCACGGCGAGGCCGTCACCACGCAATTCTCCGCCGAGCTCAGGCTTCGCCGGAGTTCCGGCAAGCTGCATCGCGCCCTCCAGACGACCGCCCAATTGCCAGCCGTCTCCCACCAGGCGAGCGGCCCAGGCCAGATCCGGAACGTCCATCTTGAGTTGCCCGCGCCACGGCGCCTGCTGACTGATCAGCGTCGTCGCCGAACTCGCCGCGCTGAGCCTGCCACTCAGCTCACCCAGTTTCTTGCCCGCAGGCTGAGTTCGGCGTCGAGACGTCCATCCTTGGCGAGAAGGCTGACCACTCCCTCCGTCAAACCGAGCGGAACGACGCCGATCGACAGGTCGCCGCTCTCGCGCCACAGCCGCAGACGGCCCGTCGGCAAGCTGCTCTTCGCCACTTTGCGCTGGCCGCTTGCACGGCTATCGCCGCTGTTGCCAAGATCCCACTCGGCGTTCAGGCGCAGCGTCTCGCCGCTGCCCTTGGCGGCCCCGATGGCCGAGTCGTCGAACCATTCCGGAAATTCGGCGAGCGTCGCGACCAGCGGCAGGCCGCGCAGACTGCCGGCGGTCTGCCAACGCTGCCCCGCGTAGAACACCCGCTCGAGGCGCGCCGACCACGTCGGCCCGACAAAGTCTGCGGGACCGGCGCTGAAGCGCGCCGCAGCGACCTGCAAGGGCAAGGGCCCGGCGAGGCGGACGAAGGGCTTGTCCTTGCTCGCCAGCGACGAGACACTCAGTTCGCTGAGCGCGCCAGTCCATGCCATGCCGCTCGCCGGAGTCGTCAGCCCCCCTTCGAGCAGCAGGCGCAGATCGCGTTTTCCGGGTAGCGCAAGCTGGCCGCGCAGGCGGTGTGCGCTGCGTACGCCGTCGGCCTCGAACAGCACTTTGCCGGCCACCGGATTGCCGTCGGCCAGATCGACGCCGCTGAGCTGCAACCTTCCCGACAGCGCGCCGTCCTTGCCGTCCCCCAGGCGGGCTGCGAGATCGAGCCCGCGGATTTCGCCGAAGTCCTTCCCCGCCAGACGCGCCGAACGCAGGTCGGCCGACACTTCGGGCGACTTCATGGTACCGGCGAGCAGCAGCGTCCCGTTGAGATCGCCGGCCACACCCAGCGGATCGAGTCTTGGCGCACTGATCGATACCGTCAGACGGTCGCCACGGGCGCCGAAAGCGCCTTTCGCGGTCAGCCGATTGCCGGCCGCGTTGAGCTCGACGTCGGCCTTGCGCAGGCGTTCACCGGCAAGATCGACTTCTCCGGAACCGGTCAGCGACTGGCCGCGAAAGCGACTGTCGTGCAGCTGAAAGCGCAGAGCGAGCGTCAGCGGCGGCCGGCTGCTGCCGTTGGCGTCGAAGTCGGCGTTGAGCCGTGCCGGCGGCACCTCGGCAAAGCGGCTGGGATCGAAGTTCTTCAGACTTCCCTTGACGACAAACCTGCCGGCGTCGACCAGGCCGAGCCGCCCACTGGCGACGAGCCTGGCGTCGCCAGTGGACAATCGCAGCTGGTCGACGACGATCTCCGTCGGCTTGATGGCGATCTTGCTGTCGAGGCTGAACTGCGGGTCGCGCAGTTCCAGCTCGAGCAGCTGCTGATTGATGCCCAGGCTGGCGCGCAACGGGCCGGCGAGCTTGGTTGGGCGCAATGTGCTGACCAGGGCGCGCGCGTCGAGCGCCGTGGCCATCAGGCGCAGGGTCAGTTCGCTGCCGCGGAGAAGGCCACTGCCGCGCAGGCGCCCGCCGCCGGACAAGCGCAGATCGAGATCGGCCAACTGCAACTCGTCGCCGCTCAGCCGCAAACCGGCGTGCAGGGACTCGACCGGCAGCGACTGCTGGTCGGCAGCGCCCGGACGCCGATTGCGCAGCGTCAAACGCCCACCCAGGACGTCCGGCGCGTCAGCGAGCGGCCGCAAATCGACGCCCAGATCGAGCGCTGCCTGTGGCGCACCCTTGCTCCATGCCGCCGGGTCGACTCCCGATATCTTGGCCACGATTTCGACGATCGGCTGCGCCAGGAAAGGCTTCAGTCGAGCACTGACTTCAGCCGCAAAACTCTCGCCGGTTCTACCGTCGATCGGCTCACCGCTGCCCCGCAGGCTCAGTTCTTCGAGCGGCCCGTCGGCGAGCAGATCGAAAGCCAGCGCTCGTCCAGCGGCTTCGCCTTCGATGCGCAACTTCGCCGCAGCGCGTACGGCTTGTCGGCGGCCAGAGAGGCCTCGCCGCTGAGCGCCAGCCCGCTGACATTGGCGGTCAACGCAGTCACGCGATGCCATTCGCCAGCGCTGCTCAGCTCCAGCGCCAGCGCCTCGACGACCATCGCCGCCTTTCCGTCGGGGGGGTATAGTGCGCCGACTTCGATGCTTCCGAGCTGCAGTTGCTCGACGTCGATGGCCAGCGGCAGACGCAGGCTGTCGGGCACGACCAGCGGCTCGTCGCTGGGAAGGCTGGCGAAGCGCAGGCTCGCCACGGCCAGACGGCTGACCGAAAGTCGCGCCTGCAACAACTCGGCGGGGCGCCAGTCGAACTGCAGGTCCTGCAGCTGCACGTCGAGCGTCGCGTCGCGCCAGTGCAGCGACGGCAGGGTCAGCGAACCCTGCAACGAGCCCGTCGGTTCGCCGAGCGTCAGCTGCCCCCCGGCGAGCTGCTCGAGGGCGCGGCAGGCGACGCGAAAACCACTCTCGGTCGCCAGCAGCCAGGCCAGGGCGACGAAGAGGCCCAGTACGATGGCCAACGGGCTGATCCATAGCCAGCGCAGAGAACGCCTGGATGGCGCCGGCGGCGCCGCCCGGCTGTCGCCGCCGGCGCCCTCGGGCGCCTCCGCCTGTCCGTCGAGCGGACTCGCCACGGGCGCCGCGGGCGGTTCTTTTTCGTCGTTCAAAACGGCACCGCCAGCGAAAAGTCGAAGCGCAACTTGCCGTCGCGCTGGCCGTAAGCGAGATCCAGACCGAGCGGGCCAACCGGACTCTTCCAGCGCGCGCCAAGACCGTAGCCCACCGCCAGATCGAAGGCGTCACGACTGTCCTGTGCGTCACCCGCGTCGACGAATGCCGCCGCACCCCAGGAGGGGGTGATCCAGTGCGTGTATTCGGCACTCATGGTCATCAGGTAACGGCCGCCGACAACTGCTTCGCCTTGCTGCACACCGAGGCTCTGATAGGCGTAACCGCGAACCGAGTTGCTGCCGCCGGTACGAAAGAGGAAATCCTGCGGAATACCGTTGCTCGAGGGCGCCAAGGTGGCGCCCAGTTCGGCGCGCAGGAGCAGGCCATCGCTGGCGCCCAGCGGCACCCCCTGCGCGTAGCGAAAGTAGGTCCGCAGGAAGTTCTGATCGGACAGCAGCTGTTTGCTGGCTCCGCCAAGCTGAAACTGCAGGGCAATCCCCTCCGACGGATCGAGGGGATCCCGCGCGTGCCGCCAGGTCCAGCCGGCCTGCGCGGTGAGGGCCTGGTTGGTCGTCGTCGGCGAACCTTTCGGCGTCTGCTTTTCTTCCTGCCAATTGAGTCCCAGGCGCTGCTCGACACTGCCGCGCTGCTGCACGCGCGTCGCCCCT
>NZ_CAJQUB010000017.1:0-69655 GCF_907163215.1 Candidatus Accumulibacter sp. ACC005 | reverse complement strand
ACGATCAGCGACGCGGCGACGGCCCAGGCCAGCGAGCGTCGGTGCGAGAGCGTGTGCGGAAGGGGGGTGAGGCAGGGATCGATCGGAACTCTTCCTGGGGCGGGCGGCCTGGCGTCGTGGACGGCGGATGTTCGCCAGGCGGGTGATTCGGCAGGTCCCACCCCCTCGAAAGTCGTCGTGGCCCCGGCGTCGTGCGGCCTGGAGTGGCTGCATGGTTTGCCGCGAAGTGTACATCACGCCGGTCGTCCCGCCGGCCGCAAGTGAGATCTTCGATCGGCGTATGGCCTTGCTCGCGGTGTGCGTTTCCATCGTGGTGCACGTCGCCTGGGCGCGCCCCGCTTTGGTGCGGCGCATCTGTCCAAAAGCGCGCGCGCTCGTGCGGCTCGCCGTCGATCCCCCCTTAAAGCCTTCTCTTCGTGGCCGGTTTCGCTCCTGGCACGCGGATTGCTTAGTGCCTATCGCTGGAAGAAATTTTTCTGATTGGCCACTTTCCCACCTTCGAGGAGCAAACAGATGCTACGTCGCAATTTTGTCAAGACCGTTTCCGCCGTTGCCGTTAGCGCGGCCCTGGGCCTGGCCTCGTTCAACGCGCTGGCCGCCGAGACGATCAAGGTCGGTGTCCTGCATTCGCTTTCCGGGACGATGGCGATTTCCGAGACGGCGCTCAAGGAAACCGTGCTCATGGCCATCGCCGAGATCAACGCCAAGGGCGGTGTGCTCGGCAAGCAGCTGGAGCCGGTGGTCGTCGATCCGGCGTCGAACTGGCCGCTGTTCGCCGAGAAGGCGCGGCAGCTGCTGAGCCAGGACAAGGTTGCGGTGACGTTCGGCTGCTGGACCTCGGTGTCGCGCAAGTCGGTTCTGCCGGTGTACAAGGAACTCAACGGCCTGCTCTTCTACCCGGTGCAGTACGAAGGCGAGGAGCTCGAGTACAACGTCTTCTACACCGGCGCGGCGCCAAACCAGCAGGCGATCCCGGCGGTCGAGTACCTGATGAGCAAGGACGGTGGTTCGGCGAAGCGTTTCGTCCTGCTCGGCACCGACTACGTCTATCCGCGCACGACGAACAAGATCCTGCGCGCCTTCCTGAAGTCCAAGGGTGTCGCCGACGCCGACATCATGGAGGAGTACACGCCTTTCGGGCATAGCGACTACCAGACGATCATCGCCAAGATCAAGAAGTTCTCGAGTGAAGGCAAGCGCACGGCGGTGATCTCGACGATCAACGGCGACTCGAACGTTCCTTTCTACAAGGAACTCGGCAACGCCGGCATCAAGGCGACCGAGGTGCCGGTCGTTGCGTTCTCGGTCGGCGAGGAAGAGCTGCGCGGCGTCGATACCAAGCCGCTCGTTGGCCATCTGGCGGCGTGGAACTACTTCATGACCCTCAAGAATCCGGCGAACGACGGCTTCACCAAGGCGTACCGCGCGTGGGCGGTCAAGCAGGGCCTGCCGAACGCCGACAAGGCGGTGACCAACGACCCGATGGAAGCCACCTACATCGGCGTCTATATGTGGAAGCAGGCGGTCGAGAAGGCCAAGTCGACCGACGTCGACAAGGTCATCGCGGCGATGGCCGGGCAGACCTTCAAGGCGCCGTCCGGGTTCACCATCAAGATGGACGAGAAGAACCACCACCTGCACAAGCCGGTGTTCATCGGCGAGATCCGTGCCGACGGACAGTTCGACGTCGTCTGGAAGACCCCTGGCCCGGTCAAGGCGGCCCCGTGGAGCCCGTACATCCCGGGCAACGACAAGAAGAAGGGCGAGCCCGAGGGTAAGTAAGCAAGCGTCGTTCGTTGAACGGATGGCCAAGGGCACGGGCGGCGGGCGTTGTCGCCGTCCGTGCCTGATCCTGGAGAAAGCATGCGTACTATTCGATTAATCGTTGCTGGCTGGCTGTTGGGCATTGCATGCGCGCACGCGGCGATCGACCCGGCGTTGCTCGGCCCGCTGGCGTCCGACGGCAACGACGCCAAGATCGTCGCCATCACGGCGCTGGTCGATGGCGCGCAACGCGAGGCGCTGCCGGTGCTCAAGGCCATGGCCAGGGGCTCGCTGGCGCTGGCCGGCGAACGCGTGGTGATCGTCGATGGCGAGCGGGTGATCGACGCGGCGACCAATGCCGAGATCGTGCCGGCGCCGGAAGTGACCGAATCGATCGGCATCAACAACCGCCTGCGTCGCGAACTCGCTTCGACACTCGCCGCGCTGCGTCTTTTCTCCAGCGACCGCGAAATCCGCTGGGAGGCGGCGCAGGAACTGGCGTCGGGCGCCGACGCCGAGATGCTGCCCTTGCTGGAAAAGGCGCTGGCTTCGGAAGCCGATCCCGAGATCAAGGCGCGTCTGCAGATGGCGTACGCGCAGGGCAGCATCGGTTCAAGCGACGCCGTCGTCCGCCTGTCGGCCGTTCGCCTGCTCGGCGAAAGCGGCGATCCCAATGTCCTGCAGCTGCTCGGGCCGCTGACCGAAAAGCGCGGCGACAGCTGGGCCGAACCCGATAGTGCCGTACGTGCGGCCGCCGGCACGTCGATCCGGGCGATCGAGAAACGCCTGGCGTTTGCCGAGAACGTCGGGCGCGCCTTCACCGGCGTCTCGCTGGCGTCGATTCTGTTGCTGGCGGCCCTCGGCCTGGCGATCACCTACGGCGTCATGGGGGTGATCAACATGGCGCACGGCGAACTGCTGATGGTCGGCGCGTACTCGGCGTGGGCGATGCAGAGCGTCTTCCAGGCCTATTTCCCGAATCTGCTTGACTGGTACCTGCTGGCGGCGATTCCGGTCGGTTTTTGCGCCGCGGCGCTGGTCGGCGTGCTCATGGAGCGCGTCGTCATCCGCCACCTCTACGGGCGTCCGCTGGAGACGCTTCTGGCCACCTGGGGCATTTCGCTGTTCCTGATCCAGGTTGCGCGCACGGTTTTCGGCGCGCAGAACGTCGAGGTCGCCAACCCGGTGTGGATGGCCGGTGGCATTGAAGTGCTGCCCAATCTGTTGTTGCCGTGGAACCGGATCATCATCATCGGCTTCTCGGTTGCCGTGCTGGCGGCCATGTGGTCGATCCTCAACCTCTCGCGCATGGGAATGTTCGTCCGCGCGGTGACCCAGAATCGGCCGATGGCCGGCTGCGTCGGCGTGCCGACGGGGCGCATCGACACCATGGCCTTCGCCCTCGGTGCCGGCATCGCCGGACTTGGCGGCGTGGCGCTGTCGCAGATCGCCAACGTCGGCCCGGACATGGGGCAGGGCTACATCGTCGATTCGTTCATGGTCGTCGTTCTCGGCGGCGTCGGGCAGCTTGCCGGCGCGGTCTGGGCAGCGCTCGGCCTCGGCGTGATGACCAAGTTCCTCGAAGGCTGGACCGGTGCGGTGGTCGCCAAGATCGTCGTCCTGGTGATCATCATCATCTTCATCCAGAAGCGTCCGCAGGGGCTGTTCGCCCTCAAGGGCCGCTTCGTCGAGTCGTGACATTGACTCGTGACATCGTGACCGGAGCGTCCATGACTTCCTCGCCTGCCCGCACGCCCTTCATCGTCCGCCTCGGGCGCAGCCTCGACGCGCGCAGCTGGCTGCTGATCGGGCTGTTCGCCGCCTTCGCGCTGGTGGCCGTTCCGGTCATGCACCTGCTGCTGCCGCCCGGGAATCCGCTGCACCTGTCGACCTACTTCATCACCCTGACCGGCAAGATCCTCTGCTATGCGATCGTCGCCGTGGCCATGGACCTGATCTGGGGTTACGGCGGCATCCTCTCGCTCGGCCACGGCCTCTTCTTTGCCCTCGGCGGCTACACCTTCGGCATGTACCTGATGCGCGAAATCGGTCGTGACGGCAGCTACCAGAGCGACCTGCCCGACTTCATGGTCTTCCTCGACTGGAAGGAGCTGCCCTGGTTCTGGACCGGCAGCGACCATTTCCTGTGGGCCGTGCTGCTGGTTCTCATCGTCCCGGCGCTGATCGCCTTCGTCTTCGGCTACTTCGCGTTTCGCTCGCGAATCAAGGGCGTCTACTTCTCGATCATCACGCAGGCGCTGACCTACGCGGCGATGCTCCTATTCTTCCGCAACGAGACCGGTTTCGGCGGCAACAACGGCTTCACCGATTTCAAGCGCATCCTCGGCTATTCGATCACCGCACCGGAAACCCGCGTCGTGCTCTTCGCGCTCTCGGCGCTGGCGCTGATCGGGACCCTGGTGCTGGCGCGCTTCCTGGTCACTTCGAAATTCGGCCGCATCCTGACGGCGATCCGCGACGCCGAGTCGCGCGTCATGTTCATCGGCTACAACCCGCTGTGGTACAAGCTCTTCGTATGGACCCTGTCGGCCATGCTCTGCGCCATCGCCGGCGCGCTCTACGTGCCGCAGGTGGGGATCATTAACCCCTCCGAAATGGCAGTGGCCAACTCGATCGAAATCGCCATCTGGGTGGCCGTCGGCGGGCGCGGAACGCTGATCGGCGCGGTCATCGGCGCCTTCATCGTCAATCTGGCCAAGAGCTGGTTTACGGTCAGCTTCCCCGAGTACTGGCTGTTCTTCCTTGGCACGCTGTTCATCGTGTCCACGCTGTGGCTGCCACAGGGCGTCGTCGGGCTTTACCGGCGGCTGCGCGCCGGGAGGAGCAATCGGCAGGAGTCGGCGAACGATGCCGAGAAGGGGGCCGGGAAGGCAAGGGAAAACTGCGGCGCGCCGGCGTCGGCTCCCCTGGCTGCCGCGAAAGGAGCCAGCGCATGAACTCGGGTGACCTCTTGCTGACCGACAACCCCGACTGGGACAGCGGTACCGCAGAACTTGGGCACATGCTCAAGCCGGGCCAGCTCGACCTGTCGCACAAGGTCGTCCTCTATCTCGACGGGATCACGGTCAGCTTCGACGGCTTTCGCGCACTGAACAAGCTCTCCCTGACCATCGACGCCGGCGAGCTGCGCTGCATCATCGGGCCCAACGGCGCCGGCAAGACGACGATGATGGACGTCATCACCGGCAAGACGCGGCCCGACGAAGGCAAGGCCTTTTTCGGCCAGACGCTCGACCTGACGCGGCTCTCCGAACCCGAGATCGCGCATCTCGGCATCGGCCGGAAATTCCAGAAGCCGACCATTTTCGAGAACCATACGGTGTTCGAGAATCTCGAGCTGGCGATGAAGACCGACAAGCGCGTCTGGCGCAGCCTGCTGGCGCTGCTCGATTCCGCGGCCGGCGACCGCATTGCCGAGACGCTGCAGACGATTCGCCTCACTGCCCACGCCGATCGCCTGGCCGGCCTGCTCTCCCACGGCCAGAAGCAATGGCTGGAGATCGGCATGCTGCTGATGCAGGAGCCGCGGCTGCTGCTCCTCGACGAACCCGTTGCCGGCATGACCGACGAGGAAACCGAACGCACCGGCGAGCTCTTCCTGACCCTGGCCGGCAAGCATTCGCTGGTCGTCGTCGAACACGACATGGCTTTCGTCAAGCAGCTCGGCGGCAAGGTCACGGTGCTGCACGAAGGCAGCGTTCTCGCCGAAGGCGCGCTCGAAGACGTGCAGGCCGACGCGCGGGTCATCGAAGTCTACCTGGGGCGCTGAGAACATGCTCGACGTAAAGAATCTCAACCAGTTCTACGGCGGCAGCCACATCCTGCGCGACCTCAGTTTCAGCGCCGAGGCCGGCAAGGTGACGGCGGTTCTCGGCCGCAATGGCGTCGGCAAGTCGACCCTGCTCAAGTCGCTGATGGGAATGGTGCCGACGAAAGGCGGCAGCATCGAGTTTGCCGGCCGCGACCTGACCCGCAGCGCGTCGCACCAGCGGGTCAAGGCGGGCATCGGTTACGTGCCGCAGGGACGCGAGATCTTCCCGCGCCTGACGGTGCACGAGAACCTGCTCATGGGACTGGCCAGTTGTCCGGGCAGTACGCCGATTCCCGAGCGCATCTTCGAGATGTTCCCGGTGCTGCGCCAGATGCTGCGCCGCCGCGGCGGCGACCTCTCCGGCGGCCAGCAGCAACAGCTGGCGATCGGCCGCGCGCTGGCCATGGGCCCCAGGCTGCTGATCCTCGACGAACCGACCGAAGGCATCCAGCCGTCGATCATCAAGGACATCGAGCGCGCCATCCGTGCGCTTGCGCAAAGCGGCGAAATGGCCATCCTGCTCGTCGAACAGTACTATGATTTCGCGCGTTCGCTGGCCGATCAATATCTGGTCATGGAACGTGGCGAAATCATCATGCGCGGACGAGGTGAAGACATGGAGAAAGACGGGGTTCTCGCCGCCCTCGCCGTTTGATCGCGGCGCAGGGCGAGGAGGGGTGGCGCGATGAAGCGCCGCGCCAAGGTCCGGAGGGGCGCGATGAAGCTGCACGCGGAGGTCTGGAGGGGCGCGATGATGCTGCGCGCCCTAGCCGCCAGGCGCTCGAGGAGGCGGCGCGCCCGGGCTGGCAGGCGCGGCTGGCGCTGGGCGTCGAACGCCGCGGCGGGTCCAGCGTGCTCGTGCGGCGCGAGCATTCCGGACCCTTGCGCGTGCAGAAGGCGCTTTACCCGGAAGGCCCGGACGTCTGCCACGCGATCGTGCTGCACCCTCCGGGCGGCATCGCGGGTGGCGACAGCCTGGAGATTTCGCTTGCCGTCGGCGCCGGTGCGCGAGCGCTGGTGACGACGCCGGGCGCCGGCAAGTGGTATCGTTCGGGCGGTCGGCAGGCGCGCCAGTCGCTGAACGTGCGCGTTGGCGAGGGTGGCGTCGTCGAGTATCTGCCGCAGGAGACGATCGTCTTCGACGGCGCTGAAGCGCAGATGCAGACGCAGGTCGAGCTGGCTGCCGGGGCGCTGTTCTGCGGTTGGGAGATTCTCTGCCTGGGACGAACGGCGTCCGGCGAGCGTTTCAGCCGCGGCCGGCTGGACCTGGCGACGCGCATCGAAAGGCAGGGACGGCCGCTGTGGCTGGAACGTGGCCGGCTGCTCGGTGGCTCGGCGTGGCTGGACGCTGGCGCGGGTCTCGCCGGTCGGCCGGTGAGTGCGACGCTGCTGCTCGCCGGCAGGACGGTCGATCCCGACTGGCTGGCAGCCTGCCGCGCGCTCCCGGTGGCCGATGGCCTGCTGACCGGGGTGACCGCGCTGCCCGAGCTGCTCGTTGCCCGTTGCCTGGCTCCGGGCGCCGAGGCGGCACGCGTCTGGTTGAGTGCAGTATGGCAGCAGTTGCGCCCGCTGGCGCTCGGAAAACCGGCCGTGCCGCCGCGTATCTGGAGTACCTGAATGCCGGCCTGACGGACGGCCCAGCGTAGGCAGGGTCGTGTTGCACGCAGGATGGAGTATAGGAATGCCCACGACGACGTGGTTTCAGGCCGCTGCCCGCACGTCATTGCGAGGAGGCGCAGCCGACGTGGCAATCCAGGGGTTTTGCCTGCGTGTGGTCGATGCGGCGGAAGAAAGTGAGAGGATGGAACTGGATTGCCGCGTCGCTGCGCTCCTCGCAATGACGGGGTGGGGCGTGTGGGGGGTGCGGGATGCTTGCGCGGTTGGGGCGGCGAGGCGCGCGAGTGGGCCGACGAGGGGCGCGGGTGGGCCGGATGGATTCCAGCGGCCTGTCCGTCATTGCGAGGAGGCGTAGCCGACGTGGCAATCCAGGGGTTTTGTTTTTCGTTTGGCTGATGTGGCGGACAGGTAGTCAGAGGATGGAACTGGTTTGCCGCGTCGCTGCGCTCCTCGCAATGACGGGGTGGGGCGTGTGGGGGGTGCGGGATGCTTGCGCGGTTGGGGCGGCGAGGCGCGCGGGTGGGCCGACGAGGGGCGCGGGTGGGCCGGATGGATTCCAGCGGCCTGTCCGTCATTGTGAGGAGGCGTAGCCGACGTGGCAATCCAGGGGTTTTGTTTTTCGTTTGGCTGATGTGGTGGACAGGTAGTCAGAGGATGGAACTGGATTGCCGCGTCGCTGCGCTCCTCGCAATGACGGGGTGGGGCGTGTGGGGGGTGCGGGATGCTTGCGCGGTTGGGGCGGCGAGGCGCGCGGGTGGGCCGACGAGGGGCGCGGGTGGGCCGGATGGATTCCAGCGGCCTGTCCGTCATTGCGAGGAGGCGCAGCCGACGTGGCAATCCAGGGGTTTTGTTTTTCGTTTGGCTGATGTGGCGGACAGGTAGTCAGAGGATGGAACTGGATTGCCGCGTCGCTGCGCTCCTCGCAATGACGGGGTGGGGGGGTGCGGGAGGGTTGCGCGGTTGGGGCGGCGAGGGGCACGGTGCGGAACATGCGGATCCTGGCCCGCACGGGGGTTTCGCGCCAGGCACGGTCGCCGAAAGTATCATTGGAAACGCAGCACTCAACCAGGAAGCCTGAGGAAGACGTATGGAACTGACGCCGAGAGAGAAGGACAAGCTGCTCGTTTTTACCGCCGCGCTGCTCGCCGAACGGCGCAAGGCGCGCGGGCTTAAGTTGAACTACCCGGAGGCCGTGGCCCTGATCAGCGCGGCGATCATCGAGGGCGCCCGCGACGGGCGAACGGTCGCCGAGCTGATGAGTTTCGGAACCACCATCCTGGGCCGCGACGAGGTCATGGAAGGCGTGCCGGAAATGATCCACGACATCCAGGTGGAAGCGACCTTCCCGGACGGCACCAAGCTGGTCACCGTTCACCACCCGATCGTCTGAGGAGGGCCATTGATGATTCCAGGAGAGATGTACGTCCTGCCCGGCGAGATCGAACTCAACGCCGGCCGGGCAACGCTGCAGCTGAGTGTCGCCAATACCGGCGACCGCCCGATTCAGGTCGGTTCGCACTATCACTTCGCCGAAACCAATGGCGCGCTGGCTTTCGACCGCGCGGCGGCGCGCGGCTTTCGGCTCGACATCGCGGCCGGCACGGCGGTGCGTTTCGAACCGGGGCAGACGCGCAGCGTGCAACTGGTGGCGCTGGCCGGCGAGCGGCGGGTCTATGGGTTCAACGGTCTGGTGATGGGAGCGCTGAAATGAGCGTCAGGATCTCCCGCCAGGCGTACGCCGAAATGTTCGGGCCGACGATCGGCGACCGCGTGCGCCTGGCCGACACCGAGTTGTGGATAGAAGTCGAGGAAGACTTCACCGTTTACGGCGACGAGGTCAAGTTCGGCGGCGGCAAGGTCATTCGCGACGGCATGGGGCAGGGCCAGCTGAGCGCCGCGGAGGTCGCCGATACGGTGATCACCAACGCGCTGATCGTCGACCACTGGGGAATCGTCAAGGCCGACATCGGCATCAAGGGCGGACGGATCAGCGCCATCGGCAAGGCCGGCAACGCGGACATCCAGCCGGGCGTGACGATCGCCATCGGCGGCAGCACCGAGATCATCGCCGGCGAGGGGATGATCGTCACCGCCGGCGGCATCGACGCGCACATCCATTTCATCTGCCCGCAGCAGATCGAAGAAGCGCTGATGTCGGGAATAACGACCATGCTCGGCGGCGGCACGGGCCCGGCGACCGGCACCTACGCGACGACCTGCACGCCGGGGCCGTGGCATATCCAGCGCATGCTCGAAGCCGCCGACGCCTTTCCGATGAACCTCGGTTTCTACGCCAAGGGCAACGTCTCGCTGCCCGAACCCCTGCGCGAGCAGGTGCGCGCCGGGGCCATCGGTCTCAAGCTACACGAGGACTGGGGGACGACGCCGGCGGCGATCGACAACTGCCTGGCGGTGGCTGAGGAGATGGACGTGCAGGTGGCCATCCACACCGACACGCTCAATGAATCCGGCTTCGTCGAAACGACACTGGCCGCTTTCCGCGGGCGGACGATCCATACCTTCCATACCGAAGGCGCCGGCGGCGGGCACGCGCCGGACATCCTGCGCGCGATCAGTGCGCCCAACGTCCTGCCCTCGTCGACCAACCCGACGCGGCCGTACACGGTGAATACCGTCGACGAGCATCTCGACATGCTGATGGTCTGTCATCACCTGGATCCGGCGATCGCCGAGGACGTTGCTTTCGCCGAGAGCCGTATCCGTCGCGAGACGATCGCCGCCGAGGATATCCTGCACGACCTCGGCGCGCTGTCGATGATGTCCTCGGACTCGCAGGCGATGGGCCGTGTCGGCGAGGTAATCATCCGCACCTGGCAGACGGCGCACAAGATGAAGGTGCAGCGCGGACATCTGCCGGCGCCGACGGGCGCCCAGGCTGCGCGGGCGAGCGCCAGCGACGCCAACGACGCCAACGACAATTTCCGTGTCAAGCGCTACCTTGCCAAGTACACCATCAACCCGGCGATCACGCACGGTATCGGCCATGTGGTCGGTTCGATCGAGGTCGGCAAGCTTGCCGACCTGGTGCTCTGGAAACCCGCATTCTTTGGCGTCAAGCCGACGCTGATCGTCAAGGGCGGGATGATCGCCGCAGCGGCGATGGGCGACGCCAACGCCTCGATCCCGACGCCGCAACCGGTGCACTACCGGCCGATGTTCGGTGCCTTCGGGAAGGCCTTGCGGACTTCGGTCACCTTCGTCTCGCAGGCGGCGCTGGACAATCCCGAGCTGGCTGCGCTGCAACTCGCCAAGCCGCTGATTGCCGTTCGCGACACGCGCGGAGTGCGCAAGTCGGATATGGTGCACAACGCGGCGACGCCGAAGATCGACGTCGACCCCGAAACCTACGCCGTACGCGCCGATGGCGAGCTGCTGGTCTGCGAGCCGGCGAGCGTCCTGCCGATGGCCCAACGTTACTTCCTTTTCTGAGCCGAACATGCTTTTTGCCGAATCCTTCGCCGATGACCAGACTCCAGCCAGCGATCGCCTGGTGCTTCCTTACGAGGTGCGCCGCAAGAGCCGGCAGCGGGTGACGCTGGCCAGCGGCGAGGAGCTGGGCTACGTTCTGCCGTCCGGCACCGTGCTCAGGCAGGGCGACCGCCTGCTCACCGGCAACGGCCTGGTCGTCGAGGTCGAAGCGGCCCCGGAAGCGTTGCTCGAAGTGCGCACCAGCGACAGCTTGCAGCTCGTCTGCGCGGCCTACCATCTCGGCAACCGGCACGTGGCGGTGCAGTTTGGCGATGGTTTCCTGCGCTTCCAGCCTGATCACGTCCTTGCCGAAATGCTCGTCGGCCTGGGGTGTACGGTGAGCGAGGTCGAGGCGCCGTTCGACCCTGAAGGGGGCGCCTATGGCGCAAACGCGCACGTGGATAGTCATTCCCGGAGACACGGCTATCGCCCGCTGTCCGGCGCGGACGTCAGCGAACCCCACCATCCCGGGCACGGCGCACATCGCTCGCCGGCCAGGATCCACGAGTTCAAGTGAGGCATTGAGTCCTTGAGTCATTGAATCCGACACTGCCGCGTCTGCTCCAGCTCGCCAGTCCGGCGCTGCCGGTCGGCGCCTACACCTATTCGCAGGGCCTCGAGTGGGCCGTCGAAAGCGGTCTGGTGCACGACCAGGCGAGTGCGCTGGCCTGGATCGCCGCGCTGCTCGAAGAGGGTATCGGTTGCTTCGAGGCGCCGCTGACGGGCCAGTTGCAGCGTGCCTGGGCGGCGGCGGAGCATGCGGAGATCGAGCGTCTCAACGCCGATTTCCTGGCCAGCCGAGAGTCCTCCGAGCTGCGCGCCGAGACGCTGCAGATGGGCTATTCGCTGCGTCGCCTGCTGCACGAGCTGGACGACCTTGTCTTGCCGCCCGCCTTCGACGCGCTGGCCGAGGTTTCCTTTCCGGTGGGCTGGGCGCTGGCCGCCGACGGCTGGAAAATCCCGCTCGCCGATTCGCTGACCGCGTATCTCTGGTCGTGGTGCGAAAACCAGACCATGGCGGCGCTCAAGGCGGTGCCCCTCGGGCAGGCCGCCGGGCAGCGAATCCTGTTCGCCCTCGGTGGCCGCCTGCCAGGTGTCGTCGAGCGCGCACTTGAATTGCGCGAAGAACGCTGGAGCAACTTCGCTCCCGGGCTGGCGCTGGCGTGCTGCTGCCACGAAACGCAATACACGAGACTCTTCCGATCATGAAAGAAAACGACCCCAAGATGACCCCCCGTCCTGCGCTGCGCATCGGCATCGGTGGCCCGGTCGGTTCCGGCAAGACCGCGCTCACCCTGGCCCTGTGTCTCGCGCTGCGCGACAAATACAGCCTCGGCGTGGTGACCAACGACATCTACACTGCCGAAGACGCGAAGTTCCTGGTGCACCACGCGGCGCTGCCGCAGGCGCGCATTCTCGGCGTCGAGACCGGCGGCTGCCCGCATACCGCGATTCGCGAGGACGCGTCGATCAATCTCGAGGCGGTGGCCCGCCTGACGGCGGCCTTTCCGGACATCGAGATCGTCTTCGTCGAGTCCGGCGGCGACAATCTGGCGGCGACCTTCAGCCCCGAACTCTCCGACCTGACGATCTACGTCATCGACGTCGCCGCTGGCGAAAAGATCCCGCGCAAGGGCGGTCCGGGGATTACCAAGTCCGACCTGCTGGTGATCAACAAGACCGATCTGGCTGCGCTGGTCGGTGCCTCGCTGGAAGTCATGGACCGCGACAGCCGGCGCATGCGCGGTGCGCGGCCGTTCGTTTTCAGCAACATGAAGACCGGCGCGGGGCTGGCGGAGATCATCGCCTTCATCGAGTCGCGGGGCTTGCTGGGCGCGGCCTGAAGCGCGCCGCCGTGCGAGCGTTCACTCCGGCTTGCGGTAGATCGTCGGTCTGATTGCCGACAGCTGGTCGGTGATGCCGTGCAGCGATTCGGAATGGCCGACGATGAAATGGCCGCCCGGGAGTAGCCGCGGCAGGAGGTTGGCAACGACCTTGCGCTTGGTCGCGGTATCGAAGTAGATCATCACGTTGCGCACGAGAATGACGTCGAAGCTGCCGACAGCGGGGCTGATCGGCAGGGTCAGGTTGACCTGTGCGAAGCGTACCTGCTGGCGGATGCGCGGAGCGATGCGGAAAGTCGCCTCGTCGCCGCCTTCGCCGGGCAGGCAGTACTTGCGCCGACAGGCTTCGGGGATGCCCTCGTTGCGGTTGACCGGGTAACAGGCATTGCGCGCCCTGGCCAGCACCTGCGTACTGATGTCCGACCCGAAGACCTCCCAGGGGGTGTTGGGGAGCGCTTCGGCCAGCAGCATGGCGACGCTGTAGGCCTCTTCGCCGCTCGAACTGGCGGCGCTCCAGACGCGAAAGCTGCGTCTCTGTTGGCTGGCGAGAATTTCGTCGCGCAGGAAGTCGAAGTGGCGAGCTTCGCGGAAGAAGTAGGTTTCGTTGGTGGTCAGCAGGTCGACCATCGTCTGCTGCTCGTCCGGGTGCTGGCCGCTGCTGACCAGGCGATAGTAGTCGCCGAAGCTGCCGAGCTGGCGCTCGCGGAGACGCCGCTGCAAACGACCCACGAGAAGAATCTTCTTGCTGTCGGCCAGGTTGATGCCGGCGAGTCTGTAAATGAGTCGCTGGAAAAGGGCAAACTCCTGGTCGGTGATCGACGCCTGGTCCATCCATACCTCGTTAAGCTTTCGCCGTCAGGCGGCTGGGTCGCCGCTGGCGTTGATCGACGGTCGCCGGGCGGCGGTTGCCGGCCCGGTTCGCCCTGTCGGCTCGTCGGCAGCGCTCATCTGCGCCACATGCTCCACCATGACGACGGTTGTGGCAAGTCCTGCCGGTCATCGCAGCGCGTGTGCGGGCCGGGGGCGAAAGTCATGGTGCGATTCTTTGTCGAGCTATATCAGCGTGTTATAGAATGCGCGGTGTTTTCTTTTGCGATGGCCCTAAAGAAATGCCGTGAATTGTGCGTTATTCCTCTTGCTGGGCGCATTGCAGCAAGTATTCTCGTTTCATTCACAGCGGCTTGGCGACGATCAGCTGGCGGGGTGACGCTTGGCGTCAAGAGCCGCGGCCCTGTCGCCGTGGTTACGATCTGAGCATGGGTTGCGACGCCGGCAAGCGCGAGGGTTTCGTGGCCAGTGTCAATTCAACTATACTGTGGCGCGCTTTACGATACCCGTCAGCGCAGTGTCTTGGGGATTCGCCGCATTCCGTTTCCAGGCCGGCGGCTACAAAGGAGAGGGTCATGGTTTCACGCTTGCATCATCTTATCGGCGCCGCTTTGCGTTGGCTTGCGTTGGGCGCTGTCGGCGCACTTGTCGTGGGTTGCGCGGCCAATTTTCCGCCTGCTCCGGAGGTTGCCGCTTCACCGGATTATCGCTACCTTATCGGGCCTGGCGACAACGTGAATATCATCGTCTGGCGCAACCCCGAGCTTTCCCTGTCGGTTCCCGTACGTCCGGATGGAATGATTGCCGGTCCCTTGATCGAGGACATGCCGGCAATGGGCAAGACGCCGACGATGCTGGCGCGCGATATGGAGAAGGCTTTGGGGGTCTTCATCCGCGATCCGGTGGTGACCGTTGTGGTGACCGGTTTTGTCGGCAGCCAGAGCGAGCAGATTCGCGTTATCGGCGAGGCGTCCAAGCCGCAGGCCCTTCCGTACCGCCAGAAGATGACCCTGCTTGACGTGATGATTGCGGTTGGCGGCTTGACCGATTTTGCCGATGGCAACGGCGCGACGCTGCTGCGCGCTTCCGACGACAACAAACAGTACAGCGTTCGCCTGCACGATCTGATTCGCCGTGGCGATATTTCGGCCAATGTGGATGTCAAGCCCGGCGATGTGCTGATCATTCCGCAGAGCTGGTTCTGATGGTCGCCCGACGTTTCGCTTGTTTTCTGCTTTGACATTTTTCCTCGCCTGCCGATGACCGTGCACGATGCCGTCGGCAATCCTCAAACCGATACCGATAAAGTCTGAATCCCATGGATGAACTGCTTCGACAAGCGACAACGATATTGCTCGGCATGTGGAAGCGTCGCTGGCTGGGGATCATCGTCGCCTGGGTTGTTGGTCTGGCGAGTGTGGCGGCGGTGCTGGCAATACCTGACAAATACGAGGCTTCGGCACGAATCTTTGTCGACACGCAGTCGATCCTGCGGCCGCTGATGTCCGGCTTGGTGACGCAACCCAATATCGACCAGCAGGTGATGATGCTGAGCCGCACGCTGATTACGCGACCAAACGTGGAAAAGCTGATCCGCATGGCCGATCTCGACCTCGGCATCCAGTCGAAGGGCGAGCGCGATGCGCTGGCCGAGAACCTGATGTCGTCACTCAAGATCGCCAATACCTCGCGCGATAATATCTACACCATCAACTATCGCGACACCCAGCCAGAGCATGCGAAGCGGGTGGTGCAGTCGCTGGTTTCAATATTTGTCGAATCGAACCTCGGTGACGCGCGCAAGGACTCGGAGTCGGCGCGCAAGTTCATCGACGAACAGATCACCACCTACGAGAAGAAACTCGAGGAGGCGGAGGCCAGGCTGAAGGAGTTCAAGTTGCGCAACCTGGCAACGCAGAGTGCGGAGGGCAAGGACCACTTTGCCCAGATGAGCGAGACCGGTGCGCTCCTCGAACAGAGCAAACTCGCCTTGCGCGAGGCCGAGCAGTCGCACGAGGCGCTCAAGCGTCACATCCTCGGCGACGAGCCGGCCCTCCTGCCGGCGCCGGTGCAGGAGAATATTTCCGGCGTCTCGATTCCTGAGATCGACAGCCGACTCGACATCATGCAGCGCAACCTGGACGCCATGCTGCAGCGGTTCACGGAAAAGCATCCCGATGTGGTCAGTGCCCGCCGTCTGATCAAGGATCTCGAAGAGCAGAAGCGCGAAGAGATCAAGGCGCGGAGGAAGGTGGCGCAGGCCAGCCCCGCGACTTCGATGTCGACCAATCCGGTGCACCAGCAACTGGCCATTTCCGTATCCGAGGCGGAGGCGAATATTGCCGCCCTGCAGACCCGTGTCGCGGAGTATCAGGCGCGTTACGACCGCATGAAAGAGGCGGTCAAGTTGATGCCGCAGATCGAAGCCGAGTTCGCCCAGCTCAATCGTGATTACGAGATCAACAAGAATAACTACGAGCAACTGGTCAAGCGGCGTGAATCGGCCAACATGGGCAGCGAGATCAACAACACCGTTGGCGTCGATTTCCGTCTGATCGACCCGCCGCGTGTCTCGCCCAAGCCGGTCGCCCCGAACCGCACCCTGTTCCTGCCGCTGACTCTGCTGCTGGCCCTGGGTGCCGGCATCGCCGTGACCTTCGCCGCCAGTCAGGTTCGGCCGGTGTTCTTCGATTCGCGCTCGCTGCGGGAAACCTGTGGTCTGCCCCTTCTGGGAACCGTGTCCATGCTCACCAACGACGCGACGAAACGTAGCCAGCGCCGCGACTTGATCCGCTTTGCTGCGGCCTGCATCTCGCTGGTCGGCGCCTACGGTGCGGGGCTTCTCGCCTTGTTTCTTTTTTCCGTCCGTACTGCCTGAGGAAAAGCGATGAGCCTCATTGAACAAGCGGCCAAGCGTCTTGCACAGTTGCGCAGCGCGGGTGTGGAAGTCGGCGCCCCCGTCGCCGACGTCGAGCCAGCGCCTCCCGAAGCCGAGGCTGCCGCGCGTGTCGAGGCGGTTGCCGACCTCAAGCGCCAACGTGCCGAGATGTCGGCAAGCACGGCGCCGGTAGCCAACGCGCCGGCTTCGCGGCGTATCGAGCTCGACCTGCAGGCGCTGGCCACCAGCGGTCTGATCAGCCCGGATGCGCCACGCTCGCAGATCGCCGATCAGTATCGGGTGATCAAGCGGCCCTTGATTGCCAACGCCATGGGCAAGGGTGCGGCGCCGGTCAAGCGCGGCAACCTGATCATGGTCACCAGCGCGATTTCCGGAGAGGGAAAGAGCTTCTCGGCGATCAATCTGGCGATGAGCATCGCCATGGAGATGGACAACACCGTGATGCTGGTCGACGCCGACTTGCCGAAGCCCTCGGTGCTCAAGATGCTTGGTTTGCCGCCGTCGCGCGGCCTGCTCGACGTTCTGACCGACGACTCGGTCGAGTTCTCGCAGGTGTTGATGAAGACCAACGTCGAAACACTGACCATTCTGCCGAGCGGTACGCAGCACGCGCGGGCGACCGAACTCCTGGCCAGTGACGCGATGGTCGATCTGCTCGAGGAGATGGCCACACGCTATCCGGATCGGATCATCATCTTCGACTCGCCGCCGCTGTTGATGACGACAGAATCGCGCGTGCTGGCCACGCACATGGGACAGGTAGTGGTCGTGGTGAAGGCGGAAAGCACGGTTCGCAGTGACGTCAAGCACGCCCTGGCGGCGATTGAATCGTGCCCGGTAAAAATGATGCTGCTCAACCAGGCGCGCGGCAGCAGTCAGGATGGTTATGGCTACGGCTATGGCTACGGTTATGGCTACGGTTACGGCTACGGTTATGGTTCAGACGGTGCTTGAGGGCAAGGGGGGGGCTCCGCGCGGGCGGCGGCGCCTGGCTGTCGGCGATGGCCAGCTGCGCCAGGCCCGCGTGGTCGCACTGTTGCCGGTCGTCCTGGCCTGTGCCGCGACTCCCCTGCACGCCGAGAACTGGACAATCGTGCCGTCGATCGCGGTCAGCGAGACGCTGACCGACAATGTTTTCCTCTCCTCGTCGTCGAACAAGCAGGGCGATCTGGTGACCGGCATCACGCCGTCCATCTCGGTCAACGGACAGGGTGCGCGCGCCAACCTGCGTCTCGACTATGGTTATACCGAGCAACTCTATCTGCGCGAGAAGAGCCAGAGGAATCACCAGAACGCGCTGAACGCGGTCGGCACGCTCGAGGCCATCGAGGACTTCTTCTTCATCGACGCCACGGGACGGATTTCGCAGCAGTATCTCTCGGCATTCGGCGCCGTTTCACCGAGCAACGCCAACGTTGATAGAAACCGAACCGAGACGTCGAGTTACTCTCTCTCGCCCTACCTCAGGGGCAAGTTGCTGGGCTGGGCCGATTACCGCTTGCGTTACCAGGCGACAACGACCAGCTCGCAGTCAAACCTGGCGCCGGGGCTGAATTCCTATCAGTGGAGCGGTGGGCTGAACGGATCGACGCGCTGGAATCACATCACCTGGGCGCTGGATGCGAGCAGCCTGAAGAACGACTACGAGTTTGGTCGCGACTACGACGCCACCCGCTATGACGTGACCGTCGCCTACCGTTTCAATCCCCAGTTTCAGGTATCCCTGCTCGGCGGGCGCGAATCGAATGACTACGTTAGCCTGGACCAGCAGACGAATTTTACGCGCGGTGTCGGTTTTGACTGGACGCCGAGCACTCGTACGCGGCTCAACGCGATCGTGCGCAACCGCTTTTTCGGAACCGGCTGGGATATCAACTTCAGCCATCGGCGGCCACGGTCGATGCTCACTTTCCGTTCCAGCAAGGACGTGTCGCTGCAGCCACAAGGGGTGGGCAACACCGGCCAAGGCAATAACTACGATGCCTTCTATGCGATCATCGCCGCCACCAATCCGACGTTCACCCCGGCGCAGATCGGTGCGCAGACCGCGCAATTGCTGGTTGATCGAGGTATTCCGGCCGACAGCACGGTGGTCAATGGCTACCTCAACGATCGCCCCCAGGTGCAGAACCTGCAGCAGCTGACGGCAGCCCTGATGGGTTCCCGCAACACCGTTACCTTCACGGCGACGCGCAGCGAGCAGCAGGGTCTGAGTGTCATCAATGGCCTGACCGACGATTATTCAACGCGAGATCGCATTCTGCAGGTCGGCTACGGCATCATCTGGGCGCACCAATTGTCGGGCCTGTCGTCGCTCTCGCTGTCATTCAATCAGCAGCGGAGCAGCTCGTTCATCACCAGCTCGCCGGAAACCACCACCACCGGTGGATATCTGTTGCTGTCGACGCGCATCACGCCGAAGACCAGCGCCAACATCGGCGCCCGCCGGGTCATTTCCAGTGGCGTCACCAGCTATTCCGAGAACGCGCTGACCGGCGCACTTTCCCACAGTTTTTGATCGCTCTTCATGTACGAATCCTTCTACGGTTTGACCAGCAAGCCCTTCCAGCTCAACCCCGACCCAAGCTTTTATTACGCTTCCAAGCAGCATCGGCGGGCGATGGCCTACCTTGAATATGGCCTGAATCAGAACGAGGGCTTCATCGTTGTCACGGGCGAGATCGGTGCCGGAAAGACAACGATCGTACGCGGTCTGCTCAACGACCTGGATTCGGACAAGGTCGTTGCAGCGCAGCTGGTGAGCACTCAACTCGACGCCGAGGACACGCTGCGCATGGTCGCCGCGGCGTTTGGCGTTGGCGGCAAGAATGTCGGCAAATCGGAGCTGCTGCTGGCTCTGGAAGCTTTTCTGGTCGAGGTGACGGGCCAGGGGAAACGCTGTCTGCTGATCGTTGATGAAGCGCAGAACCTGACCCCGCGTGCGGTCGAGGAGCTGCGCATGCTGTCGAATTTCCAGTTTGGCACGCAGGCCCTGCTGCAGAGCTTCCTGATCGGGCAGCCGGAGTTTCGCAAGGTCATGCAGAGCCCGGAAATGAAGCAGTTGCGTCAGCGCGTGATCGCCGCCTGCCACATTGGGCCGATGGCTCAGGACGAAACGCAGGCGTACATCGAGCACCGCCTGAAGTGCGCCGGATCGCAAGGCTCACCGCATTTTGACGCGGGCGCCTTCGAGGCCATTTTCGTGGCCAGCGGCGGCATTCCGAGACGCATCAACGCGCACTGTGATCGCCTGCTGTTGTCCGGCTTCCTGGCCGGCAAGAGCGAGTTTAACCGTGCCGATGTCGAAGAGGTGGCCAAGGAACTCAAGGAAGAAACGCAATCGCAATCGGTCATCATGCCGAACAGCCCCGGCGAAGGCGGCGAGAGCGCGGCCCATCCGCCACTGACGGAGAGCGGCATTCTGGATATCGACCTGTCGCGCCTCGATCTCGACGCCAGTACCGCAGAACGTGCGTCGCGCGCCATTGCCGAGCTGAAGAGCGGCCAGGCCGAGCAGCGGATGATACGTATAGAGCGCAGCATGGTTCGTCTCGAACGCAGCAATGCAGCGGTTATTTCGCTGATTCAGCAACTGGTTGACGCGCTGCGGGTGAAACCATGAAGGAGAGTGATCTTGGCTGACCAGCAGTGGCCTGCCGATCTCGGCCCGGTCGTCTGCGTCGTTGGCGCGCGGCCCAATTTCATGAAGATGGCGCCGATCCTGCGTGCCTTGCGCGCTCACCAGCCGGCCGTTCCGGCCCTGCTCGTGCATACCGGCCAGCACTACGACAAGGACATGAACGACCGTCTGTTCGTCGACCTGCGCCTGCCGCATCCGGATATCAACCTGGAAGTCGGTTCGGGGACGCACGCCCTGCAGACGGCCGAAGTCATGAAACGTTTCGAGCCGGTACTGGACAGCCATCGGCCGGCGTGCGTTCTGGTGGTCGGCGACGTGAATTCGACGCTCGCCTGCTCGCTGGTCGCGGTCAAGAAAGACGTGCCGGTGGTGCATGTCGAAGCCGGCCTGCGCAGCCACGATCGCGCGATGCCCGAGGAAATCAATCGCCTGCTCACCGACCAGATTGCCGATCGCCTGTACACCACCGAGCGCAGCGCGCTGGCCAACCTGACACGCGAAGGGGTGGCCGAGGAGCGCGTACGCTTCGTCGGCAACGTGATGATCGACTCGCTGCTCTCGAATCTCGAGCTGGCGCACCCGCCAGCGCGAACGCTGGAAACGGCGGGCATCGACGCGGCGCTGCTCGACGACGCGAACGGCTACGGGGTAGTGACCCTGCACCGGCCCTCCAACGTCGACCGGGTCGACACGCTGCAGCCCCTGCTGGCGGTCCTGCGCGAGGTTTCCGAGCAGCTGCCGCTGGTTTTTGCCCTGCATCCGCGGACGCGCGCGAACATCGAACGTTTCGGCCTGGGCGAGCTGCTGCGTAGCCCGCGCATCGCCCTGCTACCCGCGCAGGGCTACCTGGAAATGCTCGGCCTGATGGCCGGAGCCAAGCTCGTCCTTTCCGATTCCGGTGGGCTGCAGGAGGAAAGCACCGCACTCGGCGTCCCCTGCCTGACGATCCGCGAAAACACCGAGCGTCCGATCACCATCGAGCAGGGCACCAATACCCTGGTCGGTTGCGATGCGCAGGCGATTCGCAAGGGGGTTGCCGAGATTCTTGCCGGCGCCGGCAAGCGCGGTCGCATCCCCGAGTTCTGGGATGGCCAGGCAGCGCCGAGAATCGTCGCAGACCTCGCCGCCTGGCTGCTCGCGCGGCACGCGTTGCGCGCCGCGTAACCAGGAGACAGGCACAAGATGCCCGGCCAGCCGATCACCAACGCGCTGACGATCGACGTCGAAGACTACTTTCAGGTCTCCGCGCTCGCCCCGTACATCCCGCGCGAGCTTTGGGATTCGCGCGAGTGCCGCGTCGAACGGAACGTCGAGCGAATTCTTCTGATGCTCGACGAAGGGCAGACGCGGGCGACCTTCTTCACCCTTGGCTGGGTCGCCGAGCGTTACCCGCAGCTGGTCCGTCGCATCGTCGCCGGCGGGCACGAGCTGGCCAGTCACGGTTACGGCCATCAGCGCGCCAGCGATCTCAGCGAAGCCGAGTTCTCGGCCGATATCGGCGCCGCCAAGAAGTTGCTGGAGGACATCTCCGGAGAAGAGGTCAAGGGCTATCGGGCGCCGAGTTTTTCCATCGGCGAAGCGAATCTCTGGGCCTTCGATTGCCTCGAACGTGCCGGCTATCGCTACAGTTCGAGCATCTATCCGATTCGCCACGACCACTACGGCATGCCCGATGCACCACGCTTCGCGCACCGCGTGCGCGCCGGACTGCTGGAACTGCCGGTGACCACGCTGCGCTACTTCGACCGTAACTGGCCGGCCAGTGGTGGCGGCTACTTCCGCCTGCTGCCGTATCCACTGTCGCGCTGGCTGCTGGCGAAAGTCAATCAACGCGATCGTCAGCCGGCGATCTTCTACTTTCATCCCTGGGAAATCGACGCCGACCAACCGCGCGTTACCGGTATCAGTGCGAAGACCCGCTTTCGTCATTACGTCAACCTGCGGCACACCGAAGGTCGGATCAAGCGCCTGCTCGGCGACTTCCGCTGGGGGCGAATGGACGAGATCTTTCTGGGCCCGGCCGCGCCGCCGCTGACAGTGAACTGATGGACACGAGAATCGAGGAAATCGCCAGGCTGGTCGCGGCCAGCGCGCCGCTGGTCGTCAAGACGCTGGATCCTGCCGACCGCGTCGCGGTTCGCCAGTGGGATGCTTTCGTCGCCGCCTGTCCGGAAGCCACCTTCTTTCACAAGTCGGGCTGGCAGCAGGTCCTCAAGGAGGTTTTCGCGCATCGTACGCATTTCCTCTACGCCGAGCGTTCCGGCGTGATCGAGGGCGTATTGCCGCTGGCCCAGGTCAAGAGCGTGCTTTTCGGCAATACCCTGGTCTCGCTGCCCTTTGCCGTCTATGGCGGCGTCGCAGCGAACAGCGTGGCGGCGGTCGAGGCGCTGGAAGGCGAAGCGCAGGCGATCGCCACGCGTCTCGGTGTCGACCACCTGGAACTGCGCAACCTGCGCCACCGTCATCCGGACTGGCCGCTGCAGGATCTCTACGTGCGCTTCCGCAAGCCACTCGAACCCGCGGTCGACGACAACCTGCTGGCCATCCCGCGCAAGCAGCGGGCGATGGTTCGCAAGGGGATCAAGAACGGCTTGCGCAGCGAGATCGACCAGGATCTGGGGCGCTTCTTCGCGCTCTACGCCGACAACGTTCATCGCCACGGGACGCCGGCACTCCCCCGGCGCTACTTCGAGACCTTGCAGCGCGTCTTCGCTGCCGACTGCGAGGCGCTCACCGTGGTGGACGACAACGGTCGGCCGCTGAGTGTCGTGTTGAGTTTCTATTTTCGCGACGAAGTCCTGCCGTACTACGCCGGCGACGACGTCTCGGCGCGCCAGCTGGCGGCCAACGATTTCAAGTACTGGGAGTTGATGCGCCGCTCCTGCGAGCGCGGGCTGAAGATTTTCGACTATGGCCGTAGCAAGCAGGGTACCGGCTCGTATTCCTTCAAGAAGAACTGGGGCTTCGAGCCGCAACCGCTGTTTTATGAGCATCGCCTGTACCGCCGCGATTCCATCCCGCAAAACAACCCCTCCAACGCCAAGTACCAAATGCTGATCAAGACCTGGCGGCGCATGCCGATTGGCCTCGCCAACTGGCTTGGGCCATTCATCGTGCGCAACCTGGGTTAGCCGTTCCGGGGAAGCGGTGCTGCGCTGCGTACGCGCCGCGACGACCGCTGACCTCGACGCCTTCGATGCCTTCGATGACTCCTGAGTGTTCCTGCCTGTTGAAAGCCACTCCATGAACCAAGCCGAACCGCGTCCGACCTCCCCTGCAGCAGATCCGGCCTGGCGCGTTGCTCTCCCCGCCCTGATTCTGACCCTGCTCGTGATTCTGCTGCTCTTTCGCGAGACGGCGCTGGCCATGGCCGCTATCTGGGAGCGTTCGGATACCTATGCGCACGGTTTCATCGTGCCGCCGATCACCTTGTGGCTGATCTGGCGGATACGTTCCAGTCTCGCCGTCTTGGTGCCCAGGTACAGCTTTCTGGCGGTGCTCCTGTTTGCCGGCGCCGGCTTTGTCTGGCTGCTGGGAGAGGTGGCTGCAGTCAATGCGCTTTCCCAGTTTGCGTTGGTGGCGATGCTGATTCTGGCCGTACCTGCGGTCCTCGGCTGGGGAGTCGCACGGCGGGTTGCCTTTCCGCTGCTCTACCTCTTCTTCGCGGTGCCCTTTGGCGACTTTGCGATGCCCATGCTTATGGAATGGACGGCGCACTTCACCATTCTCGGCTTGCGCGTCTCGGGCATTCCCGTGCATGCCGAAGGCCTGCGCTTCGTCATCCCCAGCGGCAGCTGGTCGGTGGTCGAGGCCTGTAGTGGCGTTCGCTATCTGATCGCTTCGGTGACCGTCGGGACGCTGTTCGCCTACCTCACCTATCGCTCGCTGGCGCGGCGCCTGGTTTTCGTTCTGGTTTCCTTCCTGGTTCCGATCGTCGCCAACTGGATGCGGGCCTACATGATCGTCATGATCGGCCATCTGTCGGGGAACAAGCTGGCGGTCGGCGTCGACCATCTGATCTACGGCTGGGCGTTCTTCGGTATCGTCATTCTGGCCATGTTCTGGATCGGCGCGCGCTGGCGTGAGGATGAGTTGGAGGTTCAGCCACCGGCGACGCCACTGTCCACGGCGCCCGCCGTCGCGGCGACGTCGGCGTCGCTGGCCGCCGCGCTGGCTACCGTCCTGGTGGCGGGCTTGTGGACCTTCGCGCAATGGCAGATCGACGGGCGTCGTGCGCCGCAGATCGGCCAGACCGCAGCGCTCGGCGCGATCGCTGGCTGGCAGGTGACGGACCCCGGTGTGCACGCCTGGCAGCCGAGCTTCGAGAACTACGCGGCGAGCACACTTGCCACCTTCGCCAAGGACGGTCGCGAGGTCGGCGTCTTCCTCGCCTATTACCGCAACCAGGACGAGCAGCGCAAACTGGTCAGTTCCAACAACGCACTGGTCAGAAGCGACGATTCGCAATGGGTCGTGGTGGGCCACGGGACGCGGGAGGTCTCGTTCAACGGGCAGGACATAAAGGTGCGCACAGCCTTGTTGCGCGGACACCCGCCGGCACGGATGATCGTCTGGCAATGGTACTGGGTCAACGGGCGCTGGACGGCCAGCGACGCCATGGCCAAGGCCTACCTTGCCCTGTCGCGCCTGACCGGCAATGGCGATGACTCCGCGCTGATCGTCCTGTACACGCCGCTCGACGGCGCCGGAGCCGGGGCCGGCGAGGCCTCGCTCGATGACTTCGTGCGCAGCGCCGGACCGGCAGTCGATGCCGCACTTCGGCAGACCATGGACGCTCAGTGAGGCACGCCGCGGACCCGCGTCCGCTGGTCGCGCATGTGGTCTTCCGTTTCGACGTCGGTGGTCTCGAGAATGGTGTCGTCAATCTGATCAACCACATGCCGAGCGAGGCGTATCGTCACGCGGTGATTTCCCTGACCGAGATCACCGATTTCAAGCGGCGCATCGTTCGCGACGATGTCAGCTTCATTGCCCTGGCCAAACCGCCCGGTCACACGCTGTGGATCTACCCGCAGCTGTGGCGGCTGTTGCGCCGTTTGCGTCCGGCCATCGTGCACAGTCGCAACCTCGCGGCGCTGGAGGTGAGCGTCCCGGCCTGGGCGGCAGGCGTGCCGGTGCGCATCCATGGCGAGCACGGCCGCGATATCGGCGACCTCGACGGTTTGAACCGGAAAAACCAGTGGCTGCGCCGCTTTTATCGCCCATTCGTGAGCCATTACATAGCGCTGTCGCGTGATCTCGAGGATTATCTGACTTTGCGGGTCGGCATGCCGCCGGCCCGCGTTGCGCAGATATACAACGGCGTCGACGTGCAGCGGTTTCATCCGCTCGCTCAGCGCCAGGCGATTGCCGGCTGCCCGTTTACCGACCCGGGATGCTGGCTGGTCGGTAGCGTGGGGCGTATGCAGCAGGTCAAGGATCAGACGACATTGGCGCAGGCTTTCATCCGGGTGCTGGCCACCTTTCCCGAGCTGAGGAAGCGTCTGCGCCTGGTGATGATCGGCGAGGGCCCGTTGCGCGCGCAGGCGCAGGCGATGCTCGAAGAGGCCGGCGTGGCAGAGCTGGCGTGGTTGCCCGGGCAACGTGACGATATTGCGGAAATCCTGCGCGGCCTGGACTGCTTCGTCCTGCCCTCACTGGCCGAAGGGATCTCGAATACCATCCTCGAAGCGATGGCCAGCGGCCTGCCGGTGATCGCCACTGATGTCGGCGGCAACGCCGAGCTGATCGAAGCGGGCCGTTCCGGCGAACTGGTCGCGGTTTCCGATCCGCAGGCGATGGCCGAGCAGATCGCCCGCTACGCGCAGGATGCGCCGCAGGCACGTGCCGCCGGCGTGGCGGGGCGGGCCAGGGTGGAAAATGAATTCAGCCTGCAGGCGATGAGCCGAAGTTACCAGAATCTCTACGACCGGCTGCTGAGCGCGCGTGCCGGTCAGGTGGGCGGCAAGGCTTTGCTGCACCCCTAGGCGAAAACCCCAATAAGAGCGACAAGGAAACTGACCCAAGAATATGTGCGGAATAACCGGAATTTTTGATACCCGTGGCCGGCGTGACATCGATCGCCGCGTGCTCTCGCGAATGAACGAGTCGCAACACCATCGTGGCCCCGACGAGGGTGGCCTGCACGTGGAGCCGGGCGTCGGCCTGGGCCATCGCCGGCTGTCGATCATCGACCTGTCCACCGGGCAGCAGCCGCTCTACAACGAGGATCAGAGCGTCTGCGTGGTGTTCAACGGCGAAATCTACAACTACCAGGAACTGATCCCCGAACTGCAGGCACTGGGCCACGTCTTCCACACGCGCAGCGATACCGAGGTCATTGTCCACGCCTGGGAAGCCTGGGGCGAAGACTGCGTGCACCGCTTTCGCGGCATGTTTGCCTTTGCGCTCTGGGATCGCAATCGCGAGACGCTGTTCCTGGCGCGCGACCGGCTGGCCGTCAAGCCGCTCTTCTACGCCTTGCTCGCCGACGGCAGCTTCCTCTTCGGCTCCGAGCTCAAGTCGCTGCTCGCGCACGGTGGACTGGCGCGCGATATCGATCCGCTGGCCGTCGAGGAGTACTTCGCCCTCGGCTACGTCGCCGAACCCCGGACGATCTTTCGTCAGGCCCGGAAGCTGCCGCCGGCGCACATGCTCAGCGTCCGCCGCGGGCAGCCGCTGGCCGAGCCGAAAGCCTACTGGGACGTGCGCTTCAGCCTCGATCAGCCGGTGGACGTCGAGGACGCCTGCGCGCAACTCAACGACAGGCTGCGCGAGTCGATTCGCCTGCGCATGATCTCGGAAGTGCCGCTTGGCGCTTTCCTGTCCGGCGGCGTCGATTCGAGTGCCGTCGTCGCGGTGATGGCCGGGCTGTCGGCCGAGCCGGTCAATACCTGCTCGATTGCCTTCGACGACCCGGCCTTCAACGAAGCCGCCTTCGCCCAGCAGGTGGCCGACCGCTACCGCACCAACCACCACTGCGAGATGGTCGCCAGCGACGATTTCGATCTCATCGACACCCTGGCCCGGCTGTACGACGAACCCTATGCCGACAGCTCGGCGATCCCCACCTACCGCGTTTGCCAGTTGGCGCGCAAGCACGTGACGGTGGCGCTTTCGGGCGACGGCGGCGACGAGACCTTCGGCGGTTACCGGCGTTACCGAATGCACCTGATGGAAGAGCGGCTGCGTGCGGCGCTGCCGCACGGCGTGCGCCGGCGCATCTTTGGCCTCCTCGGGCGGGTCTATCCGAAAGCCGACTGGGCGCCGCGCATGTTCCGCGCCAAGACCACTTTCGAAGGCATGGCCCGAACTTCGGTCGAAGCCTATTTTCATTCCGTGTCGATCCTGCGCGGGCCGATGCGCACGCAGCTGTTCAGCGCCGCCTTCCGGCGCGAACTGGCCGGCTACAGTGCCGAGGAAGTCTTTCGCACCCATGCCGGAAAGGCCGGCACCGACGATCCGCTGGCGCTGATCCAGTACCTCGACCTGAAGACCTACCTGGTCGGCGACATCAACACCAAGGTCGACCGCGCCAGCATGGCGCACTCGCTCGAGGTGCGCGAGCCGCTGATGGATCACGAACTGGTCGAATGGATGGCGACACAGTCCTCTTCACTCAAGGTGCGCGGGCAGGAAGGCAAGTTCCTGCTCAAGAAGGCGCTCGAGCCCAGCCTGCCGCAGGACATCCTCTATCGCCCGAAAATGGGCTTTGCCGTTCCCCTGGCACGCTGGTTCCGCGGTCCATTGCGCGAACGCGTCCGCGAGGCGGTGCTCGGTGCGCGCCTGGCCGAAACCGGCTGGTTCAACCAGGACTATCTGCGCCATCTCGTCGATGCCCACCAGTCGGGAGTGCGCGACTACAGCTCGCCGCTGTGGACGGTGCTGATGTTCGAAGCCTTCCTGCGCAATGTGCTCGACGCGCCGGTGAGCGATCCGGCGCTGGTCACGGGTCTGCAGGCACCGGCATGAGCTTGCGCATCCTGCACGTCTTCGACCATTCGCTGCCACTGCACAGCGGCTACAGCTTTCGCTCGCTGGCCATCCTGCGCGAACAGCGCGCGCTCGGCTGGCAGACCGTCCATCTCACGACACCCAAGCAGGGCGCCGGCCCGGCGCTGCACGAGGAGGTCGACGGCTGGTCTTTCCAGCGCACGCCGAGCGTCGAGGGCGCTGGCCTGCTGGCCCAGATGCGCCTGACCGCAGCCCGCCTCGATCAGCTCATCGGGGAGACCCGGCCGGACCTGATCCACGCCCATTCGCCGGTGCTCAACGCCTTGCCGAGTCTCTGGGTCGGACGTCGTCGGCGGCTGCCGGTGGTCTATGAAATGCGCGCCTCGTGGGAGGATGCGGCGGTCGATCACGGCACGACGGTGGAGGGCAGTCTGCGTTATCGTGCGTCGCGTGCCCTGGAGAGCCTGGCCCTGCGCCGCGCCGATCAGGTAACGACGATCTGCGAAGGGCTGCGCCGCGACATCGCCGGGCGCGGTATCGCGGCCGAGCGCATCACGGTGATCCCCAATGCGGTCGATGTTGGCCTGTTTCAGTTCGCTGTCCAGGCCGATGCCACGCTACGCCACTCGCTGGGACTCGACGGCGCGACGGTGCTCGGCTTTGCCGGCTCGTTCTACGGCTATGAAGGTCTCGATCTGCTGATCGAGGCGGCCCGCCAGATGCTTCCCCGGCATCCGCAGCTGCGTCTGCTGCTCGTCGGTGGCGGCCCGCAGGAGGCCAATCTGAAGGCGCAGGCGCTGGCCGCCGGGCTGCACGATCGCGTCATCTTTACCGGCCGCGTCGCGCATGCCGACGTGCAACGCTATTATGAGCTGATCGACGTGCTCGCCTATCCGCGCCTGCCGATCCGGCTGACCGAGCTGGTCACCCCGCTGAAGCCCCTGGAGGCGATGGCGCAGGGACGGATGTTCGTCGCTTCCGACGTCGGCGGTCACCGCGAGCTGGTGCGCCACGGCGAGACCGGCTTCCTCTTTCCGGCCGGCGATCCCGCGGCGCTGGCGGCGGCGCTCGATGACCTTCTCGCCAAACGCTCGCAGTGGCCGCAGATTGCCGCCCAGGCGCGCCGCTTTGTCGAGGTCGAACGGACCTGGGCGAGCAGCGTTGCCCGCTATCGGGAGGTCTACCGCCGGGCGCTGGCCGGCGCTGGACGCGCTCAGTCCGCTCCAGCCATCTGACTCGGAGTCGCCATAGTGTGTGGTATTCACGGTATCTATCGTTTTGACGGCCTGAGTGTCGAGCCGCGCATGCTGTCGAGCATGGGCGATCGTATCCGGCACCGCGGTCCCGACGACGAAGGCAGTCACGTCGATGGCCCCTGCGGGATCGGCATGCGCCGCTTGTCGATCATCGACCTGGCGGGTGGTCACCAGCCGCTGTCGAATGCCGACGGCACCCTGTGGCTGGTGTGCAACGGCGAAATCTACAACTTCCGCGAGTTGCGCAGCGAGCTGCAGGGCAAGGGCTATCGCTTCAAGACCGGATCCGATTCCGAGGTCCTCCTGCACCTCTACGATGCGGAGGGCGACGACTTCGTTCTCCGCCTCAACGGGATGTTCGACTTCGCGCTCTGGGATGCGCGCCGGCGGCGCTTGCTGATCGGTCGTGACCGGCTCGGCGTGAAGCCGCTGTACGTCCTGCAGGACTGGCAGCGCCTGGCCTTCGCCAGTGAAGCCAAGGCGCTGCTGGCCTTGCCCGGGGTGAGCGCCGAACTCAACCGCGAGGTCGTCGCCGATTACCTGCATCTGGGCTACGTCGCGGCGCCCGGCTGCATCTTCAAGGGAATCCGCAAGCTGCCGCCGGCCACCCTGCTCGCCGTCGAGGACGGTGAAGTGCGCGAGTGGCGCTACTGGCGTCTGCCCGAGGAGATCGTCAGCGACCTTTCCGAGAGCCAGTGGATCGAGCGCGTCCAGGTCCAGCTCGACGAGTCGGTGCGCATGCAGATGGTCAGCGACGTGCCGATCGGTGCCTTTCTCTCCGGCGGCGTCGACTCGAGCGCCGTGGTCGGCTTGATGGCTCGCCATTCCGAGCAACCGATCCGCACCTACGCCATCGGTTTTTCCGGCGGCGAAGCCGAGGCGCTGTACAACGAGCTGCCCTATGCGCGCCAGGTGGCCAAGCTGTTCGCCACCAACCATCGCGAGATCGTCGTCCAGCCCGACGTCGTTGCCCTCTTGCCCAAGCTGCTCTGGCACATGGACGAACCGCTGTCGGATACCGCTTTCATCACCACCTATCTGGTTTCCGCGTTTGCCCGCGAGGACGTCAAGGTGATCCTCTCGGGCGTCGGCGGCGACGAGCTCTTTGGCGGTTACCGACGCTATCTCGGTGGCCACTACGCGAGGCGCTATCGCCGCTGGCCGGGCTGGTTGCGGCGCATGGCGAGCTACGCTGCGCGGCGCCTGCCGACCGACCGGCATTCCGGCCTGCTGAACAATCTGCGCCTGGCCAAGGGTTTCATGGCCAGCGCCGAAATGAGTTCCGACGAACGCTATCGGAGCTACCTGCAGGTCCTCAGTCGCCGTCACGTTTCCGCCTTGTTGCTCGAGGAGTCGGCGGCCGGTCCCTCGGACAGCCTGGCGCGCGCTTTCGCGGCGGCCGGCAACGAGGACGAGCTGAACCGGATGTTTGCCGTCGATGCCGAGACGCAGCTCCCCGACGACCTCCTGCTGCTGACCGACAAGATGAGCATGGCGGTCTCGCTCGAATGCCGGGTGCCGCTGCTCGACCATCAACTGGTCGAGCTGGCGGCGGCCATGCCGGCTGCGATCAAGGTTCGTGACGGTCGCCTCAAACACCTGCTCAAGGCGTCGCTCGCCGACCTGCTGCCGGACGAGATCCTCAACCGCAAGAAGCGTGGCTTCGGCACGCCGATGGGCGCCTGGCTGAAGCGTGAGCTGGCTCCCCTGCTGAAGCGGCTGCTCGCCGCCGACGTGGTGCAGGCGCGCGGCCTGTTCAATCAGGGGGTGGTCAATCGGCTGATCGCCGATCATCAGGCCAACCGCATCGATGGTACCGACATCCTGCTGGCGATGATGAATCTGGAAATCTGGAGCCGGATATTCCTCGATCGTCGCGATCCCGCCGATGTCGCCGAAGAACTCAAGAGCTACGTTGCATGAACATCCTCTATATCTGTCACCGCTTTCCGTTTCCGCCCAAGCGTGGCGGCAAGATCCGACCCTTCAACATGATTCGCCACCTGTCGGCGAGTGGCCACCGCGTCACCGTCTGCTCGCTCGCGCGCTCGCCGGAGGAGGCTGCGGAAGGGCAGGGGATCGCCGCCCATTGCGCGGCTTTCGAAGTGGCGCAGGTGTCCGGTCCGCTGCAGGCGCTGCGCATGGTCGCCCGGTTGCCGCTGGCGACGCCTTCGTCGATGGGTTTCTTTTTCTCGCCGTCCCTGCAGGCGAGCGTGCAGCGACTGCTCGGCGCGCAGAAATGGGATCTGATTTTCGTTCATTGCTCGTCCGTCGCCCAGTATGTGGAGCAGGTTCGCGACGTGCCGAAGATTCTCGACTTCGGCGACATGGACTCGCAGAAGTGGCTCGAGTACGCCAATTACAAGCCTTTCCCGCTGTCGCTTGGCTATCGCCTCGAGGGCACCAAGATGCTCGCTGCCGAGAAGCGTCTGGCGCAGCGCTTCGACCTGTGTACGGCGACCACGCGTGCCGAGTGGGAGACCCTCGAAAGCTATCGCACCGGTGTGCCTACGGACTGGTTTCCGAACGGCGTTGACGCCGATTTCTTCTGCCCGACCGACGAGGCCTACGACGCCGACACGCTGAGCTTCATCGGGCGCATGGACTACTACCCGAATCAGGAGTGCATGGCGCGCTTCTGCACGCAGATCTGGCCAGCACTGAAGTCGCGCCGGCCGCAGCTCAAGCTGCTCATCGTCGGCGCCGATCCGTCTCCCGAGATGCGCAAGCTCGGCGACCTGCCCGGGGTCACGGTCACCGGCTCGGTGCCGGACGTGCGTCCCTTCGTGCGGCGCTCGGCGTTGATGGTCGCGCCGCTGAACATCGCCCGCGGCACGCAGAACAAGATTCTCGAGGCCATGGCCATGGGCGTGCCGGTGGTCACCAGCCGCGTCGCTGCCGGTGGTGTCGATGCCGAGTCCGTGACACACTTCCTTGTCGCGGATACTCCCCAGGAATATTCTGACGCCATCCTGCGGATCCTGGATGATCCGGCGGAACGGCAGCGATTGGCGCTCGCCGGGCGGCAGCGCATGCTGAGCAATCATGCCTGGCCGCACTCGATGGAGAGGCTCGATCGGATCATCGATCGCGGCGTCGGGAACTTTTGGGAAAGCAAAGGAAAACTCGCATGAAGATCAGCATTTTCGGTTTGGGCTACGTTGGGGCTGTCTCGCTGGCGTGTCTGACGCGCGACGGCCATGAGGTGATCGGCGTCGATATCGACGCCACCAAGCTCGATCTGATCATGGCCGGAAAAACGCCGGTGGTCGAAGAGGGGATGGTCGACCTGATGGCCGCCGCCGCGGCCAGCGGCCGCGTCGCGGTGACCACAGACGCCCAGCGCGCAGTGCTCGAGAGCGAGATTTCCCTGGTCTGCGTCGGTACGCCTTCGGCCGCCAACGGCAGCCAGGATCAGGGCGCAATCCTGCGCCTGGCGGAAGAAATGGGGCGGGCGATTGCCGGCAAGAGCGCGCCGCACATCGTCGTCCTGCGTTCGACGCTGGTCCCGGGTACGGTCGAGGATGTCCTGCGTCCGATCATCGAGAAGCATTCGGGCAAGAAGGACGGTGAAGGCTTCTTCCTCTGCTTCCAGCCCGAGTTCCTGCGTGAGGGGTCGTCGATTCGCGACTACGACAAGCCGCCGTTCACCGTCGTCGGCGCCAATCATGCCTACCCCGTCGAGCGCCTGCGCGAGCTCTTCGGCAAGCTGCCGTGCCGCTTCATCGAGACCTCGGTGCGCTCGGCGGAGATGATGAAGTATTGCTGCAACAACTTTCACGCCCTCAAGATCACCTTCGCCAACGAAACCGCGCGGCTCTGCGAAGCCCTGGGCGTCGATCCTTTCGAGGTCATGGACCTGATCTGCCAGGACCACCAGCTCAATATCTCGCCGGCCTATCTGAAGCCCGGATTCGCTTTCGGCGGTTCGTGTCTGCCGAAGGACCTGCGCGCCACCACCTATCTGGCGAAGATGCACGACGTCGAGATTCCCATGCTGGCCGGCATCATGCAGTCGAATCGCAATCACCTCGACCTGGCGCTGCGCAAGCTGCTGGCGCTCGGCAAGCGCAGGATCGGTTTCGTCGGCCTGTCGTTCAAGACCGGCACCGACGACCTGCGCGAGAGCCCGCTGGTGACGCTGGCCGAACAGCTGATCGGCAAGGGAATGCAACTCACGATCTACGATCCCGAAGTCCACCTGGCCAGCCTCCTGGGCGCCAACCGCAGCTTCATCGAGCGTCACCTGCCGCACATCGGCGAGATGATGCGCGCCGATCTGGAAGGGGTCATCGCCGAGTCCGAGGTGTTGGTCGTCGGGCTGTCGACGCCCGAAGTCGCCGCGACGCTGGCTCGATTGTGCCGTCCCGAGCAGGTGTTGCTCGATCTGGTCAATCTGCCCCGGGGCGAAGCGATCGCCGCCCGGGTCGATGGCCTCTGCTGGTAGGAGCCGCGAGCGTGTCGGACGCTGTTCGCTTCTGGCGGCGCGGGGTGTGGGTCAGCCTGGCCGCCTTGCTGCTGGCCTTGCTGTCGCTGGCCCCCTACTTCACCAGTTCGACCGAAATGGTGCGCATGCGGCACGCCCTCCTGCTCGCCGATTCCGGCGCTCGTGGCCATGGCGGTGAAAGCGACTTCAACTGGACGCCGGCGAACGTTCCGGCCGACTTCATGCTCGAGCGCGGGGCACCCTACCCGGAGTTTGCCGACGTCGTCGATCGTCTTGGTCTGAAGGAGATGTCTTCGGACTGGGAGCGGGTGCTGGCCATCAGCCGGCACCTGCTCGGCTCGAGCCCGGTCCTGTCGGGCGGCGCGATTCAGGCGGACCTGCGGCAAACCCACCGCAGCATCGTCACCCAGGGACAAGGCTACTGCGGCGATTTCGTGCGCGCTTTCGTCGGGCTGGCCATCGCTGCCGGCCTTCCGGTACGCGCCTGGGCCTTTTCCTTCGACGGTTTCGGTGGCCATGGCCACATCTGGCCGGAGATCTGGAACCGGCAACTGGGTCGCTGGCAACTGGTGGGCATCTTCAACAACAACTACTTCCTTGGCCCGGAGGGCGTGCCGCTGTCGGCGCTCGAATTTCGCCGGGCGCTGCGCGAAGACCCCTCGTCATTGCGCATTGCGCGACTGGACCCCGCCGCACGACCCGGCTTCGTCATCGAGGAGAAAGCCTGGGACTACTATCGGCAAGGCCTCGGCCAGTGGTACATGGTATGGGGCAACAACGTCTTCTCGTACGACCGCGCGCCGCTGGTGCGCACCTTCGGAAGCGTCTCGCGATCGCTCGAGCAACTCGGTGGCATCGCGCAGGGGGTGTATCCGCCGATCAGAGTCCTCGAGGAGCCGGGCAATCGTCTGCTCGTCGAGGCTTTGCAGCGTGTGCGCGTGCACCTGTGGATCGTTGGCGGTCTGGTGATCGCTGCGCTGCTGGCGCTGCTCGTCTCGCTGCTCGGTTGCCGCCAGGCCCGCCGTTCCTCGTTGCCGGCGCCACGCGGGAGCGTGACGGGAAGCGGCGAAAGCCGGCCCGCTGGCGAGGCCGGTCAGCGGCGGACGTCCACCGCGCTGCCTGGTGCGCTGCAGCCACACCTGGTGGTGTTGACCAACCTCTTTCCCCACAGTGGCACCCCCGGCGCGGGCATGTTCATCCGGGCGCGCATGTTTCGTGTCGCCGCCGAGCTGCCGATGACCGTCGTCGTCCCGGTTCCGTGGTTCCCGCTGCAGGGGCTGATTCGCTGCTTCGTTCCGAACTACCGCCCACCGGCACCGCGAGCCGAGGTGCAGGAGGGTGTCCGCATCCTGCTGCCACGCTATTTTTCGCTGCCTGGCCTGTTCCGCGGGCTGGATAGTTTCTTTATCGCGCTCGGCTGCCTGCGGCTCGTGCAGCGGCTCACGCGAGAGTCTCCCGTGAACATCATCGATGCCCATTTCGCCTACCCTTGCGGGCACGCCGCGGTGCTTCTCGGTCGATGGCTCGGCCTGCCGGTGACGATTACCATGCGCGGCAGCGAAGTCTCGCTTTCGGCGGATCCGGTACGGCGCCGGAAAATCGTCGCCGCGCTGAATGGCGCGTCGCGCGTGTTCTCGGTGTCCGACTCGCTGCGTCGGCATGCCGGAGAGCTGGGGGCCGACACGAACCGCATCCGCGTCGTCGGCAATGGCGTCGACCTGGCCTGCTTCTTCCCCGAAGAGCAAGCCGCCGCGCGCAGCCGGCTGGGTCTTCCGCTCGATGCGCCGGTGCTGGTATCGGCCGGAGGCCTGGTTGAACGCAAGGGTTTTCACCGCGTGATCGACTGCCTGCCTGCCTTGCGCGAGCGCTTTCCCGGCTTGCGCTACCTGGTGGTTGGCGGGCCGAGCCCGGAAGGCGATATCGGTGCGCGCCTGAAACAACAGGTGGCGTCGCTCGGCCTGGACGGCGTCGTCCATTTCCTCGGTGCCTTGCCGGCGGCCGAATTGCGCTGGCCGCTATCGGCGGCCGATGTCTTCGTGCTCGCCACGAGCAACGAGGGCTGGGCCAACGTCTTCCTCGAGGCGATGGCCTGCGGCTTGCCGGTGGTGACCACCGACGTCGGCGGCAACGCGGAAGTGGTGAGCGCTCCGCATCTGGGAAGCATCGTGCCCTTCGCCGACGCCGGGGCGCTGACGCAGGCACTGGCGGAGGCGCTGGATCGCGATTGGGACCGTCAGCGGATTCGTGACTATGCAGCGGCGAATACATGGGACAGTCGCGTCGCCGTCCTGGTGACGGAGTTTCGCGCCCTGGCGCGCTCCGTGCCGGCCGCCGTCGGGGCGAGCAGCCGACGGCTGGAAACGAATGGCTGAGCCTTGCCGTCGCTGCGCATCCTGCCTGTGGCTGGCGATGGCGTGCCGCAGGGTGCACGACACCGTCGTCGTCAGGAGGCGAGCTTGAGCTTGTATACGGCAATCTGTTCGCGCTTCCTGTTTCCGCTGCACGAGCGGATCAAGGGACACGCGTCGCTGGCCCTGCGCGTGCGCCTGGAAGAAAGCCAGTGGTGGTCTGCGGAGCAGCTCGCCGACCAACGCGACCGGCGCCTGCGCGAGTTCCTGGTCGACATTGGGCAGCGCGTTCCCTATTACCGCGAGATCTTCCGGCAACGCGGCTTCGACCCGCAGTCGCTACGCTCAAGCGACGCCCTGACCGCGTTGCCGTTACTCGACAAGCCGGACATCCGGGCCAACGTCGAGCGCCTCAAGGCCGACGGGCACGGCCCGCTGACGCGCTACAACACCGGCGGGTCGTCGGGCGAGCCGCTGATCTTCTTCATGGGCAAGGGGCGCAAGAGTCACGACGTGGCGGCCAAGTGGCGGGCAACCCGCTGGTGGGACGTGGACATCGGTGACAGCGAGCTGGTGGTCTGGGGTAGCCCGGTCGAACTGGGCGCGCAGGACCGCATCCGTCGCCTGCGCGACGGGCTCATGCGCAGCCACCTGTTACCCGCCTTCGAAATGTCCCCGGCCAACCTCGATCGTTTCGTGGCTACCATCCGTGCGACTCGTCCGGCGATGCTTTTCGGTTACCCGTCGAGCCTTTCGCTGATTGCCATGCACGCTCGTGAGAAGAAGGTCGACATGAGCAGCCTGGGAATCAAGGTCGCTTTCGTGACCTCCGAAAAACTCTACGACGAGCAGCGGGCGGTGATCAGCGAGGTCTTTGGCTGTCCCGTGGCCAACGGCTACGGCGCCCGCGACGCGGGTTTCATCGCCCACGAGTGCCCGTCGGGCAGCTTGCACATCAGCGCCGAGGACATCATCGTCGAGACTGTTCGTCCGGACGGCACGCGCAGCGCGCGCGGCGAGGCTGGCGAAATCGTCGTCACCCACCTCGGGACGGCCGATTTCCCCTTTGTTCGCTACCGCACCGGCGACGTCGGTATCGTCGGCGACAGGCCTTGTCCCTGTGGCCGCGGGCTGCCGGTGCTCGAAGAGGTGCAGGGCCGGACCACCGACTTCGTCGTCGCCCAGGACGGCACGGTGATGCACGGCCTGGCTCTGATCTACACCGTCCGCGACCTGCCCGGCGTCGAACGTTTCCGCATCGAGCAGATATCGATCGACCAGACGGTCGTCAAGCTGGTCACCGGGCCCGCTTTTGACCCTGCCGGCGAGGAGCGGATCATCCGGGATTTCAAGGGACGCCTGGGCGCCAGGGTCGATGTCCGGGTCGAGCGAGTCGCCGCGATCGCCAACGAGTCGTCCGGGAAGTTCCGCTACGTCATCAGCCGGGTCAAGGCCGGCATGCCAGTGCAGGAGGCGAGTCGTGCGTGACCTCGTGATCACGGCAATCGTCATTGGCCTGCTGCCATTCATTCTGCGCAGTCCCCGTCTCGGCGCCTATGTCTGGGCGTGGATTTCAATGATGATTCCGCACCGCGCCGCCTACGGCTTTGCACGCACGATGCCCTTCGGCCAGATGGTGGCGATCGCCACGCTGGTCGCCTTCCTCTTTTCGAAGGAGCGCCGTCCGTTCCCGGTGAACGCCGTGACGGTGGTCTACCTGGCCTTGATTTTCTGGATGACCATCACCAGCTTCTTCGCCATCAACGCGCCGCAGGTGGTTCTCGACCGCTGGGTTTTCGTGGTCAAGATCCACGTCATGCTGTTCGTGACCCTGATGCTGATCCGTGGGCGCGAGCAGATCGAGCGTCTGATCTGGGTCATCGCGCTGTCGATCGGCTTCTACGGCGTCAAGGGTGGTATATGGACCGTGCTCACCGGTGGCGGCGGGCGCGTCTATGGGCCCGACGGCGGCATGGCGGCAGACAACAATGCGCTTGGCCTGGCGCTGGTGATGCTGCTTCCCTTCTTCCACTACCTGTACAAGATGGCCACTCGCCGTGTGGTTCGTCTCGGTCTTCTGTTCTGCTTCGTGACCATCACCCTGAGCATCCTGGGCTCGCAATCGCGCGGCGCCCTGCTTGCCCTGCTGGCCATGGCGACCTTCCTTGGCCTGAAAAGCAGCCGCCCGGTTCTGACCACCTTCGTGCTCGCCCTGACGGTGGCGATGGCGGTCATGTTCATGCCCGATTCGTGGTCCGGGCGGATGAAGAGCATCGAGAACTACGAGGACGATGGCTCGGCGATGTCGCGCATCTACACCTGGAAAACGCTGTGGGCGTTGGCCCTCGACCGGCCGCTGGTGGGCGGCGGATTCGTCGTCGACACGCCGCAGGTGTTTGCCATCTATGCGCCCGCGGAAGGCCTTGGCCACAATCTCGATGGCAACGTCTATGTCGCCCACAGCATCTATTTCCAGATGCTCGGGGAGCATGGCTTCCCCGGGTTGGCGCTCTATCTGCTGCTCGGCATCACTGCCTGGAAGATGGCCGGGAGGCTGGCCCGGGAAAGCAAGGAAGATCCCGAGTATGCGAACTGGCTACCACTGCTGATGCGCATGGTGCAGGTCAGTATCGCCGGTTACAGCGTCGGGGGAGCTTTTCTGAGTCTGGCCCATTTCGATGTCAGCTATTACATTGTTGGTATCGCGGTGCTTGCCGACGCTACGGTGCGTGAGCGGAAAGGCGGGCAGGCCGCCGCGGCAACCAGCGCAACGGGTCCGCCACCGTTGCCCCTTACTGCGAGCAGGCAGTGATCTGCCATTGTGCGTGCCCGGTATGCCTCCCCCTTCCCTCAGGCAGCGGCCTTGGCGGCGGGCGATGGGGCTCGCGTCGCTGACCCGCTTTTCACGGTAAACCTGAAGCCAAAACCAAAATGACCAAACTAGCCGACACCCTGCACCGCAAGTACTACGCCGACAGCGTCCACCCGTATCGCGTCTATGAGGAGCATGTCGAGAAACTCCTGACCCCCGACGCGACTCTCCTTGACGCGGGCTGCGGGCGCACGGTTCCCGTCCTGAGAAAGTTCCTTGGCCGGGCGAAGACGCTGATTGGCGTCGAGCTGGTCAGTTTTACCGATGTCCCGCCGGGGATAGAAACGCACAATGCCGACTTGGCCAAGATCCCCGTGCCCGATGCCAGCGTCGATCTGATCATGTCGCGCAGTGTTTTCGAGCATCTCACCGACCCGGCGTCGGTGTACCGGGAGTTCGCGCGTATCCTGCGTCCGGGTGGGGAGGTGGTTTTCCTGACCGCCAACATGTGGGATTACGGAACCGTGGTCGCGCGCCTGGTTCCCAACCGCTTTCACGCTCGCATCGTCAAGATGGTCGAGGGGCGCGAGGAGGAGGACACCTTCCCGACCGCGTACCGGACCAATACCAGGGGCGATGTCGAACGCCTGGCGGCGGAGGCAGGGCTGGAGATCGCGTCTTTCGAGTACTTGAGCCAGTACCCGAACTATCTGATGTTCAACGGCGTTCTTTTCTTCGTCGGTACGTGCTACGAGAAACTGATCAGCCGCTTCGAGGCCCTGCGCTTTCTGCGCGGCTGGATTCTGGTCACCCTGCGCAAGCCCGGGCGGCCCCGTTGACACCTGCCAAACCTGCTGGAAGTGCCGTGGACACACTGATCGCTGGCGCCACCCGGAGCGCGTTCGGACTCTTGCATCGCCTGACGACACCGCGTCTGTCGATCCTTATCTTTCATCGCGTCCACGCCCACACCGACGAGCTTTTTCCGCAAGAGATCGATGCCTCGCAATTTGAACGCCTGATGCGTTTTGTCGCCCGCAGCTTCCGTGTTCTTTCGCTTGCCGACGCCGTCGCCGGTCTGGAACAGGGCACATTGCCGCCGCGCGCGCTGGTCATCACTTTCGACGATGGCTACGCGGACAATGCGCAGGTGGCTTTGCCGATTCTGCAGCGCTGCGGCCTGGTGGCCAGTTTTTTCGTCTCCAGCGGCTTCCTCGACGGCGGTCGGATGTGGAACGATTCCGTGATCGAAATCGTTCGCGCCTGCACCAAGAGCGAGCTTGATCTGGCTTTTCTCGGGCAGGGACGCTGTTCGCTGGCCGGCCCGCAAGAGCGGACGGCGGCGATTCTGACGCTGCTGTCGGCGATCAAGTACCTTACCCTCGGTGAGCGCGAAGAGGCGATTTCACGGCTCCTGGCGGCGAGCGGCGTCCCGGATCTCCCCGGGGATTTGATGATGCGTTCCGAGCAGGTTCGCGAACTGCATCGTGCAGGGATGGAAATCGGCGCGCATACGGTGAACCACCCGATCCTGACCACCCTGACGCCGGCGCAGGCCGAGGGCGAGATCAGTAGCGGGCGCGATCGCCTGCAGGAGATCATCGACGCTCCGGTCGAGCTCTTTGCCTACCCCAACGGGAAGCCGATGCGCGACTACGACCAGAGCCACGTCGCCTTGCTGCGCCGCCTCGGTTTTCGCGCCGCGGTGAGCACCGCGCCGGGCGTTGCCCGCGTTGGCGACGGCCTTTTCGAGTTGCCGAGGTTTACCCCCTGGGGGCGTTCCCTGGGGACCTGGGCGACGCGCCTGCTGATGCATCAGAGCCACACCCGCTATGAACTTGCGGGGTCCACCTGAAGCCAGTGCCCGGAAAGGGCCGGGCGGGGGTCACGCCGCGAGCGACGGCGAATGCCAACACCATGGAGAGAAAACGATAATGATCAGCTATTCGAAGTTCTGGAATCCCCTTTCCCGCTTCCTCGTCGGCAGCCTGTCGTCTGTTCTGGTGCTCGCGTCCACGGCGACTTACGCCATGCAGCCGATGAATGAAACGCAGGCGGAAATGGCTCTCGCGCCAAGCTATTGCCGGGATACGCAGGGCTACGGGAACAGCGGCACACCGGATGCTCCCTCGCCAGCGGCGCAACGCTGGGTGGGGATGATGGGCAAGACCTTCTGGGCCATGCACCATTACTGCTGGGGACAGATCAACATGCAGCGCGCCATGCGCAGCGGCACCGCCCCGCAAATGCGCCAACATCTGCTGGGGAGCGTCCTCGACGACTACAATTTCGTGCTCAGGTACGCCTCCGCCAATTTCGTCCTGCTGCCGGAAATCCACACCCGCGTCGGAGAGGTCGAGTTGCTCCTCTCGCGCCCCCGCGACGCCGAAAAATCGTTCGCCAAGGCGAGAGCGCTCAAGCGTGATTACTGGCCGGCCTATTCGCATTGGGCCGAGTATCTGATCAAGGTCGGCAAGACGGCGGAAGCACGAAAGCTGGTCAAGCAGGGCCTGGAATACGCACCAGGGTCGAGGGTGCTGCGTGAGCAATACCGGGTGCTCGGCAGCCGTCCGGACGCGGTTGCGGCGCAGCCCGAGGCGAGCGAGCTTTCCGACACTGGCGACGCGAGCGCCGAGTCCGAGGCAACGCCTGGCGAGAAATCCCGGGGCTCCCGGAGTGCCGGGAGTGCGACACGGTGAGTGTGCCGACGGTGACCAAGGAGTCGAGCGTGGATCGCTCACCGTTGCGGGAGTCGTCTTGAGTTCCGTTCGTCGCTCGCTTGCTTTCTCGCTGGCAGACAGTTACGTCGGTGTGGCCCTGCAGTTGGCCAGCACGCTGCTCATCTCGCGCCTGCTGACGCCAACCGAAATCGGAATTTTTGCCGTGGCGGCGGTGCTGGCGGCGCTGGCCAGCACCTTTCGCGACTTCGGCGTCGCCGAATACCTGATCCAGGAGAAGAATCTCACCGACGACAAGATACGTTCCGCCTTCGCGGCCAACATCGCCGTGTCGTGGCTGATGGCCGGCGCCCTGTTCGCCTCCAGCGGTGCCGTCGCCGATTTCTACCGCCAGGCCGGAATCGCCGACGTGATGCGCATTCAGGCCATCAACTTCGTGCTCATTCCCTTCGGCGCGGTGACCATGGCGTATTTCAGGCGCCAGCTCAACTATCGGCCGATCTTCATTGCCGGCCTGCTGGCCAACATTACCAGCTTCATCGTCGCGGTCGGCGCTGCCCTGGCAGGCTTGAGCTACATGAGCCTTGCCTGGTCGGGACTGGCCGGGGTCATCGTCTCGGTCGCCGTCTCCATCGTCATGCGTCCGCGGGACTTCCCGGCGTGGCCGGCGTTCAAGGGGATGCGCGACGTGATCCATTTCGGCAAACACGCCAGCGGCATCTACCTGCTGGGGCAGGTGGGCAAGAATGCGCCGGAGGCGGTGATCGGGCGCGCGCTGGACATGGCCGGTGCTGCGTTCTACAGCCGCGCCAACGGCCTGATGGAGATTTTCAACCGCCTGTTCATGCGCTCCATCATGCAGGTATGCCTACCGTATTTCTCGCAGGCGGCGCGCGAGCAGCAAGGGACGAGCACTGTCTATCTGCGTGTGGCCACGCTGCTCACCGGGATCGGCTGGCCCTTCATGCTCTATGTCGGCATTGTCGCCTATTCGGCGGTCCGCCTCCTGTATGGGCCGCAATGGACGGAATCGGTCCCTCTGGCGCAGATCCTGTGTGTCGCGGCGATTCTTGAACTTCCCTACCTGCTCGCCTCCGAGGTCATGATGGCCGAGGGACGAGTGGACCAGAGCAGCCGTCTGCAGATCCCGCTCCAGGGTCTGCGTCTGCTCGGCCTGCTCCTGGTCTTCCCGTTCGGGCTGACCGGACTGTGCTACGGGCTGGTCGCCGCGGCGCTCGGGGGGGCCATCGTTTCGCATCATTTCTTGCATCGCATCATTGGCCTGCGTTTCGCCGCCATGATCAGCGCCTGTCTGCCCAGCGTCCTGGTGACCCTGATCGCGGTGACGCCGGTCGCGCTGGCCGCAATCGCCGTTGGCCAGAACGAAGAGAACTTCGTTGTTTTCTTCGCGGCTGGCAGCGTTGCCACGCCCATTGCCTGGCTCGCCGCGCTGCGGGTTCTGCGTCATCCTTTCTGGTTGGAAGTCTGCAAGCTGTTTGGGCAAGCCAGGGTTCTGCTGCGCGCGGGTCGCTGAGCCGTCGCTGTCTGGCGTGAGTTGGGGCCCTGCTGGCGCCCGCCGTCAGCAGGGTTCACGAGGCCTGTTTCAGCAGGGCAGCGGCGATGACGGCCTGAACGATACCGGGCTGATGTTCGTCCACACCGATCCATAGGGGCAGACGAACCAGGCGGTCGGAGAGATCCCAGGTGTTTGTCAACTCGCCGTGCACCCGCCCGACGCGTTGCCCGCAGGGCGCGCGATCCAGAGGGACGTAGTGAAAAACCGACTGAATGCCGTTTTTCCTCAGTTCCTCGATGAAGGTCCCACGCTGCTCCAGCCCGGGCAGCAGCAGGTAGTACATATGAGCATTGTGGGAGCAGTGGGCCGGCACGACCGGGCGGCGCACTGCTCCCTTGTTCTCGATCTCTGCAAACCACTGGTGGTAGGAATTCCAGGTCGCCAGCCGCTGTCGCGTGATCGTCTCGGCCTCTTCCATCTGGGCGTAGAGAAAGGCGGCCACCAGTTCGGAAGGGAGGTAGGACGAGCCCACGTCGATCCAGGTGTACTTATCGACCTGGCCGCGAAAGAAACGCGCACGGTTGGTCCCTTTCTCGCGAATGATCTCCGCTCGCTCGGCGAAGCCTGTGTTGTTGACCAGGAGAGCGCCACCTTCACCCGAGATGATGTTCTTGGTCTCGTGGAACGAGAGCGCCCCCAAGTCTCCGATGGAACCCAGGGGGCGACCCTTGTAGGCGGACATGATCCCCTGCGCCGCATCCTCGATCACGACCAGACCATGGCGTCTGGCGATGTCCATGATGGTGTCCATCTCACAGGCGACGCCGGCGTAATGAACGGGGACGATGGCTCGCGTTCTCTCGGTGATCGCGGCTTCGATCCTGGTTTCGTCAATGTTCAATGTGTCGGCACGGATATCGACGAAAACCGGTACCGCGCCACGCAGGACGAAAGCGTTGGCGGTGGACACAAAGGTGTAGGAAGGCATGATCACTTCGTCGCCGGGCTGGAGGTTGGCCAGAACAGCGGCCATTTCCAGCGCCGCGGTGCAGGAATGCGTCAGTAGCGCCTTGTGGGCACCGGTTCTGGCTTCGAGCCAGGCATGACACTTGAGGGTGAACGCGCCGTCGCCGGCCAGCTGCCCTGCGGCGTGGGCCTGCGCGATATACCATAGTTCCCTGCCGGTCATGTAAGGCTTATTGAAGGGAATCATTGAACTCGCCTCCTCAGTGGTTCCTCATGACAGGGTCACGGTGGGCACCAGGAGTTCCAGGAACTGCGGCGCGCGCCTCCAGACCGCTAGCCCCGGTCCCGCACGGCATGGCTGCGGGTCCTGTGTTCGAGTCATTGGGCCTTCCCGGGCAGGTGATCGACGCTTCAGCATCCATCGCGACCGGCACGAGAGTTCGGCGTTGTGAAGACGGCTGGGGACCATCAGCGCGTCATGACGATCAGGCCGCCGACGACCATCAGGGTGCCCAACAGTCGCTGCAGCGTGACCTGTTCACCGAGGAACAGCACCGAGAAGACCATGACGATGACGAACGCCAGGCTCATGAAGGGGTAGGCGTAGTTCAGATCGAAGCGAGTCATGGCCGCCATCCACGCCAGCGACGCGAGGAATGCCGACGCGAAGCCGGTCATGATCCACGGGTTGAGGAATTGCTGCAGCAGAAACCAGAGCTTGCCGCCGGTGCCCGGGGGCAGTGGACCGACGTCGCCCATCTGCCATTTGAGCACCAGCTGGCCGTAAACCGTAAACAGCAGGGTCAGCGCAATGTAGGTATGTCCAGCGAAATCAAAGCGGGCCGGCATGGGTTTCGTCCTTCGTGAATCGTGTCTGGCTAGGGCTCGTTCGCGGGTGTCGTAACTGTGTAGTCAGCGAACAATCGTTCCAGGTTGCGGTACATGATGTTCTCGATACGATGGCTCTCTATCCCTTCACTGAGCCGCTTGAAACGTTCCAGAATCGTTCTTGGAGGATACTCGGGAAAGTCGGAGCCAATCGTGATCAATTGGTCGGTTGTCGCGAACAGGTAGCGCATGTCCTCGTCGAGGCGGCTTCCTGCGTAACGCATGATGGTGAACGAGAAGTCCAGCATCAGCTTTGGGTTGGCGCGCACAATCTCGAACAGGTCGAGCATTGACGGCCCGGCGGCGTGCAGCAGCAGGATGCGCGTATCCGGGCAGGCGTTGGCAATGTAGTCGATACTGTCCGGAGCGTTGGTCGTCGCCAGACCGCGGCGGCGAAAAAGGGTGTCGAGCAGGATCACCAGCCCGTGCTCGGCGGCGGCATCGATGGCCGCAATGCATTTCGCATCGAGGGGGTCGTAGTCGTTCAGTCGCGGGTGCAACTTTATTCCGGCAAAGCCCTGCGCCGCCAGTTCAGCGACCGCCGCTTCCACCCTGCGCAATGTCGGCAAGCTGCGCGGGTTTAGGCCGGCAATGGGTACGAAGCGGTCGGGATACGCGCGCGCCGACTCGATGACGACCTCGTTGTCAACATAGTCGGCGATGGCCACCAGGCAGGCACGGTGCACGCCGCCTTCGTCCATGTCCGTGAGGAGTTTCGCCAGTGACGCGTCGTACCGTTTCTCTCCACACCAGCTGCCGTCGCGGGTGACATGGGTCAGCGAATCAAAGAATTGCATGTTGGCTTTTCCTCCTGGTCAATCAGAACACGGCCACCGGGCCGGCCGTGCCATCCATGCGGACGCTGAGCAGCGACTTCGCCCGCCGCGAAACATCGATCACCTGTGCCGCCGTATTGGCCAGGGCGACGACGTAGCCGGGCCGACAGTCCTTGTCGTCGAGGGCGCCGATCTGCTCGCCGACCTGCACGTTGAAATGAATCGCCGCGACTCCGGGAAGCGCCGCAGCTGCGTTGACTCCGAAAATTTCGGCAAGCCTGCCGGGGGGCATGCGGATGAACTCGATGTTTGCTGCCCGGGGTACCGTCGCAGGTTCGATGGCCGGCAAATCGCCCATCGCCAGCTCGATCATCGCCCGCATGACGTTGATCCCCGAGACGTGCGGGATTAGGTGCGAATAGATCATGCAACCGCCGCCACGTGCCGCGACGTCGATTGGCACAACGTCGCGGGCTTGGACGATGAACTCCGCGTGAAACACGCCATTCAGCAGGCCCAGCGCCGACAGCGTGGCGCTGGTCGCTGCTTGAATACGGTCGAGGTCGGGTCGGCGTTCTCCGTCGGGATAGTGAATCCGCGCTGACACGGTCACGGCATCGGGATACGGCTCCTTGTCGGCAACTCCGAGGATCTTCGGCTGGCCGGACACGACAAACCCGTCGACAATGATCTCGTGGCCGACGACGCAGGCCTCGATCAGCACGTCTCCCGAACGCGAGCAGCTTTTCGCCGCTTGAAAGGCCGCCTCAAGGCCGCTGTCGTTGCTGACTCGGCTTACCCCGCGCCCGGACTGGTTATCCACCGGCTTGACGATCAGCGGGTAAGCAATTTCGCTGGCTGCATTTCTCAGGGCAACGGGCGATGAGATCACACGGTAGCGGGGAACAAGCAGCCCGGCGTTCTCGGTTAACTGGCGCATGCGACCCTTGTGGGTGAAATTGAGCGCCGTCTCGTAGCCGATACCCGGAAGACCCAGGCGCTCGGCAACGAAAGCCGCCGTCGGTACGCCGACATCGGTGGTGTCGCAGATAATCCCATCGATGCGGTGGTCGAGCGAAGCTTGCAGGGTACGTTTCAGGTCGGTGATGTCCACCACCTCGTGAAAGTCGGCGAGTGCATAGGCTGGCCGCTCGGCGTAGACGTCGGTCACCAGAACCCGGTATCCGATGCTCTTCGCGAGGCGCACCGTGGGCAGCTGCCAGGGACCGGCCCCGAGGACGTGCAGGAGCTTGGGCTTCATCCGGCCACTCGCCGGGGCAGCGGCTTCGTTCTAGGATCGCGGCGCTGCATCTCGCCATCCCCAAATGTGCCATGGCGCATCTGAACCGGTATGAAACAAGAGGTCGAAGATGCTGACACCATGCTCGAACGGCGGGTGGAACTGACGGTACTCGGGGTAACCCGTGTAATCGTGCCAGGTCAGTTCAATACCCTTGTCCGCGAAGAGCGCTTCGTCGATGTAGCTCTTGGCTGCGGGTCCGGAAAGATACGCGCTTGCAGCGGATTTTTCGAGTAATTCAATGATCCGATCCTGCTTGCTGCCGGTCGCGGAATAGACCCTCGAGTCTGCAAACTCGGTTGATATACCAAGCATGTCGCGCGCAATTCGCGTGATGAGATGCTGGTTCAACTGGGAGAGGTGAGTCCAACGCTGACCGCGATAGACCTCTTCGAGCAGGGGTTGCACAGACGCGAAGAACGGGGCCTTGCCATAACATTGCTGCAGCGACTTCCAATGGATCTCCTGCCACCGGGGGTCTGGCAGTCGCACGTCACAAATCAGCTTTTCCCGGCTGCCGTCGGTCGGCACGGTAAGCCATTCGACTCCGCGTGGGGTCTTGATCCTGTTGCGGTTACGCCAGTCGCGCGCGGTGTACTGAACGTCGTCGTAAAAGATGAACAAATCGACTTCGTTGATGATGTCGAAATAGCCCTTCCAGGGGATGTAGTTGGACTGGAGAATGGCGACCTTTTTCATTTTCGATGGCCCGCATGGTGCTGGTGCATGGTATCGCGACTCCCCCTTCTAGCGCAGTCCTGCATTCTTGATAAGACCTTCAGCGGCCCTGGTAGCCGCGCGCAACCCCCGTGGTGGCTGGGATGCATATGTTCCACTCTGCGTGCAGCACTACATTAGCGATAGATGTCCTTGACGACGTAGGTTGGTCGGTTCTGAACCTGGTTGAACACTTTGCCGAGGTAGATGCCGACGATGCCGATGGCAGTCGTCAGAATGCCAAGGCTGATGGCCACCAATGCCATCACCGAGGTGAAACCGAGCAGGGTGTCGCCCCACAGGAGTTTTCTGGCGACCAGATAAAGGACGTAGGCAACGCTGGTCGCGGTGATCGCAGCGCCTACGTTGAATAGCCATACCAGCGGCTGTGACGAGAATGAGCTCACTGCATTGAGCATCAGTTCGATGCGTTTCACCAGCGTGTAGGTGCTCTCGCCGCTGCGCTGCTTCTTTTCCACGACCAGACCGACTTGCGCGAAGCCGGTCCAGCTCATCATGCCGCCCAGGAACAGATTGCGGTCGCCCATCTGCAAGAGGGCATCGACAAAACGGCGCGTCATGATTCTCTCGGTGACGATACTTTCGGGAATCTTGGTTTCGCTGAGCAGGTTGAAGCCTTTCCAGAAAAGGCCGCCGCTGATCTTTTCGAACCAGCCGCCCTTGCGCGATTCCTGGTAGCCAAAGACCAGGTCGCAGCCACTCTCCTGCTGCTTCTGGTAGAAAGCCGGCAGGGTCATCGGAGAAACCTCAAGATCGCAGTCGATCAAAAAAACCAGGTCGCCTCGGCTATGCTGCAGTCCCGCGTGCAAGGCGTGGTGGTGCCCGAAGTTGCGCGACAGGTCAACGATGACCAGTCGCGGGATATCCTGCCGTCGGCCCAGGACATACTCCAGGGAGTCGTCGGGTGAGCCATCGTTGACCAGGACAATTTCAAAGTCTTCAATCGGTATCTGGCGCAGCGCTTCCAGGCAGCTGGCAAGGAACTCCTCAAGGAACGGGCGCGACCGGTACATCGTCGATATCAAGCTGATCTGTGGCCGTGTCCGGTCGGAAAGGGCGTCAGCGGGATGCGCGCTCGGAGCGATCAGGGTAGTGGGGGGCATGGCACGGTCCCTCCAGGGTGGGCAGTGGCGCAGCCAGCTGCAGGGTAATCTCCGGTTGGAAGCATCGATGCGGGCGCTTTTCCGGGGAGCATTGTTGCGAATAATACCGTTTATGGTGGGAAGGACTTGTGCAGCAACTCACGCTTTTGTGAGAGAACTTCGCCGCTTGCCTGGAAAAACCGCGCCCGGTGCTCAAGCGGCGAATGGCATCGGCGTGTACGCTACGTCTTGTCGGCAAAGGAAGTGGCGCGCAGCTAGCGAATCGAGATCGTAAACTCGGCCGGCGGATCGTCGATACCAATGAATGGGATGGGGTCCAGATCGCTCTGAACCGGATACATCCGGGCCGGAGGGTCGATCTGCAGTCGCTCGTGATAATGGTATTTCAGGACGATCGCAGGCCCGCTGACATTCGTCGCCACGACCCGGTTATGTTCACGATGGCTGATCGTGCCCTGCCCCTTGAGGAAGAAATTGGCGTCGTGGCCGCGCACGCGATAGATCCTGAATGATCCATTGTTGGCCACCGCGTCGACCCCGGGCAGGGCATCGATGTAGTCTTTATTGGTCGCGGTATTGGCGACGATCCAGCCGACGTTATAGAGCCCCAGATAGGTGGCAAAAAGATCGCTTGGCAGGTCGCCCAGCGCTTTTCCGAAGGCCTGTCCGTCCTGGAAGCTCGCCGCGTGCATGTAAGGGTAGGGGCCGCCGATGAATTCGCGTTTGGTCCGCAGCGCCAGATAACCGGTGACCCTGCCGCCGTCATAGAGGCGGGGCAGCGAAACCTCGAACAGGATGCGCGACGATTCTTCCGTGTGCTGTCGCAGCCAGTCCTCCAGCCAGACTGTGTAAGGTCCGGCTCCGTCCACCATTGGCGGCTTCTTGCCGACGTGCCCGATGTCTGCATAGGAGACTTCGCGCGCGACTTCGTACGCCGCGTAGCTGGTCGAAATGGCCACCATGATGGCCGTCAACACGGCGGTCGCACGCAGTGCGGGCGTCGGCGAGCGCAAGGCCTGCCAGACGCGCATGAAGCCGAAGGCGGCCGGGATGGTCAGGAACAGGTAGCCTGCTGCGGCAAAGCGATTCGGTTGCAGGGACGCCAAGGGGCGCAGCGCGGCACCCACCGCGGCAAACACGAGCAGGATGATAGCGGCGGACAGGAAGCTGATCGCCAAGGGCCTTGCCGCAGGCCCTTTCTCCTTGATTGCGGCCCATAGCGCGAGCAGCGCGATCGGCGCGTACGCCTTGCAGCCCTCACCCTGTGCGAGCAGCTCCATCCACAGCTTCGAAGGGTCTACCTTGGCCTGGTAGGCAGCCATGAAATCGCCGACGGGGAACGCCTTGCTGTATTCCTGTACGGCATCGAGCCACGGCAAATTCGGGAGCAGGCTGAGCAAGGGAATGACGGTAAGCGCCGCCAGCACGCGGCGCCAAACAGTCAGCCGGAACGATACGATGAGCCAGGGTCCAATCAGGCTTGCCGCGAGGACGGGGAAAAGCGGGTGGTAGAAAAACGCCAGCGCGCCAAACGCGCCGGTGCCGCCCAATAGCCAGCCGCCACCGCGTCCGCAGGTGTAGCGGAAGAATAAGGCGGCAAATGGCAAGGCCATGTAGGCCGCGGTGACGAAGGAAACCATTCCGTGGGTGTAGTACCAGCGGAACATCGACGTCCAGAAGAGCAGCATGGCAAATACCATGGCGACGATTGCTTGCCGCTTTGGCAGGTCCAGCAGGCGTGCCGCCAGCAGAACGCTGAGGGGTGCCAGCAGCGCCGAGGCAAAGGCGTAGATCTTGTACAGCACAGCCTCGCTGATCGCTGGGGAGAACAAGGCGGCAAGCGCTGCAGGGAAATGTGCGCTGGGATCGAGGAAGACCCCGCGCGGCAGTCCGGCCGCAAAAAACGGATCGTAGGCCCATTGCGTGCCGTCGCGGGCGAGGGCGAGCGCCAGCTTCATGTGATACCAATGGTAGCCGGCATCGCTGAAAAGCACTGGCGTCTGGCTGAACAGTTCGGCAAGCGGGAAGGAGTAGGCCACGAGGAAAAACTGCAGCAGCGCGGCGAGGGCGATCGTGCCATAGTCAACGCCGCTTTCCCGGTTCGGGCAGGCGTTGCCCGGAGGCATGCCAGGGAAGCCACTCATAGGCGCATGTGCAGCGCTCGCATGCCACAGGCAGGCGTGCTGGCGACGGGATGGTGGGAGCTTGCGTGGCTGGATGGTTTCATGCGCAGGTCTGCATTCGCCATGTCTCGGTGGTGGTTAGCGCGACCGGGAGATGGTCAATTATAACGCCGTGTCGACCACGGACGGTGCGCTCATCCTCGCGGCGGGAAAACGGCCGCCAGCGGCGCTACTCGACTGCCTTCTGCGCGTCCCGGCCCTGCAGCCACTGCTCAAGCATGGTCAGAATCCACACCATCTCGCCGTAATAGCCGGGGTGTGCGGGGAGGTGCTCGGCGAGCAGCGTGGCAATGAAGTCGGCGCGTACGATTCCTCGCCTGGCCAGGCTGTGCAGCGAATCCTCGGCGAGCTGCTTGAGCGCCGGGTTGTGCGTGGCCCACACCCCGAAGGGCAGTCCGAAGCCCTTTTTCGACTTGCTGATAATCTTGTCCGGCAGGTAGCCGCGCAGTGCTTCCTTGAAGAACCAGCGCAGCTTGAAGCGGCGCAGCTTCCAGTTGGCCGGCAGGGCCATCGAGAAATCGGTCAGGCGGTCGGAGAGCAGGGGGTAGCCGACGGCCAGTCCGGCCATCTCGGTCGCCCCGCGCACTTTCGGAAGATCGCTGTCGGCGAGCGTGTAGCGCCAGTCGTAGGCGAGCATGCGATTGATCAGGCTGGGCGCCCGGCATTCGCTCCACGTCGCCTGCATGTGCCGCGACGGTTCGCCGAGATCGACCTGGGCGAGAAAATCGGCGGTCAGCACCTGCGCCGGGTCGAGCTGCATGATCAGGTTGAAACTCTGCAGCCGATCGGGCATCGGTATGCGCGAATGACGAACATAGCCGGTCGCCTGCTTGAGACCCGGGATGCGGCGCAGGACGCTGTCGTCGGAGCACAGCGGTTCGATGCGCGCGCGCACGCCGGCGGGCAGCGAGTGATAGAACTCGAACAGGCGCTGCGTCGCGTAGCGCGAATTGCCGCCGAAGAGCTCGTCGCCGCCATCGCCGGCAAGCATTTTGCTGCAGCCGTCGGCGGCGGCCATCCTGGCGCAGTAGTAGGCGGGCAGGGCCGACGAGTTGCCGAAAGGTTGGTCGTGATGCCGGGCGACGGCCGGGATGCTGGCCAGCAGGTCCGCCGGGGTCACGTAGTACTCGTGGTGCTGGCAACCGAAGTGCTTCGCCGCCAGGCGGGCATACTCCATTTCGTCGTAGCCGTCGGCGGCGAAGCCGATCGAGTAGGCAGGTGCCGCCTCGCCGGTGACGTCACAGAGCATGCCGGCGACTGTCGAGCTGTCAGTGCCTCCGGAGAGAAACGCTCCGACGCGCGACTGCCCGACGAGCTCTTCGCTGACGCCATCGCGGATCAGCTTGCGGAAAGCGTCGCGCGAAGCTTCGAACGGCTGCCGGTGGTGCTCGTCGAAACGCAGCGGCCAGTGGCGGATCTCGCGCACGCCCTGGCGGTCGACGAGCAGGCCGTTGGCGGCCGGCAGCCGGCGCACGCCCTTGAAGATCGTTCGCGGCGCCGGGATCATGTGAAAGTACAGGTAGTCGAAGATGGCCTGCGGGTCAAGCTCGTCGCCGCCCCCGTGAACGCAATCGGCACGATCCGAGAAGGTCAGGGTCTGCGCGTCGGCGCGATAGCACAGGGTCTGGATCGCGAAGCGGTCTACGGCGAGAAAAACACATTCGCGGCGCGCGTCGACGATCGCCAGGGCATAGGCGCCGTGAATCCGCGCCGCCACCTCGACCCCGTGCGTGCGCCAGCCCTTGAGCAGTTCGCGGGCAATGCCCGCAGCCGGCGCCGATGCGCTGGCAGCAGTGTCCCCGAAGGTGGGGGTGCCGATCACCGCGCATACGACGTCGTCGTCGCGTGCGACATGGTCTCCGCGCAGGGTGAGTGCCTTGATCATGGCCGGTGCTGCGCCGGGGTCGAAAAGGCTGGTCAGGTCAAGCTGGCCGGAGATTTTGTCTTTCATGCGATGTCGGCTCGAGGCGGTTGGTGAGTGTTGGCGAAGGGTGCCGCGTGGGCTTCACTGGCGCGGATATTCAGCTGCTGGCGGCCATTCTCCGTTCAGGCGAGGTGCACGCAAGATAAAACACCGGTGGCAAGCGTGGGTTGCCCGTCGACGGGTCGTCAGCAGCGCGTTGTTTCGCTTGCCGCCGCTCATCGACAGGCGGATGCTACGCTACCGTGACGACTTGCGCTGTGCGAGATTTCACTGCGCGCCAATCAGTGCGCAGCGGTTCCACGAACCGGCCATCGCTTGACGGCTCGCCGGTGGCTGCTTCCGTGCCTTGACAAGCAAATAGCGCAGCCTCGAAGATAGGGCCAGCAGGGGGAGCGGGAGGCCAGGCTGCGCGTGACAGATGCGCCCGTCGAAGAACTTTTTTCCATGGTGGTCGACAGTGAGATGCTTTTGCGCGGCTTTTAGTGTTGTTCAGACAAGGCTGTGTTTGCTGGCCTTCGTGGCGCTGTTTCAGGCCGCCGGGCGCGTTGATGCGGCAGCGGGCGGCGCCGCCGTTCCTGCCGCGCACGAACTGTCGGAGCGTCGGGTTCTCTACGAGGGCGAAGAGGGCGCATCGTGCGCGAATTTTCTCACCGGTTCCCTCGCCTGGCAGCGACGTGGCGGCGACTGGCGGGACGCGCGCGGCAAGCTGCATGGTGATGCTCCGTTTGCCGAGGAGGCGCCCGGAACGCGCGCGACCATGTGGGACGTGACGGGGCTTGTTCGCCAGTGGGCCGACGCCGGTGTCAGTCGTGCCAGCTTTTTCTTGCGCTCGGTCTCGGGGCCGGGTTTCGCGATCTTCCTCAGCCGTGAAGCCAAGAGCCCTGCAGACTGGCCGATGCTCGTCCTGGAGCTGGCCGATGGTCGTCGCGAACTGCTCAAGCCGATCGCCGATACCCACCTCGACTGCTCGACCTACCGCTCGCTGGGTCGTTCCGAGACCCTGACGGTCTTCGGGACCGTCCCTGCCCTGCTGCAGTTTCAGTTGCCGGCCAAGCTCTCGGGCAGCCGTCTCAAGCGCGCGCAACTGGTGTTGTCGAGCGCGTCTGCGCCAGGCGGTGGAGCGATGCGCATCGGCGTCTTCGAAATCGCCGTGCCGGCGTTCCCGGCGCCGCCGGTGAGCCCCGGCCTGGCCGCCGACTATCCGGCCGACAAGGGAATCGAGAGCCACCCCGACGTCGTTTTTGCCGCTGGCTTCGACGAGTGGCTGCGCTGGCGCTGGGCCTGGGCCAAGGATTCGGCGGGTGAGTTCGACGTCGTCGGCGATGATTCGGTGCGCCACTTCGAACCGCTCGTTGGGAGTGCCTTGCGCGTCAATGTCAAGAAAGGCGACAACCTTGGCGTCGATCTGCGGCTCCTGCTCAAGGATCACGGCGGCGAACCGGACGAGCTGTACTTTCGCTACTATCTGCGTCTGGGTGACGACTGGGATCCGACCGTCGAAGCCGGCAAAATGCCCGGCCTGGCGGGTACCTACGGGACGGCGGGCTGGGGCGGCAGGCGTTCGGACGGCACCAACGGCTGGTCCTTGCGTGGCAGTTTCGGACGGGCATTCGCCAGCGACCATCCGCTGCACGGACTGACCCAGCTGGGGACCTACGCCTACCATGCCGACATGACCAGTGCCTACGGCGAAACCTGGATCTGGCCCGGCGCTCTTCTGCAGCGCAATCGCTGGTACTCGATAGAACAGCAGGTGCGCCTGAACAAACCCGGCGCAGCCGACGGACTGTTTCGCGTCTGGGTCGACGGGCGCCTGCTGCTCGAGCGTCAGCAGATTCGCATGCGCACCGTTGATCGCCTGCACATCGAAAGCGCCTGGCTGAACGTCTTCCATGGCGGCGTCGCTCGCTCACCTTACGACCAGCATCTGTACATCGACAACGTCGTCGTGGCGCGCCGCTACATTGGTCCGCTCGCCGCCAAGCCCGGCGGGGCGGCTGGGGCCGGCAAGTAAGACCGGCGTGTGCGGGCATCATTGGGCGGGCCGCGTCGCTTGTCGTCGCGGCAAGCATTCACAGAGTTGATTGGACCGCGGTCGAGGTCGTTTGCTAAGTTGACCGCCTGACTGCGATGCATCCGGCGCGTACGCCAGCGTCTCTACGGGGAGACCGACGATGAGCAGCTTGCCCAAAGACAATGGTTTTATTGGCGAATCCGTTGCTTTCCAGGAGATGCTGTCGATCCTCGCCAGGGTGGCGCGCTACGACACGACCGTCCTGATCAGCGGCGAAACCGGCAGCGGCAAGGAAATGGCGGCGCGTGCCATTCACTATCAGGGTCAACGCCGGGATCGACCATTCATCCCGGTCAATTGCGGCGCCTTGCCGGATCACCTGGTGGAAAACGAGCTTTTCGGACACGCCAGGGGCGCCTACACCGATGCCCGCGAGAGCCAGATCGGCCTGATCGCGCAGGCTGAGGGGGGAACACTGTTCCTCGACGAAGTCGATACGCTGACCGCCAAGGCGCAGGTCAGCCTGCTGCGCTTCCTGCAGGACGGTCAATACCGCCGTCTCGGCGGCAGCCTGATCGAAAAGGCCGACGTGCGCGTCGTTGCCGCTTGCAACAGCGATCTGTCGCAGGCGATCGACGAGGGCGTTTTTCGCGCCGACCTCTACTATCGGCTCGCGGCCATGGAACTGCAGGTGCCGCCGCTGCGCGCACGCGGGCAGGACGCCGTGCTCCTGGCGCGGCACGTCGTTGCCGAAGCGGCCCGTCAATACCACCTGGCGGTCAAGGAGCTGCACGCCGACACCGTGAATTGGCTGCTGGGCTACGCCTGGCCGGGCAATGTCCGCGAACTGCAGAATCGAATCCAGCGCGAGTTCCTGCTCTGTGAGGAGCCGGAAATCAGGGTCTGCGAAACAGCGCCGGACAGCGACCGCCGACAGCAGCCCGATCGTCGCCTGGCCTGCCCGACGACACTCAATTTCAATGAAGCCAAGCAGCAGGTGCTGCAGGCGTTCGAGCGTGGCCAGCTGCTGCGCCTGATGTCTGAAAGCGCCGGCAACGTTTCCAGCGCCGCCCGTCTGGCCGGCAAGGAGCGGCGTGCGCTCGGCAAGCTGCTCAAGAAGCACGGCATCGCACCGGAAAATTTCCGCCACAGCTGAACGGCGTTCGACCGTTCCCACCGGGTCGAGCAGCAGGCCGCGCTGCGGCAGCTGACTTGCCGGGGTGACGCTGATCGTCGCTCCTCTCCCCTTTACACCTTTCCCCAGCGCTTGCGGCTGCCGATTGCCGAGAGCGCTTTCTCCATAGCACGAAGATTGCTTACGGATGGGTGTCGTCCCGGGGAAAGGAAGCAATGCAGCCGCAGCCGCGCCTTAGCGAGGTGGTCGACGCCATCCTCCGCTACCTGTACAGCCATCCAGATGCTGCCGACACGGTCGATGGCATCTGCGAGTGGTGGCTGCCCAGGCATTGGCGTGTCGACGCCCGGTGCGTCGAAGCGGCCCTCCTGCGCATGCTGGCGCAAGGCCTGGTGCGTCGGCGCGAAAACGCCGACCGGCACGTCGTCTATTTGCGTGCCGACAAGGCCTCCCGAAGTTCCCCCGTCCAATAGCGCGTTTTTCTCTGACGCCAGGGAAGGATCTGGCCCATCGGGCGCGTGCCGGGTGGGGCAAAGCGGACCCACCCGGGTCACTGCGTACCCATTGCCATTAGATCAATCCCTTGCCGTTCTGGCCAACGCTATTGGTGCCATGGCAGGCGGCCAGCCGCAGGGTCGGCGACAAGCGTGCCGTATCCGACGTCTTTTCTGGCCTGGGTAGGCGCAGACCCATGTCGCCTGCCGCACTGGCCAGCTATTCCAGAAACATCTGCCGATACATGCGCTTAACCCGCCCGCCGGAGCTGGCACGAGCCTTGCTGCAGGGGATTGGCAAGGGCCTTGAGAAAAACAGGGCAAAGCGTTGCCGGGCGTGCGACAAGGCGGCCCGTGTAGCAGGTGATTACGCGCAGGAGGACGACGGCAAACGGATGGCAAACGTATTCGCGGTGCATTCGGTGGGAAGTTCGATCGCGACTTTCCTGCGCAACACCTATCCGGCGGAGATCGGCGGGCGCGCGTTGCCGGCCTGCGATTTCGAACTGGTGAGCGCCGGACAACTGGCCGGCGACGGCGAAGAGCGCAACCGCATCACGCTCTTTCTCTATCGCCTGTCGGTGAATGAGCACTCGCGGCAAAGTGCGCATCTGCGTGCTTCCGACAGTCGGCTGGTACCCCTCGGTCTGGATCTGCACTACCTCATGAGCAGCTGGGGAATGACCCCGCAGGACGAGCAGGTGGCGCTCACCTGGGCGCTGCGGCAGCTGCATGAATTCCCCGTGCTCGATGCGTCGTCGCTGACTCCCGACGCCGGATGGGCAAGCGACGAGGTCATCCAGATCGTTCCCTCCGAGTTGGCGACCGAGGACCTGATGCGCATCTGGGATGCCGTCACGCCTTCCTATCGGCTGTCGGTGTCCTACGTCGCGAGGCTGGTGCGGATCGACCCGGAAAGCGACGACGCGCAGTTCCGTCCGGTGCTCAGCGGGCGCTTTGCTTTCGGGGAGGAGGCGTCGTGAGGGTGCCTGCCTTGCACGAACTGGAGCGCCTTGAATGGCGCGTGCTCGGCGCCCTGCGGGCGGTCGACGGAACGACCGGCATCGCTCTGCGCGGGCGGCTCGAAGCCTCCGCTGCCGGGGCACGCATCGAGCGCAATCGCAGTGGCCTCTACGTGATCCACGAATGGTCGCGCCTGGCGACGCACGCCGCCGCTTTCGCGGCGCCCCCGGCGCTGCCTGCGCCGGGCAGCGAGCAGCTGGCGATCACGCTGCGCGATCCCGCCGGGCGTTATCTGCCGCGACTGGCCACTCTCGCGCTGCCGCGCGACCCGCAGGCGGCGGGTGCGGATTCGCTGTTTGCGGCGGTCGACGTTCCGCTCTATCCGAGCGCCGCTGCCGGGCTGGGGACCAACTGGACAGCCGTGCGCGTGAGCGTCACCGACAACGCCGACGGCGCAGCCCTGGGTGGCGCGCTGCTGCGTGTGGTGGCGGGCGCGGCGGTGCTCGCGCGCGGCATGAGTGACTGGCGTGGCGAGGCCCTGGTGCCGGTGGTCGGCGTGCCGGTGACCACCTGGTCGGAGGACGAGGATGCGGTGGTGGTGACCACTATCGCGGCCATTGTCGAAGTCTATTTCGACCCCGCACTGGGTACGCGCACGCCCATCGTCGATGTCCGTGCCGGTCGTCAGCCGGTGGTGACGCCGCTGGTGGACCCGGCTGATCTCGAAACCCGTCGTGCGGCCCTGGCGACGACGCAGCAGAACGTCAGCCTCGCCGCGCGGGGCGCCCTGAATCTCAACCTGGGCCTTGATCTGCCGTAGGCAGAGGGTCCGAAATCCGGGCATCCATGGCCCGGCACGCTCGATCGAAGGAGACCTGCCATGCCCGAGTACCTAGCTCCCGGCGTCTATGTCGAGGAAACCAGCTTCCGCGCCAAGTCAATCGAGGGCGTGGGGACCAGCACTACGGCGTTCGTGGGGCCGACCCGCAAGGGGCCGTTCCGCGCCAATAGCGACGATCAGGAGGTGCCCGAACTGCTCACCAGCTTCGGCGACTTCGAGCGCATCTACGGCGGCATCTCGGATCTGGCGCTTTCCGGACCCTCGCCCGACACCAACTACCTTGCCCACGCCGTGCGCGCGTTCTACAACGAGGGCGGTTCGCGACTCTACGTCTCGCGCGCAGTCGGCGCCGGGGCGGCAACGGCCAGCGGTCAGGTGAGCGCGGATGGCACCGCGGCCGACGAGGCGGTACATTTCGTCGCGCGTTTTCCGGGCAGTATCGGCAATGGGCAGGTCGTCGTGCGCGAGCAACGCGCCCCGGTGGCGTTGACGGCGATGGCCAACGCTCCGACAGGCAGCCTGCTGGTCACCGGCGCCGGCGCCGGTACGGCCTTCCACGTCAAGGTCGGCAACAACTGGCATCCCGCCACCGACCCGAGCGCTGCCGCCGAGGTGGCGACCGCGCTGGCTGCCGACACGCCGCGCCTGGTCAGCCTGCTGGTGGTGGCCATCGACGCCGACGGCGAGGACCTGAGCTTCGACGGTCTTGGCTTTGATCGCGGCCATCCGACCTGGGTCGGGCATGTGATGTCGGCCACCCCGGCGCGTCGCGCCGATCACCTGCAGAATATGTTCGCCATCACCATTGGCGCCAACGTCAGCGCCCTCGAGCTGCGCAACGCCCTGTTTACCGGCGCGGTCACCAACGCCGCCGGCGAGCTCGAGCGGGTCGTCGCGTTGATCGGCGGGCTCGATGGTGCCGCGCCGGTCGCTGCCAACTACGCGCTGGCGCTCGGCGAGCTGTCCGGCCTCGAAGACATCTCGATCGTCGCCGCGCCGGGTTCCTCGGCTTACGCCGAGGCGCAGGCGATCAACAACGTCGTCATCTCGCACGCCGAGTCGCGCCGCGCCTACCGCATCGCGGTACTCGACCTGCCGCGCGATCAGACCCCCGGACAGGCCCGTACCCTGCGCGGTCTCATCGATTCGCGTTACGCGGCGGTGTACTACCCCTGGGTGGTGGTGCCCAATCCGCTCGCCCGGCCCGGTCGAGAGGACATCCCGCGCGAGCTGGCGCTGCCGCCTTCGGGCTTCGTCAGCGGCATCTACGCGCGTAACGATGTCGAGCGCGGGGTCTGGAAGGCGCCGGCCAACGAAGTGGTCCGCGGCGCACTGCGCTTCGAGTTGGACATCAACTTCGCCCAGCAGGAAATGCTCAACCCGGTCGGCGTGAATTGCCTGCGCTACCTCTCGGGGCGCGGTTTCCGTGTCTGGGGCGCGCGACTGGCTTCGTCCGACCCCGAGTGGAAGTACGTGAACGTGCGCCGCTACTTCAACTACCTCGAGTCGTCGATCGACCGCGGCACGCAGTGGGCGGTGTTCGAACCCAACGGCGAGCGCCTGTGGGCCAACGTGCGGCAGACGATTTCCGACTACCTCTACAACGAATGGCGCAACGGGGCGCTGCTCGGGACCAAGACCGAGGAGGCCTACTTCGTCCGCTGCGACCGCAGCACCATGACCCAGAACGACCTCGACAACGGTCGCCTGGTTTGCCTGATCGGCGTGGCGGTGATCAAGCCGGCCGAATTCGTCATCTTCCGCATCGGCCAGAAAACCGCCGATGCCCGTGCCTGAGCGAGGGGGACTGAACCATGGCTGAGCGAATCACACCCTATGGCGCCTTCAACTTCGTCGTCAATTTCGACGGCGGCGAAGAGTTTGGCGGCTTCTCCGACGTTTCCGGCATCGGTACCGAGGTCACCGTCGCCGAATACCGCTCCGGCAACGACAAGGAAAATCACGTGCGCAAGGTGGCCGGCGTACACAAGGTCAGTGACGTCACCCTCAAGCGCGGCATCGTCAACTTCGACAGCCTGTGGTCGTGGCTCGACGAGACGCGCACCGCCGGGCCGGCGGCACAGAAGACGGTCGCCGTGACGCTGCTCGACGAAGCCCATAATCCGGTGCGCACCTGGCTCTTGCGCGGCTGCATCCCGATGAAGTACACCGGCCCGACCCTGGCCGGAAAGGGCGGTGGCGACGTGGCGATGGAAGAGATCGTCCTGGCCGCCGAAGGCTTCGAGATCCAGGCCTAGGCGAGACGGCTGCGATGATGCGCACACGTCTGCCGGCGGTATCGCTTGAACCTGGCTTGTTCGCGGGGGAAGGTGCATGAACGGCCTGTCCTTCGAACTGGCTCCACCGGCGGTTGCCCCCGATCCGAACCGGGTCGATGTGGCCTGTTTCGTGGGCTACGTCGGACGACGGGCGACCACCCTGCCGGCCGGCGTGCGCACGGCCCTGGCCGAGGCACGCTGGATCGCCGGGCCGTGGGCGCGGCCGCCTGCGGAGGTCGAGGCCTTGCTGCAGCTGCCGGTGGTGGTCGACAGCTGGAACGCCTTCGACGCCTTGTTTGCCTGGGACAGGCGGCCGGTCATGGGGCCTGTCGGCAGCGGCGAGCGGCGCTGCGCCAGCTATCTTGGCGCTGCCGTGCGCAGCTTCTTTGCCAATGGCGGGCGCCGTGCCTTGATCGTCCGCTGCGGCGATCCCTGGCCCTATATCGAGGCCGCCGGAAATCGTGCGGCGCAGCGTGCGACGCGGCTGGCGGCGTTGCTGGCGCCCGCTGCCAGCCCGATGGATCCGGCGAGCTGGATCGGCATCGGCCATCTCTCCGGCCTTCCCGAAGTGACGCTGCTGTGCCTGCCGGATCTGGCCGATATCTGCGCGACGGAAGCGGCGATCGTCGATGTCGAGGTCGAGCCGCCCAGCTCGCCCGAGGTCTTCGTCGACTGTTCGAACAACGCCGCGGCAGCGGTCGAGCAGGATGTCGGTCTGCGCGATCTGGCGCCGCCGCGTGCCGATGACGAGGCTTTCATCGCCTGGCGCAACGCCGTTGGCACGGTCCGCGAGCGCCTTGCCCGGCAGCACCGCGAGATGCTGCTCGTCGCCGCGCTGCCGCTGCCGATGGCCAACGCGCGCAACGCCGACACCTGGGCGCAGGCCGATTTCCACGGTTATCTCGAAAACGCCAGCGTGCTCGCTGCACCCGATAGCAGCAATGCCGGTCGCGCCGCGGCCAGCGCTTTCGTACAACTGGCCTGGCCGTGGCTGCGAACTGCCCACAGCGCCGACCTGCCGGGCGCGCTCGAAGCGCCAGACGGCCTGCTCGCCGGCCTTCTGGCGATCAATGCGCTGGCGCGGGGTACTTTTCGCTCGCTCGCCGGCACGCCTCTCGCCGCGGTTTCGGGCAGCGAGCCCGTGCTGGCCTGGAGCGGCATCGCCGAAACGCCGTCCGACCGCCTCGCGCGGCGGGTGTGCGTGATCGCGCCCTCGCCTGTGGGCTGGGCGCTGCATTCGGATGTCACGGCCAGCGCCGACGAAGCCTGGCGTGCCGGCGGCGTCAGCCGCTTGCTGGGGGCGATCTTGCGTGCTGCCCGGCGCAGTGGCGAAGCGGCCCTCTTCGAGGCCAGCGGGCCGGCTCTGTGGCAGCGCATCGAGCGCAGCCTCGGGCACTTGCTGACCGCCTTCTGGCGAGAGGGGGCTCTCGGCGGGGCTTCGCCGGAGGAGGCCTTCAGCGTGCGTTGCGACCGCAGCACCATGAGCCAGGCCGATCTCGACAACGGCCGTCTGCGCGCCGAAGTCAGCATCCTGCCGCTGGCGGCGGTCGAGCGTATCCGGGTGGTGCTCGACCTCAGCGGTGGTGGCGCCGCCGAAGCGCTGCGCGAGGTGGCGTGATGAACGACATCCCCTTGCACGTCTTCCGCTTCCAGGTCAGCTTCAGCCAGCAGGCGCTGGCCAATCCGACTGGCGCCAGCGTGCCGCTGTGCCGCGGCGCGTTCTCCGAGTGCACCGGGCTCGAAGCGACCATGGAACCTAAGGTGATCAAGGTCGGCGGCAGCAACTACGGCGCGGTGCAACGGGCCGGCCAGGTGAGTTTCGCCACCGTCGTTCTCAAACGCGGCATGACCGACACCCGCGACCTGTGGAACTGGTTCGCCAGCGTTGCCGGCGGCGCCTACGCCTACCGCCTGCACGTCGAGATCGAGATGCGCAACAGCGCTGACCAGGCGGTTGTCGCCTGGGCGCTGCGCCGTGCGCTGCCGGTCAAGTTCAAGGCCGCCGACCTCAATGCCAAGGGCAGCGAGATCGGCATCGAGGAACTGCATCTGGCCCACGAGGGCCTGGTGCTCGTTAGCTGAGGCCAGCCATGCCCGAATTCCCCGCACAGCTTGCCGAGGCGCCCGCTACCTTCGAGACGATGACCGGTCCGAGCGTACAGGTGAGCGTGCATTTCAATCCCGCCAGCCTGCAGCACACAGTCTCGAACACCCTCAAGGAAGAGGGCCGGGGGGCCAAGAAGAAGCAGTACGTCAGCCAGACGACGGCCAAGCTGACCATGGATCTGGTCTTCGACACCACCGGCACCGGCGCGGACGTTCGCATCACGACCAACGAGATGGCGAAACTCCTGCAGCCGATCCCCGAGGGCCAGAGCAAGAAGGTGCCGCCGGTGGTGAAGTTCAGCTGGGGCGCGTACTCGTTCACCGGCATGGTCGAGCAGTACAAGGAGACGATCGACTTCTTCGCCAGCGGCGGCCTGCCGCTGCGCTCGTCGATCAATCTGACGCTGTCGAGTCAGGACGTCACTTTCGAGGGCGGTACCAGCAACAACCGGGCCACGGTGGATGACGTGCGTGGCCCCGAGCCGGTGGTCATTGCCGACGATGATGGCCCGCGCGGCGGTGCGCAGGGCGCGGCCAACAAGGCCGGCGACCCGCGCGCGGCACGCGGAATCGCCGCCGCCAATGGCGCGGCGAGCCTGCGTTTCGGTGCCGGCGGCGGACTTGCGGTAGGGGCTTCGGCAAGCGTCGGTTTCTCGGCCGGGGCGTCGGTCGGGGCCGGGTTCTCGGCCGGTATCGGGGCGTCGGCGGGCGGTGGCTTTTCGGCTTCGGCGGCGGCCTCGGCCGGAGGCAGCGCGAATCTGCTGCCGGCGGCGGCCTTCGCCGCCGGAGGCGGGGCCGGACTGAGTGTCGGCGCCGGTGCTGGGCTGGCTGTTGGCGGTGGGGCAGGACTGGCAATTGGCGGCGGGGCAGGGCTGAGCGTTGGCGGTGGCGCCGGTTTGAGTATGGGTGGCAGCGCCTCGGCTTCCTTCGCGGCTGGCGCCGGGGCTTCGGCAAGCGCCGGTTTCTCCGGGCTGCGGGTGGAGAGCAAAGTGAGTTCGCGACCGCTGTCGGTGAGCAGTCTGTTGCCGGCTTCAGCAAGCATTTCCAGCGCCGGCACGGTCGCCGTCGGCGGGCGTCTGATCGACGCCGGGGGCAGCGGTTTGAAGGTCAATGTGAGCGCTGACGCCGACTTCGTCATCGGCGCGCGCCAGGGCTAAGGGAGCGAGTCATGCCGATCATGATCGAAGAGATGCAGGCCGAGGTCAGACCGGAGCAGGAGGCGCCGCAGTCGGCGAGCGCCGCGCCGACGCCCGACGCCGCGCGCGAGGCCGAGGCGGTCGAAGCGACGCTGCGCGAACTCGCCCTGCGCAACGAGCGCCGCCAGCGATGGCACGCGGATTAGGAGGCCATCAGCATGCCTAGCGAAACCTCGGTCAGCCAGTCCGCCGTCTATCGTGCCCGGCCCACGCTCCGGCTCGCCGGGCAGGAGGATCTGCGCGTTTCGGAGCTGCTCATCGCCCTGCGCATCGAGGAGTCCGAGGGGGGGATGAGCCGGGCAGAACTGCGTTTCTCGAACTGGGCGAGTACCACCGACGGCGGTGCGGAGTACGCCTTCGAGGACGGTTCCCGGATCGCGCTGGGCACGGCCATCGAGGTCTACGCCGGTGACGAGACGCAGGCACGCGAGATCTTCCGCGGTGTGGTCAGCGGTCTCGAGGCCGAATTCGCACAGGGGTCGCCGCCCGAACTGGTGGTGCTTGCCGAAGATCCGCTCGGTCGCGCGCGCATGGCCCGGCGCAGCAAGGTCTACAGCGACATGTCGCCGGCCGACGTGGTCGATGCCGTGGCCAACGAACTGGGGCTGCGCCCGTCGGTGCAGGGTTTGAGCGAGCCGATCGGCACCTGGGCGCAACTCAACGAAAGCGATCTCGCCTTCCTGCGCCGCCTGCTCGGGCGTTTCGACGCCGATCTGCAGATCGTTGGCGACGAGTTGCAGGTGGCCCCGCGGGGAGACGTCCGGCGCGGTGAACTGAGCCTCGAGCTGCACGGTCAGCTGGCCCGCGCCCGGGTGGTCGCCGATCTCGCGCAACAGGTGAGCAGCATCACCGCCGCGGGCTGGGATGCGGTTGCCGGCAGCGCCGTCAGCGCCGAGGTCAGCAGTCTCAGTCACGGCGGACCGGGCAGCGGCACCAGCGGCGCCGACTGGCTGCGTCGCGCGCTCGACCGGCGTAGCGAACACCTCGGTCACCTGGCGCTGGCGACCGACGGTGAAGCCCGGGCAGTGGCCGCAGCGGCTTTCGATCAACGCGCGCGGCGCTTCGTGCGTCTCGACGGCGTCGCCGAGGGCAACGCGCAGCTTCGCGTCGGCACGACGGTGGCGGTCAGCGGTTTGTCCGGGCGCTGGGACAACAGCTATTACGTCGTCGAGGCACGCCACCGTTACGACGTGCACGCAGGCTATCGCACCGAGTTCGTCGGCGAGTGTGCGTATCTCGGGGAGGCTTCCTGATGGATCGCGCGCCGCATTTCCAGCCTGCCGCCGGATGGCTCAACGGCGCCCAGCTCGCCCGCGTGGTCGATATCGCCGACCCCGAACGGCGCAACCGGGTGCAACTGCGCCTGCTCGCCTTCGATGCCGTCGACGGTCAGGATGCGCCCTTGTGGGCGCGCGTGGTGTGCCCCTTTGCCGGTGCCGATCGCGGCGCCTTCCTGATGCCCGACGTCGACGACGAAGTGCTGGTCGTCTTCCTGCACGGCGATCCGCGCTATCCGCTGGTCGTCGGCGGCCTGTGGAGCGGCGCCAACGCGGCACCGGCCGAGCTCGGCGACGAGGGCAACCGCTTCAAGCGCATCCGCTCGAAGAACGGCGTCACCGTCACCCTCGACGACCAGCAGGGTCAGGAGCTATTGCTGCTTGAAACGCGGGCGGGCAGAAGCTCACCCTCTCCGACGGGCCGGGCAAGGTCACCGTCGAGGATGCCAACGGCAATCGGGTGGTCATGGAGGCGGCGCGGATCAGCATCACGGCCAGCGCCGAGGTCAAGGTCGAGGCGCCGCAGGTGAAGGTCAGCGCCGGCATGGTCACCGTCGATACCGCCATGGCCAAGTTCTCCGGCATCGTCAAGTGCGAGGTCCTGCAGGCGACGTCGGTGGTGTCCACCAGCTACACACCGGGAGCGGGAAACATATGGTGAGCCATCACGAGGTGATCCTCTCGGCCCCGCGCGACCTCGCCGTCGGCGGCGCGCCGGCGATCCTGCAGCGCAGCGACGAAGACTTCATCGAGGCGGTACTGACCCGTCTGCGCGACGCCGACGGGCGCATCGGCCTGCGCGCCAGTCTGGCGCGCTCGGTCAGCGTTGCCGGCGGCACCGATACGCGGCCGAGCAGCAAGCGCAACAGCGGCCGCGGGCTGTTCAACAAGCTGCGCGATGCCAGCCGCCAATTGGGTCTCGCCGGCGGGCGGGTGGCCGCACCGCCGGTGCTGGAGAGCGCGCCGGGGAGTGACCAGCAACTCGTCGAAGGGATTCGCCGTAGCGCCGAAGGGGCGCAGGTTCTCAAGCTCTTCCATGCCGATCCAGCGCCAGTTCAACCTGGCGGTGATGGAAGCGCGTTGCGACACGCCGGGCGAACCGCGCATCGACCCGACGCGCGTGGACAGCGCCGGCATGGTCATCCGCCGGCTGGTGCGCGATTCCCAGGGGCGTGAAGTGAAGCAGGGCTGGATGCGCGCCGGCGAAAGCCTCAAGGGCTGGGCCCGCGTCGGCGCGGCGGCCGACGGCATTGCCCGCGGCAACCGCCACGACCCCGAAGCGCTGCGTCGGCTTAGCCGGCCGAACGACCGGCCAGCCGGTCCTCGACCACGAGTTACTCGCAGCTGCTGGCGGCCCAGGAAGACGCGCTGCTCAACGAGTCGGTGGTGCCGATGTTCGTCGCTCCGACCGACGTCTGCAAGGCCGCGGCGGGCCACGCTGTTCTACGGCCTGATCCCGACGACCAGCAGCGAAAAGGACCGAAGGCGGCGCACCCGGGTTTCGACGAGGCGGCGTTCGGCCCGACGACGGCGGATTTCAAGGCGCACCTGGTTGGCCCGCTGCGCGGCGTCGCCGACAGCTTGCCGCGGCCGGGCCGCGCCCTGACCCCCCGATATGGCGGGCATTGCCGGCAACGCCGCCGACTCGGAGCGCAGCGCGATGAAGCGCTTTCTACTCCTGCTGCGCCAGCTGGCGGTAGAGTTCGACGCCTTCGCCGACAGCGCCGAGGCCGATGCGCTGATGGTGGTGCTCAACGGCATCGCCCTGCCGCTCGCCGACGCCGATGGCAAGCCGGTCGCCGGCAGCCGCCCGGCGGGCGATTTCCTCGCCGCGGCGAGCCGAATCCTGCTCATGAGGAATCGATCTCGCCGGCGCCGACCATCCCGGCTCGCTGGCCGGCGCTCGACACCGGTACCAGCGAGGCACTGGCGCGCGCACTGTCGGCGTGCCTGCGCGTACGCTTCGAGGCGGTGAGTGGCGTCGCCGGGCGCTTCGACGACCCGGAAGCCCGCTACGTGCTGCGCGCCTTCGTCCGCCTGAAGCCGGAAGGCGTCTGCCCGGCACGCACCGGTGTGGGGCGACTACAGCCCGGCTTTCGTGATTGCGCCGTGGTACGAAGGCAGTGGTGCGCCGCCGGTGCAGGTTGCCCCTGCACGACCCGGGCGACAAGGAAATGCTCAAGAAGCTCAAGCCCAACGTCGCGTTCACCGTTCCGGCGTCGATGCAGAACCTGCTCAGTGGCGATCCCCTCGATCGGATGGACGGCAAGAAGCCGGCCGACAGCGGCCTCAAGCTGGGCTGGATCTGCAGCTTCAACATTCCGATCATCACCATCTGCGCGTTCATCGTGCTGAATATCTTCCTGTCGCTGTTCGACCTGTTCTTCCGCTGGATGATGTTCATCAAGATCTGCATCCCCTTCCCCAAGAAGGGCGGAGGTGAGTCATGAGCGCGAGTCAGCTCCCTCGCCCGCTGGTCGGCTGGCCGCTGTTCGCATTGCCCGACGAACGCGGCCAACTCGACTGGCCGGATCTCTCGAAGCCAGCGTGCGCCAGGGAATCCGCGTGATTCCTCAGCACCCGGCCCGGTGAGCAGCTGATGCGCCCCGAGTTCGGCGCCGGACTCGACCGCCTGCTGCACGCGCCCAACAACCTCGCCACGCGTCGCCAGATTCGCGACTGGGTGATGGAATCGCTCGGCCGCTGGGAGCGGCGCATCGTCCTCGACCGGGTGGAGGTGTTCGAAGTAAGCCGACGAGCCCTCCGACCTGCGGGTCGAGATCGCCTATCGACTGGCCCGCTCCCCGGAACGCCCGGCGCGCTGGCCGTGACCGTTCGACTGGAGGTAAGGCTGATGCCGATCCTGCCGCCCCGTCTCGATGACCGCAGCTTCGACGATCTGCTCGAAGACCTGCTGGCCCCGCGTCCCGGCGCACACGCCGGAATGGACCAACCCACGCCTCGGCGATCCCGGTCGCACCCTGCTCGAGCTCTTTGCCTGGCTCGGCGACGCGCTGCTCTATCGCGCCAACCTGATCCCCGAGCGCCAGCGGCTGGTGTTCCTCAAGCTGCTTGGCCAGGGCTTGCGGCCGGCACGGCCGGCCGGCGGAATCGTCAGTCTGGCCTTTGCCCAGCCGAGCGAACTCTCCGCCGTGACGCTTGCCCCCCGGTGCGCGAATCAAGGCGCCACTGCCCTTCGAAACGCTGGCCGAAACCACCCTCCTGCCGGTGGCCGCCGAGGTCTGGTACAAGCAGCCGCTGGCCGACGCCGACGCGGCGCGCATGGAAGCGGTGATCGCCGGTCTGCAGAAAGTGCATCGCCTCGACGGCGCCGCCAAGGGCTATCTCGCGTCACCACTCTTTGCCGGCGGTCAGGCGGCCAGCGGTGAGGGGTGTGGACGTCTTCGCCCTGGGCGCCGATCGCGCGCTGTGGCTGGCCCTCCTGGCGCCCGCCGCGCAGCGCCCGAACAGCAGGCGGCGACCAATATTGCCGCACGCACTGCGCTGGGCGGCGGCGACAGCGGGGCGACCGCGATGCTCTCGGTCGGCGTGGTGCCGGCGCTGGCTGCACCGGCGCTGTTCGAGGAAGTCGGCCAGCGCGCGCGCGTGTCGGTCTTGTGGGAGGTGGTCACCCGCGGTGCGGACGGCGTCAATGCCGACTACCTGACCGTCGAGCCCTTCCCCGGCGACGCCAACGACAGCACCGCCGGGCTGACGCGACCAGGCGTGCTGCGCCTGCCGATGCCCGACGAATCGCTGATCTGGGCGCCGGTCAACGACGTCGGCGAGAACCCGCGCGCCGGCGTCGGCGATAATCCGCCGCGCGTCGACGACGCGGAAAAAGCCGCCCGGCTGATCGGCTGGCTGCGTCTGCGGCCCAAGCCCGCAGCGGGGTTGAAGCATCCCCTCGCTGGCCTGGTGTGCGTCCCAATGCCGTCGCCTTCGATCAGCGCAGCAACCCTCGAAGCTCGCGTGCTGGGATGTATCCACCGTGCCCGGCCGACCAGGGTCTTCCCTTTGCCGGCCGCTTCGGGGGTCGACGCCGCGACCCTGCAGCATGCCAGGTCGAGGAGCCCGGTCCGGCTATCAGCCGTGGCAGCGGTCGACGATCTGGCGCCATCTCGTGCCGACCGCGCTGTGGGCGCGCGAGCGCCGGTCTATCGACTCGACCCGTGCTGGCAGCCTGCGTTTCGGGGACGGCGTGCGCGTGCCGGGCGTTCCCGAGCGCCAGATGCTATCCTCCTGTCCTAGATCGGCCGTTTCGGTGCGGCCGTGCCGGCATCCTGCCGGCTCCAGCCTGAAGCGAGCTTTGCGTCGGGGCCTGACTCGTCGGTGGTGGCTCGGACGATGCCGGCGATCAAGGTGCGTGGCAGGCCGCTGCCACCGAAGCGGCGAAGTACGGTCGAAAGTCTGGCCCGCGCCGAACAGCGCATTTCCGTCGCTGCTGCGGCCATCGTTGATCGCCGCGTGACGCCGACTATTACCGCCGCCTGGCGCAGGAGGTGCCCGCAACCGACTTTTCGCGGCGTCGAGGTGCTGCCGCGTTCAA
>NZ_CAJQUB010000016.1:0-203447 GCF_907163215.1 Candidatus Accumulibacter sp. ACC005 | reverse complement strand
CTATCAGGAACGCCGCAACGTGCTGCGCCGGGCCATCGAATCCCGCCTCGGCAACCTGGTGAGCACCAGCGGAGGTCTCGCCGGCCTGCACCTTCCCTACTTCTTCAGCCAGCCGCTCGACGACGTCGCACTGTCCAACGAGATGCTCGCAGCCGGCATCGTCGTGCGTCCGCTGTCCATGTATTACGCAGACACAGCGAACTGTCGTTCCGGGATGGTTCTCGGTTTTGCCGCGATCGACGCCCAGACCAGCGAAACCGCCGCCGCGCAATTGTGTCGTGTCGTCGAGCGCCGCTGCCGGCGCGAGCACGACGGCAAACCCTGCACGGCCTGAAGGGGCGTCCTGGCGCAAGACGACAACGTCGATTTCCTGGCAAGAACTTGAAAACCGCAAGATCTGCTATAGGCTCTTCATTGAGAGCGCCCCTGACGAACGCTCGCAGCCGCGACGCATCAAGAGCAAAGCGACGCAAGGCGAGCGGAGGCAGCGCCCCCGGCACTGCCTCCATCAAGTGCTGCATGCACTCTCGATACGGAGGTCTGTCATGAGTATGGAATCGATAAGAGAAAGCGTTGGTTCCCTGTGGGACAACCTGGCGGAGGGCTGGCGGCATCTGACCCGCTCGGCCGTGGGAGCGCTGACCCGCTTCAGGGCCGGGGAAAAGTCCAATTTGCCGACACCGGCCGAGGTCGATGACCCGTCCTACCTACCCACGCGTGGCTGGGCCATGCTCGGAGGCAACATGTTCGAGGACGACAGCCGCCTGGTGGTGCGCCTGGAACTTCCGGGCATGGACAAGCAGGACATGAACATCGAAATCTGGGACGACGTTCTCGTGGTTTCCGGCGAGAAGCATTTCCAGCGGGAAAGCAGCGAAGGCCGCTATCGCCTGCTGCAATGCGCCTACGGCAGTTTCCGCCGCGTCGTACCGCTGCCGGTTCCGGTGCTGGCCGATGCGTCCACGGCCAGTTACACAGACGGCATACTACGGATCGAGCTGAGCAAGGCGGAACCCGGGCGACCCAAGGTGCGCACGATCCGGGTCAGCTGAACGCGACCGGCAGCCTGGACGCCTTCAGCGGCTTGACGGTCGACGGGTGCGAGGGCCGCTCCAGCGCAGAGTGCGGCGTCCGGGCTCGCGAGACGAATGTCTCGACGAGTCCCGGTCGCTTGCTGAATGCCCAACCGACGGGGCCGGTTTCGACGCCTAGCTGATGGTCAGTTTCCGGGTCTTGGAAACCGTCTTCTTGGGCAGCGACAATTCCAGAACGCCGTCCTTGTAGTGCGCTTCCGACTTGCTCTCGTCGACGTCCTGCCCCAGGGCAAACGAACGCGACACCTTGCCGTAATAGCGTTCACTGCGCAGCACCCTGGTGCCTTCCTTGACCTCCTTTTCCTTCTTCGTTTCGGCGCTGATCGACACCTGCCCGCCGTCGATGGTGACCTGGATGTCCTCCTTGTTCACGCCCGGCATTTCGGCATGAATCGTGTAGGCCTTGTCGTCTTCCTTCACCTCCAGCTTGATCTGGACCTCCTGCTGTCCGCCAGGGCGGACCGGACGCATCCAGAAGCCGCGGAAGAGATCGTCGAGTGCGTCGTCCGGGTCAAAGCGCGCGATGTTGGCCATTTCCATTCTCCTTCCTGGTTCCGGGATTCCCCGTACCGCCTTATCCTATGCACGGCCTATGGGTATTGCAAGAAAAGAACCATGCGCCGGCTCCTGGAGACGGCAGGCGACATTTTCGACGCCCTTATGGGTCTGCTCAAGGACCCGCAACTAATCGGACGCGTGACCGAAGAGATCGCGCACGTCAGTTTCAAGCGACCAGGGCGTCGCCCGCGTGCCGATGAGCCCCTGGACTGCGGCACGCGCACCGCCCGCCATCCGCCGCCACAGGAGCTGGCCGCCGACGCAACCGAGCGGCGACGGAACGCGAAGTACGCAGCCCGAAGCGGTGCTCGAGGCCATCCGGGTGTATCCTATCGCCCCCGCCTGCGAGCAACCGCCTGAACCCGTCTCTCGTTCTGGCCTTGACCGCAGCAAAGCGGGCTGATCAAGCCCGCCTGGCCGCTGCGCGGCTCGACCAGACGCCTCCAATTCCGCCGACTTACCCGCCCCCGCCATGTCCTTGATCTTATCCTCATGATGCAGGCCCCACCGCCAACAAGCCTGAACGGATCGGGACTGATTCGTGCGTTTTCCGTGTTCGCCGATTCCGCGGGTGCGCAAGGCGCAAGCTCGCCGAGGTACTTTGCCGAGCGGCTTGGCAATCTCATCGACCTGCCGGCCTCGATTGCCCTGGCGGCGGCGCACGGCAATCTCGCGACGACGACATCCGAAGGCGGCGCCGGGACGGGCGCCGCCTTTTCAGGCGCTTCCGCAAGCGAGGAGTTCCTCGGCGCGCGCACGGCGATGATGCAATCGATCGTCGACAGCTTTGCTCCTGCCGCGAGCGCCTCACGATCCAGCTTTCCCAGGGTAAGCGCTGCGACGGTGGCGAAAGAGGCGGCGAGCTTCGCGCACTATCGGCTGTTCTACCTCGCGCAACAAAAAGCGCTTTCGCGCAGGGTGGACGGGCTCAGGGCCAGCATCCGGGCAGCGCTTGCCGCTCACTCAAACAGGCTCGCCGGGCTGGCAGCCCTTGATGAAACACTCGACGAGACACTCTCCGCACCTGCGCAACGCCTGTTTGCCGAGGTGCCACGGCTGCTTGGACAGCGCTTTGAACTTCTCTATCAGCGCCACCGCGAGACCACCGCCGGGCAGGCGGGGGAGGACGACCCGCTGCGCTGGGGTGCAGCAGGAGGCTGGCTGGAGCAGTTCGCCGCTGAAATGCGTGCGGTGCTCCTGGCCGAGCTCGACACCCGATTGCAACCGCTAATCGGCTTGCTGGAAGCCCTTGACGAAGAGGTAGAAAGAAATTGATCAGTAGATTTGTCTTCGCGACGGCTTTCTTACTGGGAGCCACGGCGATCGTCGCCATGGGGCTGGCGTTTGTCGGCTCGAATCCATTGGGACTCATGGTGACCGTGGTGATTGCCGGCGTCTATGCGATCGGCGTCATCGAGATTCTGCGTTTCCGGCAGGCGACCGCGACGCTCTCGAACGCGCTCGCGGGATTGTCCGCGACGGCGCCGGAAGTCGCGCCCGATTTTCTCGAGCACTGGCTGGCCAGGCTCCATCCATCGCTGCAAAACCCGGTGCGGCTACGCATCGAAGGCGAACGCGTCGGATTGCCCGCGCCGGTGCTTACGCCCTACCTGGTCGGCTTACTGGTCATGCTGGGCCTGCTGGGAACCTTTCTCGGCATGGTCGCCACTCTGCAGGGCGCCGTTTTCGCGCTGGAAGGAACGACCGAGCTGCAAGCCATTCGCGCCGGTCTGGCAGCGCCGATCAAGGGTCTCGCACTGGCCTTCGGCACCTCTGTCGCCGGCGTCGCGGCATCGGCGATGCTGGGCCTGATTGCCACCGTCAGCCGACGCGACCGCATGTCCGCCACGCGACAGCTTGACAGCTCCGTGGCCACCGTATTCCGTGGCTTTTCCCTGGCTCACAACCGCCAACAGACTTTCAAGGCGATACAGGGGCAGGCCGCCGCGCTTCCCGAAGTGGCCGACAGGCTGCAGGCTCTGGCGACTGCCATCGAGCGCATGGGCAACCAGTTGGGGGAGAAGTTGCTAGCCAACCAGGCGCAGTTTCACGAGTCCGCAAGCAACAGCTATGGCGAACTCGCCAGCTTGGTGGAGCGATCACTCAGCGCCAGCGTCGCCGAGAGCGGTCGCCAGGCCGTCGAGAGTGGCCGACTGCTCGGCGAAAGTGTCAGACCACTGCTGCAGGCGCTGATCACGGATCTCGCCAGGCAAACACAGACGACGCATCAGCAGCTGGCCCTCACCGTTCAACAGCAACTCGAGGGGGTCACCGGCTCGCTGGTGCAGTCCTTCGACAGCAGCGCCGCGGACTGGCTGGCAAGGCAGCAAGCGGCCGATGACCGGCGACGCGAACTGTGGACCGATTCCTTCGCCGCGGCAGGCGAGCGGTCGCGCATTGAGCAGCAGGCGTTGACGGACTCGTGGCAGCGGGCGGCCAGCGAGATGGCGAACCATTCCCGCGCCAGTGCCAGCAGCCTGCTGAGCGAAGTAGGCAGCCTGGTGCATGCCTCGGAGGCCCTGGTGCGCACCCGGATCGAAACCGAAGCGTCATGGTTGCAGGGCCATGGCGAGCGTATGAGCGAGCTGACGTCGACCCTGCGCACAGAACTGCAGGCGCTCAGAAACGATGAACAGGTTCGTGGCCAGGCCGCCGTTGACCAGCTTGCTGCCCTGACGGCGACGATCACTTCGCAATTGGCCAGCCTCGGCAAGGAACTCGCAGAACCGATGGCCCGCCTGCTCGATACGGCAACGGAAGCCCCGCGTGCTGCCGCCGAAGTCATGCTCCAGCTTCGCGGCGAGCTGGCGAACGTCAGCGAACGCGACAACGCCCTGCTTGCCGAGCGCCAGCGGATCATGGCCAAGCTCGACAGCTTGACCGCTTCACTGCAACAGGTCACTGACGAACAGCGGCAAGCCGTCGCCTCACTGCTCGATGCCTCGGTAAACAGGCTTGACGACGTCGGCGCCCGGTTTTCCGGCCAGCTCGAACGGGAGACGTCGAAGCTGTCGGGACTCGCCGAAAGCCTCGCCGGCCACGCCACCCGCATCGCCGACGACTTCGCCGGCAGCGCGGTCGAGATGTCGAGCCTCGGCGAGGCCTTCACCCTCGCCGTGAAGCTGTTCGATGACTCCAACCAGAAGCTGGTCGCCAGCCTCGATCGCATCGAGCAATCGCTGGCAAGGTCGAGCACGCGCAGCGATGAGCAACTCGCCTATTACGTGGCCCAGGCGAGGCAGATCGTCGATCACAGCATGCTCTCGCAGAAGGAGATTCTTGACGAACTGCGCCAGCTTCACCAGCCGGGCAAAAGCACTTCTGGGCAAGCGTCGGAAACGATCGTCTGATGGAAGAACTGGAAGACGGCTTCTCGCAGGACACGCCAATCTGGGCGATCTTTGGCGACCTGATGTCCGCGCTGGTCGGCGTTTTCGTCTTGCTCCTGGTGTGGGTGCTCGGGGTGCAGCTCGAACTGGCGCAGTCACTGGCGCAGGAAGTCGAGAAGCGGCAGGCGGAGGAGCTGCGACGCATGGCTCTCGAACAGGCGCTGGCGGATCCGCTTGCCGCCGGACGGGTAACCCTGCGCGACGGCCGCATCGGCATCAGCGGCAGCGTTCTCTTCTCCCTGAATTCCGACGAACTGCAACCGGACGGGCGGGCGCTGCTGCGCACCCTGGTGGCGCCGCTCAAGGTCTACCTGGACCAGAGGGACCAACTTCTGATGGTCAGTGGCTTTACCGACGACCTGCCGATTCAGAAAGGCAACAATCGCTATACCGACAACTGGCAGTTGTCGGCGGAAAGAGCGCTGACCGTCACCCGGGCTTTGATCGAGGAGGGCATGCCGCCCTCGCTGATCTTCGCCGCCGCCTTTGGCTCGCAGCAGCCGGTGGTCGCCAATCAAGGCGCCGAAAGCCGCTCGCAGAATCGTCGCGTGGAGATGGCGCCCGTTCCGAGAGCAACGAGTGACGGCAACCCGGCGACGCCCCCTGCCGATTGACATGGCCGACACTGTCCGCGCCGGGAAACTGAAGGCCTCGCCAGCGTTCGATTGGCCGGACGCCACCGTCGCCAACGTCACGCCGCTCATTGCCGACCTCGCACAGGGTGCCGTTCGTCGCTTCGATCCGCTTCGTTTTCAGGTCATCGAGGCCATGGCCAGGAAGGCCCTCGCACAAAGAGCGGCGGTGCGCGCGATCCTGGAAAGGAAGGCGCTCCTTGCTCTAAGCGAATACCGGGCCGACTTCCTGCAGGCACAGGCAGAGGCGGCAGCGACGGTCGATCGTCTCCTTGAACGCTTCCCCGACGCCAGCGAAACCGTTCGCGCACTCTTCGCAAGCGGCGACTTCCGTGCCGTGAAGCGCCTGCAGCTGAGGCTGAACCGGGAAGCAGCGCCCGATCCGGCGGGCGATCGACAAAGTGCCCTCGCCGCCCTGACACAAGCGATCAAGCAGGCTTCCTCTGCCGCAGCCGGTAGAAACCGGCGACCGTCTCTTGGCGAGCTTCTGCAACAACAGGAAAACGCCGTCCTGCAGTCGGCTGGCCTGGCACGATCGCAGGCACCAGCCAGGCCTCCGGCAACCGCTGACGACCAGGACGGCGAGGATTCTGGCGACGACAATGCCGCCTGGATGGCAGCTTCAAGCGCTATGCGCCAGCTCAGGGAAACCCTGGTAAAACGCGCCTACGACAGATTGGCCAGCCGCGCCATCAGCGCCGGTCCCGAAGCCCCCGGACCGCTGAATCCGCAGGCCCTGGTAATCCGCTCCCTTGTCGCCCTGCGCGAGTTGTCACCGGCTTACCTCAACCGCTTCCTCTGCTATGCCGACACGCTGCTCTGGCTCGAACAGGCGGGCGAAGGCGACAAGGCAGCCCGGCATGGAACCAGAAGCAACAAGTACCCATCGACCTGAGCATTCCGCCTGAGCAGCGCCCCCGACCAGAAGGACACCTGGCCTGAAAACGAAATTCCCGAGCGGGTCGGGCAGGTCGGGGTCGGACAAGGTGATGCCATTTACGCCGGCATCGAGAACCCGTGTGAGAACGTCGGGAATCAAAGCATCGTCTTCTTGCCGTCGTGAACGTCGCAGCCTCAGTAGCCTTGGTAACCGTCAAACCTCCCAGCCGGGCGTCCGGACCGGTTCCCAACTTGCCAGCCACCCCGTTCTGGCGTCTAATCCGCAGGCATCGCCACGCGTGTGATCGACGGCTGCAAACGGCACGCTTGTGAACCGGCGCGCTTTGGCGCGGACGATCGGCGGACGAATCTACAGGGGAACACGACATGTTTTCGCCGCAATGGTGGCACTGGTTGGTACTCGGACTGCTCCTGACGATGGCCGAGCTGGCCATTGTCTCGTTCTTCGTGGTCTGGTTCGGGATTGCGGCGGCGGTGGTCGGGTTGATCCTGCTGGCTGCGCCAACGCTCGCGCTGCCGACTCAGTTGCTGCTCTGGGCGAGCCTCTCGACAGCGCTGGTGCTGATCTGGTTTCGCTACCTCCGGCCGCGAACGATGACCGCCGTCGGCACTTCGGCGGCGGCGGTGACCGGCGAAGTCGGCATCCTGGTCGCCGACCTGACGCCGGATTGCCGCGGCCAGGTGCGTTTCCAGAAACCGATTCTCGGCGCCGACGTCTGGGAGGCGTACGCCGATGCGGCGATCGCCGCTGGCGAAAGGGTTCGTGTCGTCGCTGTCGACGGCAGCTATATCAAAGTGGAGAAGGCAAAATGACCGAGCTGTTGAACGGAATGACCATCGTATCGCTGGTCATCCTGCTGTTCGTGGTGGTGACCGTCGCCAACGGCGTGCGCATCATTCCCCAGGGCGAAGAATGGATCGTGCAGCGGCTTGGCAAATACCGCACGACACTGCTCCCCGGGTTGCGCTTCATCATCCCCTACATCGACATCATCTCCCACAAGGTGACCACCAAGGACATCATCCTCGACGTTCAGGAGCAGGAGGTGATCACCCGTGACAACGCCGTGATCGTGGTCAACGCGATCTCGTTCATCAAGGTCACCGACCCGGTGAAAGCGGTGTACGGCGTCGAGGATTATGCCGAAGCGATTCGCAACATGATCATGACCACCCTACGTTCCATCGTTGGCGACATGGAACTCGACGAAGCGCTGTCGTCACGCGACATGATCAAGGCGCGCCTGAAAGCGGGCGTCGCCGACGAGGCGCTGGACTGGGGGTTGACCGTCAAGTCGGTCGAGATCCAGGACATCAAGCCTTCGCAATCGATGCAGCGGGCGATGGAACTGCAGGCTTCGGCAGAGCGCGAGCGCAAGGCGATGGTCACCCGCGCCGAAGGCGAAAAGCAGTCGATGATCCTCGGCGCCGAAGCGCGCCTGGAATCGGCCAAGCGCGACGCGGTGGCCCAGGTCACCCTCGCCGAAGCCTCGGCACAGGCGATCAGAAAGGTCAACGCCGCCTTCGGCGACAACGAACTGCCGATGCTCTACCTGCTCGGCGAGAAATACATCAGCAGCGTCGGCAAGCTCGCCGAATCCGAAAACGCCAAGGTCGTTCTCCTGCCGGCCGATCTGCAGAGCACGCTGCGCGGGCTCTTCCAGCGCGTCAACAAGAGCGGACAAGGCTGACCTGTTCCCGATGGAGTGATGCCATGAGCGCTGGCTGGATCGTTTTCGTGATTTGTATCGTCTTCGTCGTCGGCGCGGCGCTGCCGCTGATCGGCAAGCGTGGCGCCGGCAGCACACCGCCGATCCCGCGCAAGGAGACGCTGCGCGACTGGCGCAACGAGAAGTAACCCCGCGCTGCCCGTACGCTGCCCCTGCTCGCTAGCCGGCGCAGGCCAAACCGAGCGCTTCGCGGACGGCAGACAGGACGCCCTCGTGCTCCGCGTGCTGGCTGACGGACAAGTCCGGCATCGCCGGCCAGCCGCCGTCAAGCCACTCAAGCCCGGCAAACCGGCGTGCCGCCTGGTATCGGGGGATGACGTGGAAATGGACGTGCTTGTCGACCATCATCAGCATCAGGTAATTGATCACGTCGTAGCCGAAGGCGCACTTGACGGCCTTCTCCAGCTGACCGACGAGCACCGCCATCTCGGCCAATTCCGCGCCGCTGACGTCGGAAAAGCTGGCCGCGTAGCGATTCAGCGAAAGAACCCCTGCTCCCAGCGTCGCCTGCGCTGGCCTGAGCGACCATGACCAGGCCGGTGTGCTCGCGATCAGCAATTCGTCAACGCGAAACTTGCCTCGAAAATCAACGAGCAGCTGTGCTTCATCGACGTCCATATTCGTCCTCCAATCGAAGCTGAAAGAAAAGGCGCCCGCGTGCGAGTCCGTCCGGGCCTGGCTTCGCCACACCCGCCCCCTGGCAAGCGCCTTGATGACCCGACGGTAGCACATAAAAATGGCTCGGCCGAGAGCCCCCGAGTTCACGCCGCCGCATCCAGCCGGTGAGTGAACTGCCCGCTTGGCGGACCCTTCCCCCTCCTCGCGCCCGCGCAACTGTGGCACAGTCGACCGCGCGGCTGGCACTCGCCGGCAGGCGACCAAAAAAGGGGGTAAGAGTATGACCAGGTACGGTTTCGTCGCCTCGGGCGGCGGCTATCGGAGCTTCTACACCGAGGGCGTTCTGGTGTGGCTGAAGCGGAACGAAGTTCCGCTGGTGCACATCACCTCGACCAGCTCGGGCAACAACATCGTCGTCGACTACCTGCTCTGGGACCCGCAGACCGAGGAACTGCCGCCGGTGCTGACGCGCACGACGCGAATGAACGCGACCGACATTTTCCATATTTTCTCCAACTTTCTCGGTCTGCGGCCGCAGCTGCTGCCCACCGGAACGCACCTGTTCACGGTCAACAAGGACAAGTGCCGCAAATCGTTGTTGCTCGACGAACCCGAACGGCGGGCGCTCCTCGGCGAACATCTCGAGACGCTGCGCTGGGACATCCGGGCGACCAATCTGAGCAAACGGACGGGGCACTTCTTCAAGGTCAACGAAATCCTGAAAACGGTCGACGACGCCAGCCTCGACATTTTCATGGACGCCTTCCTCGCCGGCATCACCACCATTCCCTACTTCAAGGCGATCACCATCGATGGCGACTACTTCATCGAAGGGGGTTACCTGGACAACACGCCACTGCGCACGCTGTTCGAGGACGACGAGGTCGACGAGATCATCGCCGTCGATTTCACCGACTACGACTATCACCGCGAACTCGACAAGCTCTACAACTCGAGCACTTTCAGCCTGCCGTTCACGAGCATCGATACCCACCTGCTGGTCAGCGACATGCAGCTCTCGCTGCCCAACGCCCGCGTGTTCACGCAGGCCAGGCTGATCAATGACATGCTCGAGGCGATGGGCAGGAAAAGCGTCGATATCGACGGCAAGCGCTATTACGCCAAACCCGTACACGTGCTGCGCCCGAAAGACCTCGAAAGCATGACCATTTCGCTGCAGGACAGCAGCGCCCAGAAACGCTACTTCGAACTCGGCCAGGAAGAAGCCGCGACGCTGTTTTCAAGACACGACAAGGGGTCGTGAGAACCGCCCGCGTCGACTGAATCTCTCAATGCGAGAACGCAAGTTCATGGGCGACACTGGATTGATCGACGGTGGACTTGACCGCGAAGTACTTGTCGCCGGACTTGAAAATATAGCGACACCATTGCTCGGTCGTCCTCTTCCACTCGAGAAGAACACAATAGGTACCATTGTCGCTCAGCTGCCAGGTACCGCGGGCACTGCTCTTGGCCCCGGCGGTGAAGGACGAGTTCCCTCCGCGCCCATCCGAGGACGCGACGAGGCTGCCGTCCGCCGAGTTTTCCCAGAACCGGGTCGAGCCCTGCGCGGTCTTGCTTTCCACCTTTGCCCCGGGAAGCAGTGCTTGCAGTTCATCCTTTGCGAGCTGCGTTGCGCCCTGGGCAGTGAGATCGCTGAGCCTCAAGCTGCCCGATTCCTGCCCGAGAACCTGAGTTGACGGACAAAGCGCGAGTACGGCGACGACGACGAGAATTGTTCTCACGGCGAACTCCTTTCAGTTGAATGGTTTGGGTCGATTCGACGCCCAGGCGTGGCGCTTTTCTGCCGCCCCGCGATGCCCTGCCTCGCCGCCGACGGCTCGCGACAGCCCGATTACCTTGACATCACGCGCCTGTAGCCCAGGGCTGCTTCTGATTCTAGGTCAAGCGTGCTGATGGTCAAGCCGCTCGCATGACCGGCGCGGGCGCCACAGCCGTCATCGCGAGCGCAATCGAGCAATCGCGCGCTGGCCAGCCGGCGCGCACAGGCAATCAGCGCGGACCGCGAAACGCCAGGCTGAGCCCCGACGCGCCGATGACCATCATTCCGACGACGGTCAGGAAGTCCGGAAAATGGTCGAAGACCAGCCAGCCGAGCAACGTCGCCCAGACCAGCTGGGTGTAGATCAGCGGCGCCAGCAGCGACGCCGAAGTTGCGTGGAAGGCGCGGATCAGCAGGAAGTGACCGATGCCGCCGTAGAGACCGAGCGAGACGATCAGCAGGCTCTGCGTCGGCGTCGGCCAGATTCCATCCCAATAGACCGGGAGGGCGGGCAGCATGGCCAGCGTTCCGAGCAAGGCGGTGTAGAACAGCAGACGCATCGGATGCTCTGTGGCGGCGAGCTTGCGGGTCAGAATCTGGTACGCAGCGTAGCTCAGCGCCGCGCCGAGCGCGTACGCCACGCCGGGCCCGAACAGGCTGCCGCCGGGGCGGGCGATGAGCAACACGCCAACGAAACCGGCGATCGTCGCCAGCCAGGTGCGCAACCGTACCTTCTCGCCGAGCAGCGGCGCGGCGAGAAGCGCCACGAGCAGCGGCGCGACGAAGATCAGCGCCGTCGTTTCGGCGAGCGGCAGCGTCTTCAACGCCAGTTGGCCGAGCAGCGTCACGGCGACCAGCGTCAGGCCACGCAGGCTCATCAGCCACGGCCGCCCGGTGACGACCAGCCGACGCCCCATGCTTGGCGCGACGACCATCAGCATGATCACCAGGTGCACCAGGTAGCGCGCCCAGACGAGCAGCGGTACGGCGAGATAGGCGCTGAGGTGTTTGGCGGTCGCGTCGAGCGCGGCAAAAAGGAGCAGCGCGGCCAGGAAGAGCAGGGCGGCGTGCAGGCGAAGCGGCGCGCCACCCTCACCAGCCAGGCTGACCTGAGCAGCCTGGCCCGCCTGGCTAACGGCCATGCGCAATCCAGTGGTTGAGACACAGGCGGGCGCTGTCGATGATCTCGCCGGCGGTCAGCCCGACCGGCCCGCAGCCGCTGGCAACCCGCTCCTCGGCGGCGGCGCCGTGCAGGTGTACGGCCGCGAGCAAGGCTTCCAGCCCCGGCCAGCCCTGCGCGAGGAGCGCGACGATCATGCCGCTGAGGACATCGCCGGTGCCTGCCGTGGCCAGCGCCGGATGGCCGGTGGTGTTGACGAACCAGCGCCCGTCGGGCGCGGCGACGATCGTGCCGCAGCCTTTCAGGACCGCCAGTGCCCGATACCGGCTGGCGAGTTCGAGCGCCGCACCCGCGCGATCCGCCTGCACCTGCGCGGTGTCGCCGGCGAGCAGGCGCGCGGCCTCGGTCGGGTGGGGCGTAAGCAGGGTCACGGCGCCGCGGTGCGCGCGCGCGCGCACCGCTTCCTGCAATCGCGCCTCTCTGGCCAACATGTTCAGCGCATCGGCGTCGAGCAGCAGCGGCAGCTCCAGGGCGCAGGCGCGCAGCAGCAGCTCGCACGCTTCGTCGCTGCCGCCCATTCCCGGGCCACAGGCGAGTGCGCTCAACGCGGTGGTCAGCAACGCCTCGGGACGGCGCAACATGAGCTCCGGCTGCAGCGGATCGAGCGCCGGCGCTTGCGCGTCGATCAGGCCGAGATAAACGCGCCCGCTGCCCAGCTTCAGCGCCGCGCGTCCGGCGAGGAAAACGGCGCCGACCATGCTGCTCGCACCACCAAGCACGCCGGCGTTGCCGAAGCTGCCCTTGTGGGTGTTCTTGGCGCGCGGACGCAGCCAGGCGGCAAACAGATCGCTGCCAATGGTGCGCGCGCTGGGCGGCGCCAGGCGCTCGGCATGCAGCTCGAGCGCGGCGTGGGTGATGCTGCCGCAGTACTCGGGGCCGTCGCCGGTGAACAATCCCGGCTTGCCGGCGATGAAGGTAATCGTGTGGCTGGCACGAATCGTCTCGCCGCAGCGTCTGCCGGTATCGGCGTCGAGGCCGCTCGGGCAGTCGAGGGCGAGCAGGGGACAATGGTGGCGCAACGCCAGCGCGTTGGCCGCCGTCACCATTGCGGCGAAGGGACCGCTGACCGGGCGCTGCAGGCCAATCCCGAACAGGCCATCGACGATCAGCGACCAGCGCGGACCGGAAGGAATGGCCTCCAGCGCACTGCCGCCGTCGTCGTCGAAATCCCGATACGCGGCGGCGGCGTCCTCAGGCAAGCGACTGATTTCGCCGAGAAAAACGACGCTCACGGCGAAGCCGCGCTGGCGCAAGTGACGAGCGGCAACGAAAGCGTCGCCGCCGTTGTTGCCCGGGCCGGCGAGAATCAGCACCGCGCCGCCTTCGAAACGTGACAGCGAAGTGGCCAGGTCGGCTGCCGCCTCCCCTGCACGCTGCATCAGCGGTTGCGCGGCGGCAGCGGCCTCAATGCGCCGCAAGTCGGCGGCGCGATAAAGCGGTTCGGATCGGATCGGTGTGGTCATCGTTGGATACTAGCCCAGAAGAGGATTGAACATCTGCCGCGCGGCAAGCACCGTTTGGCAATGGATGCGCACCGTGTCGTCGATGTCGCGTGCGTAGCCGCCGGCCATGGCGATGGCCACCGGGACAGCGCGCTGGCGGCAGGCGGCAAGCACCATTTCGTCACGCGCCACCAGGCCCGCGAAGCTCAGCGCCAGTCGCCCGAGACGGTCGTCATGGTAGGGATCGGCGCCGGCCAGGTAGATCACCAGTTGCGGACGGGCAAGCGCGAAGACACGTTCGAGCGCGCCTGCCAGTTGCTCCAGGTACGCCGCATCGCCGGTCGCGTCGGGCAATTCGATGTCGAGATCGCTGCTCGCCTTGCGAAAAGGGAAATTGCGCGCACCGTGCATCGAAAAAGTGAAGATTGCTGGATCGTCGGCACAGATGCTCGCCGTACCGTTTCCCTGATGGACGTCAAGGTCGATCACCGCGACGCGTTGCAGCAGACCCTCGGCCCGCAGCGTGCGGGCAGCCACCGCCGCGTCGTTGAAAACGCAGAATCCCTCGCCATGCGCCGCATGCGCGTGGTGCGTCCCGCCCGCCAAATTGACCGCGCAGCCGGTGTCCAGCGCCGCCCGGCAGGCGGCCATCGTCGCCCCCGCCGAACGCCGCGACCGTTCGACCATGCCCGGGCTCCACGGAAAACCGATGCGCCGCACCTCGGCAGCGCTCAATTCCCCCGCGCTCACCCGCGCGACGTAAGCCGCGTCGTGGGCACGGCAAAGCTCTTCGGTCGTGGCGGCCTCCGGGGTCTCGAAGTCGCCGTGAACAAAGGCGCCGGAAGCACGCAAGCGCTCGCGCAGGCGCGCGTACTTTTCCATCGGAAAACGATGGCCGGCGGGTAGCGGCAGGACGAAGACGTCGGTATAGAAGAGTTTCACGAGGACGGCCAACGGGAAAGGCAGCCCGATTCTAGCCGACGTGGGTTGCCACGGGCCGCTGGAGATCGTCCGATGAATCGGGCTCCTCCCGGCCGCCACGGGCAAAATCGGGGACGTGCCGCGAGAGCGGCCCCGCTTGGACAGGTGATCTTGACGCAGGGGACGCACCTCGACAGTTTGAACTTGTGCCCTTGAGCAGGGGTCAAGACCCCGACTTGCGCGCCAATGGTGGTCGGACTTGAAATGACATTGGCGATTATTTTGGATGACACTTTTTTGTTAGAGGTTGCCTGACGATGCACATCTCCGTTCTATGCATGCTGTTTCTCGTAATCACGCCAACGATCGGAAACGCCCAGATTTCATTCGACAGCCTGAAGGAAGGCGCCGCCCGGGCAGCCAGTGCGGTCGGCGAAACGACGGGAAGTGCGGTCGATGCCGCCGGAAAAGTCGCGGGAAAGGCCACCGGAGCGCTCAAGGAGAACGTCGATGGCACCACGGAGAGCCTGGGAGACGAGGCGACGCCCGAAGCGACGCGTGCCAAGCTCGATGCAATGGCGAGAAGGACGCTGGCGCGGCTGTTCGCGGAGCAACCGGATAGCCGCGACCTGTTCGATCGCAGCGCCGGTTACGCGGTGTTCGACAAACGCGAAGCAAGCTTCTACCTCGTCGCCGGCTACGGGCGAGGGGTTGCGGTCGACGCCGACAGCGATGCCCGCGTCTATATGAAGATGGCGACCACCGGCGGCAGCCTGAGTTTCGGTCTCGGCGGCTTCGCGTCGCATGTGGTAATCCTCTTCGAGAACAGCGCCGAGCTCGAGAAATTCATTGCCCGGGGCCTGGATGCCGCCGCCGAGGTGGGCACCATGGCCGGCGAGCAAAAGGATCAGTTCGCGCTGCGTTTCAACGAAGGCAAGGCCGTGTTCGTGTTGACCAACAACGGTTGGAAAGTCGAGGCCAAGCTCACCGGATCGCGCTACTGGCCGGACAGAGCGCTCAATCCGCAGGCGAATTAACAGCCGAATTAGCAGGCAGCCGGAGCTCGCGCAACCGACCTGGGTCGGCCGCGACAGGGTCTTCCCGGCGCCTCGTCTTACTCCGATCGGCGAGCCATGGCAGGACCTCCCGAAGCCCCGCCGGCAAGCGCACGACCGCCGGAGCAGCGCCGCGGTCGGCTATAATCGCGGCTCCTCGCCGGTCTTTCCTGGCTTCCCTTCCGCGCAGCCTTGCCTGCCCTTCTCTGCAGCCCGCCCGCCATGGCCGATATCCTGTTTCTCCGCGGTGCCACCGCGTTTTCGTCTTTCCGTCTGCAGGGTCTGCAGCAGCGTGTCGCTGCCAGCGTTCCCGGCGTCGCCGGGATGCGCCTCGCCGCTGCCGACTACTGGCACTTCGTCGCCCAGCGCAGCGCACTCGGCGCAGGCGAGCGTCGGCAACTCGCCGAACTGCTCGAAGAACAGGCCGCGCAGTCCACCGACGGCGAAGGCGAACTCTTCCTGGTCACCCCCCGCGTCGGCACCATCTCGCCGTGGTCGTCGAAGGCCACCGACATCGCCTGGAACAGCGGCCTGCGCGCCGTCGAGCGCATCGAACGCGGCGTTGCCTTCCGGGTCGACGCCGGCAAGCGCCGCTTGTCGGCAGCCGAGCGCACAACGGTCGCCGCCCTGCTCCACGACCGCATGCTGGAAACGGTGCTCGACGACTTCGCGCAGACCGCCGACCTCTTCCGCCACTTTCCACCGCAGCCACTGGCCAGCGTCGATCTGCTCGCCGGCGGTCACGCCGCACTGGCCGAGGCCAACGTGCGCCTGGGACTGGCGCTTTCGGACGACGAAGTCGATTACCTCGTCGACCTTTTCCTGAAGGCGCAGCGCAATCCGACCGACGTCGAGCTGATGATGTTCGCGCAAGCCAATTCGGAGCACTGCCGGCACAAGATCTTCAATGCCTCGTGGGTAATCGACGGGCAGGAACGCAGCGAGACGCTGTTCGGAATGATTCGCGAGACGCACGCGGCGCACCCGGCGGGAACCGTCGTTGCCTACTCGGACAATTCTTCGGTCATCGAAGGTGCCACCGTGCCACTGTTCCACCCCGGCGCGGATGGTCGCTACGTCTGGCACGAGGAACTGACGCACATCCTGGCCAAGGTCGAGACGCACAACCACCCGACGGCGATTTCGCCATTTCCGGGCGCGGCGACCGGTTCCGGCGGCGAGATTCGCGACGAAGGCGCGACCGGCCGCGGCTCGAAACCGAAAGCCGGCCTGTGCGGTTTCTCGGTCTCCAACCTCAACATCCCCGGTGCCATGCAGCCCTGGGAAGCCGAATCGGCCGCCTACGGCCGACCGGCACGCATCGCTTCGCCGCTGGCCATCATGCTCGAGGGGCCGATCGGCGCCGCCGCCTTCAACAACGAATTTGGCCGCCCGAACCTGGCCGGCTATTTCCGCACCTACGAGCAGTTCACGGGGAGCGCCGACAGTCCTCAAGGGCGACTGCTGCGCGGCTACCACAAGCCGATCATGATCGCCGGCGGCGTCGGCAACATCGCCGCCAGCCAGTCGTTGAAGTCCGAAACCCTGCCCGCAGGCACCTTGCTGATCCAGCTCGGCGGTCCCGGAATGCTGATCGGCCTCGGCGGCGGAGCGGCCAGCTCGATGACCACCGGCAGCAACGCCGCCGACCTCGACTTCGCTTCGGTACAGCGCGGCAACCCGGAAATCCAGCGCCGCGCGCAGGAAGTCATCGACCGCTGCTGGCAGATGGGCGCCCCCGCTGGCGATGGTTCGGCGGCCGGCGACGGCAATCCGATTCTCTCGCTGCATGACGTCGGCGCCGGCGGCATTTCCAACGCCTTGCCCGAACTGGCGCACGGCGCCGGCTGCGGCGCGCGCTTCGAGCTGCGCGCGGTGAACATCGAGGAACCGGGAATGTCGCCGGCCGCAATCTGGTGCAACGAAGCGCAGGAACGCTACGTGATGGCCATCGCACCCGATCGCCTGGCCGAATTCACGGCGCTCTGCGCGCGCGAGCGCTGCCCCTTCGCGGTCGTCGGCGTAACCACCGGCGAGAAGCGCCTGGTCGTCGCCGACAGCCACTTCGGCAACCAGCCCGTCGATATGGACATGGACGCGCTGCTCGGCAAGCCGCCACGGATGACGCGCAGCGCCACGCACCTGCCACCGCTGGGCGTGCCTTTCGACGCCACCGCGGTGGATCTCAGGGAAGCAGCCGGCCGTGTGCTGCGCCTGCCGGCGGTCGCCGACAAGACGTTCCTGATCAGCATCGGCGACCGCAGCGTCGGCGGTCTGACCGCGCGTGACCAGATGGTCGGCCCGTGGCAGGTGCCCTGCGCCGACGTGGCGGTGACGCTGATGGCCTTTCACGGCTACCTCGGCGAAGCCTTCGCGATCGGCGAACGCACGCCATTGGCGGTGCTCGACACGCCCGCTTCCGGGCGCATGGCCGTCGGCGAGGCGATCACCAACATCGCCGCCGCCGACATCGCCGCGCTCGGCGACATCAAGCTGTCGGCCAACTGGATGGCTGCCGCCGGTTTCCCCGGCGAAGACGCGCGCCTGTTCGACACCGTGCGTGCGGTCTCCGACCTCTGCCAGCAGATCGGCGTCGCCGTCCCGGTCGGCAAGGATTCACTGTCGATGCGTACCGCGTGGCAGGAAGGCGGCGGCGAAGAAGCGGGCGAACAGAAGCAGGTCGTTTCGCCCCTGTCGCTGATCGTCACCGGCTTCGCGCGCGTCCAGGATGCCCGCCGGACGTTGACCCCGCAACTGGTGCTCGACGCCGGCGAGACCGACCTCCTGCTGATCGACCTCGGCGGCGGTCGCAACCGCCTCGGCGGTTCGGCGCTGGCGCAGGTGTTCAACGCCACCGGCAGCGAAGCACCGGACGTCGACGACCCGGCCCGCCTGGTCGCCTTCTTCGGCGCCGTCCGCAAGCTGGCCGCCGGCGATCTGCTGCTCGCCTACCACGACCGCTCCGACGGCGGCCTCTTCGCCACCGTCTGCGAAATGGCCTTCGCCGCGCACTGCGGCGTTTCGATCGACACCGACAGCCTGTGCTACGATCCGCTGATCAACGACGTCGACGGCAACGAGAAGCGGCCCGATCTGCTCGGCGGACGTTCCTTCGAGCTGCTGATGCGCGCGCTGTTCAGCGAGGAACTCGGCGCGGTGCTGCAGATTCGCCGGGCCGAGCGCAGCCAGGTGATGAATATTCTGCGGGCCGCCGGGCTCGGCGCCTGCAGCCAGTTCATCGGTTCGCCCAACCCCTGGGACCAGGTGCGCATCATCCGCAATGCCAAGGCGGTGCTCGCCGAACCGCGCGTCGAACTGCAACGCGCCTGGTCGGAAACCAGTTTCCGCATGCAGCAATTGCGCGACAACCCGGAATGCGCGCAGCAGGCTTACGACCGGATTCTCGATCGCGCCGACAGCGGCCTTTCGGTGACCCTGAGCTTCGATCCGGGCGACGATATTGCCGCGCCGATGATCAATAGCGGCGCGCGCCCGCGCGTCGCGATCCTGCGCGAACAGGGCGTCAACGGGCACGTCGAGATGGCCGCCGCTTTCGATCGCGCGGGCTTTGCCGCCATCGACGTACACATGAGCGACATCCTCGCCGGCCGCGTCGCGCTCGCCGACTTCAAGGGCGCCGTCGCTTGCGGCGGCTTTTCCTACGGGGACGTCCTCGGCGCCGGCCAGGGCTGGGCGCGGACGATCCTTTTCAACGCGCGCGCACGCGACAGCTTCTCGGCTTTCTTCGCCCGCCCGGACAGCTTCGCCCTCGGCGTCTGCAACGGCTGCCAGATGATGAGCGCGCTGAAGGAAATGATCCCCGGCGCTGGCGCCTGGCCGCGTTTCGAGCGCAACCGCGTCGAGCAGTTCGAAGCGCGCTTTTCGCTGGTCGAAGTGCCCGACTCGCCGTCCGCTTTTTTCGCCGGCATGACCGGCAGCAAGCTGCCGGTGGTCGTCTCGCACGGCGAGGGACGCGCGGTATTCACCTCGGCGGAGCAGCAGGCACGCGCCCTGGTAGCGATGCGTTACGTCGACCCGGCCGGGCAGCCGACCGAGCGCTATCCGGACAACCCGAACGGCTCGCCGGCCGGCATCACCGGTGTCACGACCGCTGACGGCCGTTTCACGATCATGATGCCGCACCCCGAACGCGTCTTCCGCAGCGTCCAGATGTCGTGGCGCCCGGCCGATTGGGACGCGCGCGGCTGGCACGATTCGCCCTGGCTAAGGATGTTCCGCAACGCGCGGCGCTGGGTGGGCTAATGCAGGACTGGTGTATGTAGAGATGCCGGAATGGCCACCGCGGGCCAGTTCGTCATCACCTTCAGAGGGCTGCCAGAATTGAAAAAAGCGCCGGCTTTGCCGGCGCCTTTTCTCATTGCGTACTACAGAGGCGAGTTACTGAATCTTCGCCTTGGCGCGCAGGTCGATGACCAGTTTCTGGATCTGTTCCTGCTGCAGCCGTTGCGCCAGTTGCTGCTTGATCTGGTCGAAGGGCGGCGGGGTCAGCGGGCGGCTGTCCTCGAGCAGGATCACGTGATAACCGAAATCGGTCTTCACCGGCGTTTCGGTGTACTTGCCCTTGGCGAGCCCGGTGACCGCGTCGCCAAACGGCTTGACGTAGTTGGCCGGGCTGCTCCAGCCGAGGTCGCCGCCTTTCTCGCGTGACCCCGGATCCTTCGACTGCTTGGCCAGGTCTTCGAATTTCTCGCCTTTCTTGAGCTTGACGATGATCAGCTTGGCGTCTTCTTCGTTTTCGACCAGCACATGGCGCACCTTGTACTCGGTACCGCCCATCTGGGCCTTGACGCGGTCATACGCGGCCTTGACCTGCTCGTCGCTGATCGGGTGCTTCTTGATGTAGTCCTGGATAAAGGCGCGGATAAAGATCGCCTGCCGTGCCAGATCGGCCTGCGCAGCGACGTCAGCTTGCTTGTCGAGGCCCATTTTCTTGGCTTCCTGGGCGAGCAACTCGCGGCGGATGAGTTCTTCCTTGATCGCGTTCTTCAGTTCGGGCGTCGCGGGGGTTCCCTGCGCCTCCTGTTCGGCCAGGAAGGCGCCGGCAACGTTGTCGGAAATGGCGACGCCGTTTACGGTCACCAGGGTACCGCCTTTGGCCGCGACCGCCGGCAGGGAAATCATTGCGCCGAGCAGCAGCGCGCTAGCCAGCTTGGTGAGTTTGTGCATGTCTGTCTTCCTTCTGTTGGAGTGAGATTCGATTTGTGGATTGGTGAAACAAGCCTGATCAGGAGTTGACCGCAGACGTCGAGGCAGCTTCATCGGGAGTCAGCGCCTTGATGCTCAGTGCGTGAATCGCACTCCGCATCAGATCGCCAAGAGCGTCATGAACCATGCGGTGCCTGGCGACACGGCTGTGGCCGACAAAGGCGGGCGATACGATCAGCAGGCGATAGTGCGCGCCGCCGCCACGGGCCCCTTCGTGACCGGCGTGCCGAGCCGAGTCGTCGATCAGCTCGCTACGTAGTGGTGTCAGAACCGCCAGCCTCTGCTGGATGACCCCTTCCCTGTCGGCAGGAGCACCGGCAGCGTGCTGATCGCTCACGCCGGCAGGGCTTTCTTGAACGGCTTGACGGAGACCGACTGGTAAACGCCGGCGGCCACATAGGGGTCAAGGTCAGCCCACGCGCGCGCCGCTGCAAGCGAGGAAAACTCGGCGACTATCAGGCTTCCCGAGAAACCGGCTGGCCCGGGGTCCGGAGAGTCGATCGCCGGAAAGGGGCCGGCCAGGAGCAGGCGGCCTTCTGCTTCCAGCGCCTGCAGACGGGCGATGTGCGCCGGCCGGGCCGCGAGCCGGTCGGCAAGCGAATCCGGGCGGTCTTCGCCGACGATGGCGTAAAGCATCATTCCTTCTCCTCGATATGCTTCGACAACAGCAAGCCCTGCGCGAGCACAAAGACCAGCGTCAGGCCAGTGGCGCCGAAGAGCTTGAAGTTGACCCAGTCGTCAGTCGAAAAGTTGAAAGCGACCAGGAGATTGACGATTCCCATGAACACGAAGAATCCCATCCACGCCCAGTTGAGCTTGTCCCAGGCAGCGTCGGGCAGATCCATCTGTCCGGCCATCAGCAGGCGAATCAGGTTCTTGCGGCGAAAGAGCACGCCGCCGAGCAAGGTCGCGGCAAACGCCCAGTAGAGGATCGTCGGTTTCCACTTGATGAACGCTTCATCATGCAGGAGCAGGGTCATGCCGCCAAAGACGGTGATCACCGCCAGGCTGACCCAGAGCATGGTGTCGATCTTGCGGCCCCTGAAGAGCAGCCAGGCGATCTGCGCAAAAGTGGCGACGATGGCCACTCCGGTGGCGACATAGAGGTCGGCGACCTTGTAAGCAACGAAAAAAAGGATGACGGGAAAGAGGTCGAAGAGAAACTTCATCAGGACGAGCCGCAAAAATATCCGTCGATTATGGCCGATTTGCCGCGCCGCTGTCCATTTTCGAGAAACCCGTGCGGCCGTTCACGGCAGCGCCCGACGCGCGCGCCAGGAAAATCGGGTAGCCTTGGTGGCCCCGTCGCTCTGACCACCGATGCTCGCCCAACAATCCCGCCTGATTGTCGCGCATGCGACACCAATGCTGATCGCGCAGCTGACGTCGATGGGCATGATGGTCATCGACACCGCCCTGCTCGGCCACTACGGGACAGAAGACCTGGCGGCGGTGGCCGTCGGCGGCGGCATCTACATCTCGGTGCTGTTTGCCTTCGCCGGCATCCTGCAGGCCGTCGCGCCATGCGTCGCCCACCTGCGTGGCGCCGGCCGGGGGAACGAGATCGCCGGCGCCCTGCAACAGGCGTTCTGGCTGGCGCTGCTGCTGACCGTGCCCGGCATTCTCATTCTGCTCCACCCCGAGCCGCTGTTCGCGCTCTCGCGAATCGACCCGGGCGTCGAAGAGAAAGCACGCGCCTACCTGAGCCTGCTCGCCGTGGGACTGCCGGCGGCGCTCATCTACCGGACCTTCCACGCCTTCTGCAACGCGCTTGGCAAACCCCGCCCGCTGCTGGTCATCAGCATCGCCAGCACCCTGCTGCACGCGCTGCTGGCATCGCTCCTGGTCACCGGGCGCTGGGGTGGCGAAGCGCTCGGCGTCCTCGGCTGCGGCATCTCGAACTCCGTCGTCGGCTGGTTCTCGATGCTCGCCGCGGCCGGCTACCTGATGTTCGCCAAGGCACTGCAGCGCTACCAGCCACTCGCCAACTGGCAGGCGCCGCGCCGCCGCCCGCTGGTTGAACTGCTGCGCCTCGGCGTGCCGATGGGCTTCTCGAACTTTGTCGAGATCTCCTCGTTTACGCTAATGGCGCTGTTCATCGCCCAACTCGGGGCGACGGTGGTCGCCGGTCACCGCATCGTCGCCAACCTCGCCGCTCTCTGCTACATGTTGCCGCTGGCGCTGGCCATTGCCACGCTGGCGCAGGTCGGCTACAACGCCGGCGCACGCGACTGGCCACGCGCGCAGGCTTCGGCAACGGCCGGCCTGTTGCTCGCCGGCGTCCTGTCGACGCTGCTCGGCGGGCTGCTCTGGCTGCTCGCCGTGCCGCTGACCGCCGCTTACAGCGACGACCCCGCGGTCAGGTCCGTGGCCCTGGGGCTGCTCGGCTACGTCGCCTTCTACCAGCTTTTCGACGCCGTGCAGACGATCGCCGCGCACGCGCTGCGCGGCTACCGGATTACCTTCATTCCCATGTTGGTGCACGTCGTCTGCTTCTGGGGTGTCGGCCTCGGCGGCGGCTGGGTGCTGGCCTTCACGGGCAGTCGCCCGCTCGGTGCCGCCGGCTTCTGGTTGGCCTCCCTGCTGGGCCTCGTACTCGCGTCGATCCTGCTCAGCACCCTGCTGCGACGCGCGCTGCAGTGGGTGGAGGAGTAGCCTGCGACCGCGCTCGGCGCGGGCGAAGCGACGGCAGTCGTCGAGTCCCTGTACGGCGAGTTCGACGGTCTCGCCGAGCGAGCATCTTCCTGCGGCAAGGAGTGGGGATCGTCCGAGTCCGCGCGATGCACTGGCGCGGGCCAATCCGGCAGCGAAGGGGCGGAACACTGGGTCGAGCCATAAAGTTTCCGCTCGGATTGCCGTTTCATGACCTGAATCGCGGCAAGACCAAGGCCGCGCAATGCTTTCTTGACCCCTTGCAGGAGAAATCCCGATGTTCACCAGACTGTTACTGAGCCTCGTCGTTGCCCTGACCCTCGCCAGCACGCCGAGCGCTGCGGTCGACTCGAGGCCGGAAACGCCGACCACCATCAGTCACGCAAAGATCATCTCCGTCGACGAGGCCAGGATCTTGCTCGAGACGAAAGCAGCCCGCGTCTTCGATACCCGCAACGCGCTCAACTTCGGGAAGGGCCACGTCCCTGGCGCGACCCTTCTCGCCTACAAGGAAAAAAGCGAGTTCGCAGCCGATTTCGACGCGTCGCAGGACTCCTTCGACCTCAGCAAGCTGCCCGCCGACAAGAACGCCACGATCGTCATTTACAGCCATGGCCCGCAAGGCTGGAAGTCGTACAAGGCGGCCGTATTGTCGGCCAGGGCGGGATACCGGAACGTGCTCTGGATGCGCGAGGGTTTCGCCGGCTGGACGGCGCTGGGTCTGGCGGTCGAATAGCCGGCGCGACACGCCGTCAATGGCGAAGGCACCCATGACACTACGCGCCCGGCTGCTCAGTATCGTCCTGCTTTCACTGGCCTTGGTCAGCTTTCTGATCGCGGCAGTGGTGCACGGCTACGGAAGCATCGAGAACAAATCGGCAATGGCCGATACCGCTGCCGAGCAGTTCATCAGCCTGCAGCTGGCCTTGCGCGGGCTCGACGAGACGGTCCTCACCGAAGGCACCGCTGCCGCCCGGCGGCTGGTTGCCGAGAGCATGCACAGGGTCGCCAGAACATGGCCGACATTGATCGCGAAAAGCGATGACCCCGCGCAGCAGGCGCAACTGAAAAGTGTCTTGCAGCCCCGTTGGCGAGAATTCAGCGATGGCGTCGACAGCTTTCTGGCGATTCGACTGCCGGGCCCCGATAACGACGAAGCGATGATCGCCTTCGGCAGATTGATCACCCAGGCCCAGCGGTTGAGCGCCGAGCTCGACGAGCTGCGCGTCTCGGCCAGGGCGTCGGCTGTGGCCGAGGCAGACCGCCTGAGGGGTCTCGCAACCGCCGGTGTGGTGTTCATGACCATCGCTCTGCTGGCGACCTTCGTCTGGGCTTACCGCGGCATCATGCGGCCGATCTCGAGCCTCGTCGGAGCCATGAGCGAGGTGTCGCAGGGCGGCAACTACGGCGCCCGCGCGGCGGTCGCGTCAAACGACGAGATCGGCGCCCTGGCCAGGGGGTTCAACGTCATGCTCGAACAGATCGAGGATCGCGACCAGCGCCTGGCCGCGCACCGCGACGTTCTGGAAAACGAAGTCGAGCTGCGCACCAGCGAACTGCGCCAGGCCAAGGACCTGGCCGAAGCCGGCAGCCGCGCCAAGAGCGAATTCCTGGCTACCATGAGCCACGAGATCCGCACGCCGATGAACGGCATCCTCGGGATGACCGAACTGCTGCGCAGCACGACGCTCACCGCCCAGCAACGCCGCTTCACCGACGCCGTCTACCAGTCCGGCGAGCACCTGCTGAACATCATCAACGACATCCTCGACTTCTCGAAGATCGAAGCCGGCCGGCTGGAGATCGAGAGCATCAATTTCAACCTCCGCCAACTGATCGAGGACGTTGGCTGCCTGTTCGCCCAGGCGGCCGAGGCCAAGGGCCTGGAGATGGTCTGCAGCGTGCCGCACGACCTGCCGGTGGCGGTCCGTGGCGACCCGGTACGCATCCGCCAGATCATGACCAACCTGGTCAGCAACGCGATCAAGTTCACCGCCGCGGGCGAGGTCGTCGTTCGCCTCACCCTGCTGGCCGAGGACGCCGCGCAGGCCCGCTTCCGTTTCGAAGTCGAGGATAGCGGCATCGGCATCGACGCGCAGGCGCAGGAGCGCGTGTTCAGCGCCTTCATCCAGGCCGACAGTTCGACCACCCGCCAGTACGGTGGCAGTGGCCTGGGCCTGGCCATCGCCAGACGCCTGGTCGAGACGATGGAGGGAGAAATCGGCCTGCACAGCGAGCCCGGGCACGGCACGCTGTTCTGGTTCGAGATCCCGCTGCTCAAGCAGGACGAGCAGGCGCGCGCCGTGGTCGATATGGCCGAACGCCTGAGCGGCTTGCGCGTGCTGGTCGTCGATGACAACGCCACCAATCGCGAGATCCTCGCCCACCAGCTCGCCGGCTGGTCGATGCACGCGGCCGACGCGGGCAGCGGGCGCGAGGCGCTGCAGACCCTGCAGCAAGCGAGTGCCGAGCCTTTCGACCTCGCCATCCTCGATCTGCACATGCCCGAGATGGACGGTTTCACCCTCGCCCAGGCGATCAAGGCGGAAACCCGTTGGCAAGGCCTGCCGCTGGTGATGCTGTCGTCGGTCAGCGTCAGCAGCGATCAGGCACGCCGGCGGCAGGCACCGATCGATTACTACCTGACCAAGCCGGTGCGCCAGTCGGATCTCTACGACGCGATCGCCACGGCGATGTCGCAACAGACGCTGACCGGCAGGTCGGCACAGGCCCTGTCCCTGCCTTCAGCGCAGGCGGGCGTCGACGAACTGCCCGCGAAGCTGTGCGGTCGGGTTCTGGTGGCCGAAGACAACCCGGTCAATCAGCAGGTGGCGGCGGCCATGCTCGAGTCGCTGGGGCTGCATTGCAGCCTGGCCGACAACGGCCGCCGGGCGATCGAACGACTGCAGCAGGGCACCTTCGACCTCGTGCTGATGGATTGCCAGATGCCCGACATGGACGGTTTCGAGGCCACGGCCGAAATCCGCTCCCGGCAGGGCGACGGCCGCCTGCGCGGCGACTTGCCGATCATCGCCCTGACCGCCAACGCCGTCGACGGTGACCGCGAGCGCTGCCTGGCGGCGGGGATGGACGATTACCTGAGCAAGCCGTTCTCGCGTGAGCGCCTGCTCGCCACCTTGCAGCGCTGGCTGCCGCCGGCAAGCGACGACGCCGCGACCACCCCGCCGGCGGCGGATGCCCAGAGACCGCCCCTCCCCCGCGACGAGGACGCGGCCGGCAGCCGCGACGGGCCGCTCAACCCGCGCGCGCTCGACGCCATCCGCCGGCTGCCGGGACCGAACGGCGCCCTGCTGGTGCAGAAAGTGATCGCTGCCTATCTGGCCGACACCCCGCCACGTTTCGAGCACTTGCGCGCCGCCGCCGACGCGGGCGACGCCGAAGCCTTGCGCAAGGCCGCGCACGCGCTGAAATCGAGCAGCGCCAATGTCGGTGCCGAGCAGCTCGCAGGGCTGTGCAGGGAACTCGAAGCAATCGGCCAAAAAGGCAGCACCGCTGGCGTGGAAACGCTGCTCTCGGCTGCGGAAGACGAACTGGCACGTACCCTCGTGGCGCTGACGAACGAGCGGAGGCGGCCCGCCGAACATGTACTCGCCGAGCAGGAATTGTGATCGCCGTGTGCGTATTCAAGAAAGCTGCGCGCGTGCAGCGGCAGCGCCTTCCTCGGGGCTGCGGCATTGGTTTAGCGGTGGACTCAAGACCATGACCCGCCTGCCGAAAGCGGTAAACGCGCAAACGGCAGCAGCGTTCGATGCGGCCGGGCGACCCCGCGCCGCATCGAGCGTCGTGGAAGATCGGATCCCGGTGAAGCGCGACCAGCGCGTCCAGGCACAGTTGCTGCGTGTTGGCTACTCCCGACTGAGGGTTTCGGCGCTGCTGTCGATTGTCGTGACCCTTGCCTTCGGCGGCCTGCTGGTTCCCTACTTCCCGGCCGCCAGCCTGCTGCTGATCACGCTGTTGATCGTGGGCGTCAACGTTTGTCGATTGGCGCTCTGGTACGGACACCGGTACGCGAATCCGCCAGACGAGGCAACACCGGTGTGGACACGGGGCTTCTTCATGGGCGCAGTGGCGGCGGCGGCGACCTGGTCGTTCAGCATTGTCTTCCTGCATCAGGGCGCGAACGGCTTGCAGACCGCCTTTCTCGTCGTGTGGGTGATTGCCGTGACCGCTGTGGCCAGCAATTCGCTCGCCTCCCATCTTCCTTCGGTCATCGCCTTCATCTTTACGGCACTCGCTCCGATCGGCACGCTCCTGTTTGTCGCTGGCGAGCAGTTGGAGTCACTCGTCGGCCTTGCGGTATGGGGCGCCATCGTCGCCCTCGGCCTGACCGCCTATACGGCACATGTGACGACCCGGAAGATCATCGTTGGCGAGATCGAGCGCGCCGACGCACTGGCAGAAGCCGCTGCCGGCCGCAGTGCGGCCGAAGCCGGCAGCCGGGCGAAGAGCGAGTTTCTGGCGACCATGAGCCACGAGATTCGCACGCCGATGAACGGTGTTCTCGGGATGACCGAACTACTGCGCCAAACCAAGCTCAACGCGCAGCAACAGCGCTTCGCCGACGCCGTTTATCAGTCCGGCGAGCACCTGCTGGCGATCATCAACGACATCCTCGATTTCTCGAAGATCGAAGCTGGCAAGCTCGAACTCGAAAGCATTGACTTCAACCTCCGCCACCTGATCGAGGACATCGGCTGCCTGTTCGCCCGACCCGCCGACGCCAAGGGCCTCGAACTGGTCTGCAGCGTGCCCCACGAGTTGCCAGTGGCAGTCAGCGGCGATCCCGGTCGCTTGCGCCAGATTCTGACCAATCTGGTGAGCAATGCCGTCAAGTTCTCCAGCCGCGGCGACGTTGTCATCAGCGTCAAGGTCGTCAACGAAAGCCCGCAGCAGGCGCGTTTCCGTATCGAAGTCCAGGATAGCGGCGTCGGTATCAGCGAGGAAGCGCAAGCCCGGCTGTTCAACGCCTTCGTCCAGGCTGACAGCTCGACGACCCGGCAGTTTGGCGGCAGCGGCCTCGGGCTGGCCATCGCCAAACACCTGGTCGAGCTGATGAGCGGGCAGATCGGGCTGCTCAGCGAGGCCGGCCACGGCACGCTGTTCTGGTTCGAGATTCCGCTGCGCAAGCAGCAGTTCGCCGCGCAAGCGGTCTCGAACGGGAGCGATCACCTCGCCGGCCGTAGCGTGCTGGTCGTCGATGACAACGCGATCAGCCGCGAGATCCTCGCCCAGCAGCTCGCTGGTTGGTCGATGCGCTACACCGCTGTCGCCGACGGGCAGCAAGCGCTGCGGAAACTCGCTCAGACCGCCGGGCAGCCCTTCGATCTGCTGATCGTCGATCAGCACATGCCCGGCATGGACGGCTTCGAGCTGGCGCGCGCGATCCGCAGCGATGCGCGCTGGGCGAGCCTGCCAGTGCTCATGCTCTCGTCGGTCAGCGTCGCCACCGACCATCCGGATCGGTACCGCGCGCGCATCGACCACACCCTGAGCAAGCCCGTGCGCCAGTCCGATCTCCACGCGGCGCTGGCCACCGCCCTCGCGCGCCAGGCGCAGCGTCCCGCTGCCGCGCGGCTGCTATCGCCGCCACCGGCCGCCAGGATCGCGCCGCTGCAGCTGAGCGGGCGGGTACTGGTCGCCGAGGATAACCCGGTCAACCAGGCCGTGGCAGGCGCCATGCTCGAATCGCTCGGAGTCGCCTACAGCCTGGCCGACAACGGCCAGATCGCGCTCGATCGCCTGATCAACGAGGCTTTCGATCTCGTCCTCATGGATTGCCAGATGCCCGAAATGGACGGCTTCGAAGCGACGGCGCAAATCCGCGTTCGCCAGCGCGAGGGCCTGCTGCGCGACCATCTGCCGATCGTCGCGCTGACCGCCAACGCCGTCGAAGGTGACCGCGAACGCTGCCTGGCGGCGGGGATGGACGATTACCTGAGCAAGCCGTTCACGCGTGCGCACCTGGCCGCCGCCTTGCGGCGCTGGCTGCCGGGAAAAACGGCCACCGCCGCGGCCAAGCCTTCGCAGCCGAGCCCGCCGAGCCCCCCTGCCTCGTCGTCGACAGCCACCGACACTCCCTGTCGGATCAACCGGCGAGCGCTCGAGGCCATCCGCAGCCTGCCGGGACCCCATGGCGCCACGCTGCTCGGCAAGGTGATCGATGCCTACCTGGCCGATACGCCGCCCCGTCTTGCCCAGATGCAGGCGGCCGCCGCAGCCGGCGACGCCGAAGCCTTGCGCAAGGCCGCGCACGCGCTGAAATCCAGCAGCGCCAATCTCGGCGCCGAGTATCTGACAACGCTGTGCAGGCAACTCGAAGCCGTCACTCGCCAAGAAACCCTGGTCAGCGCAAAACCCCTCCTGCAGGAGGTAGAATTCGAGGTTCCACGCGTACTCGCCTCGCTGGCGACGATCATTGGCAAGAGGACAGACCATGACCCCGCCTGAGGAGGCCAAACGACCGACTGTGCTGATCGTCGACGACGACCACGTGATGCGCATGCTCGAACAGGAAACGCTGACCCAGTTCGACTTCGAAGTCAGCGTCGCCGCCGACGGCGAAGAGGCGCTGGCACTGCTGACCGGACAGCCTCCCGACCTGATCCTGCTCGACGTCGACATGCCCGGAGTGGACGGCTTCGCCGTTTGCCGACACATTCGCCAACGCTGGGACATGAGCGAAGTGCCGGTCATCATGGTCACCGGCATGGACGACATCGAGTCGATCAACCAGGCTTACCAGTCGGGCGCCAGCGACTTCATCTCCAAACCGATCAACTGGCCGATTCTCGGCCACCGTGCACGCTACGTGCTGCGCTCGGCGCAGGAGGCTCGGCAGTTGCGCGAACTGGAGGAGAAGCAGGCAGCGATCGTGCGCGCCATGCCGGACATGATCTTCCTGATGAATCGCTACGGCGTCCACCTCGACTACAAGGCGGGTTTCGGCGCCGAGCCCTACGTCCCGGCGAACGACTTCCTCGGCCGCAAGGTGTCGGAGGTCCTGCCGGGCGACGTTGCCGAGATCATTCTGCGTGGCGTGGAGCGCGCCAGCGAGTGTGGCGATCTGCAATCGGTGGTGTACCAGCTGTCGATGCCCGACGGCATCCATCACTATGAAGGGCGCATCGCACCGAGTGGTCCGGAAACCGTGGTCATGGTGGTGCGTGACATCACCCTGCAGAAGCTCAACGAGGAGAAGATACGGCGCCTGGCGTACTTCGACACGCTGACCGGCATGCCGAATCGGGAGAGCTTCCTCGAGAAGCTCGACCTGGAACTGCTGCGGGCGAGTCGCGCCAAGCGCCAGGTGGCGCTGCTGTTCCTCGATCTCGACGGCTTCAAGCGGGTCAACGACACCCTCGGGCACAGTGCCGGCGACTATCTTCTGCAGGCCGTCGCCGGACGACTGAAAGAAAAGCTGCGCGCCGGCGACCTGCTCACCCGGCCGGCACTGGAAAAAACGGGCCTGCACCTCGCGCGGCTGGGCGGCGACGAGTTTACCGTCGTCCTCCCCGACCTCGACGGCACGCAAACGGTGAGCATGGTTGCCGAGCGCCTGCAGGCGTTGCTCGGCCGGCCTTTCAGGATCGGCGGGCAGGAAATTACCGTCACCGCCAGCATCGGCATCGCCATCTTCCCCGAAGACGGCGACGACGCTGCGTCTCTACTCAAACACGCCGATACGGCGATGTATCACGCCAAGGACCAGGGTCGCAACAACTGGCAGCTGTACAACAGGTCGCTGACCGCCGAAACGATGGCCCGCATCCGGCTCGAGAACGACCTGCGCAAGGGCCTGGAGCGCGACGAATTTCGCCTCCTCTACCAGCCGCAGGTACGCGCCGACGACGGCACCATCGTCGGTCTCGAGGCGCTGATTCGCTGGCAGCACCCGGAGCACGGCGTCGTCTCACCGGCCCAGTTCATTCCCGTCGCCGAGGACAGCGGCCTGATCGTCGCCATCGGCGACTGGGTATTGCGCACCGCCTGCCGGCAGTTGTGCAGCTGGCAGGCGACGGGTCTGGAGACGCCGCGCGTGGCGGTGAACGTTTCGGCTCGTCAATTGCGCGCGCACGATTTCCTGGGCTCGGTCGCGGCGATCATCGCGGAAACGGGAATTGAACCCGGGCAGGTCGAACTGGAACTGACCGAGAGCATCCTGATGGAACCGGAGGCCCGGCGCATCGACGGCTTCCATCGGCTGCGCGCACTCGGCGTGCATTTCTCGATCGACGATTTCGGCACCGGATACTCGTCGCTGTCGTATGTCAAGCGCTTTCCGATCGGCATGTTGAAGATCGACCAGAGCTTCGTCCGTGGCCTGCCGGGCAACGCCGACGATGCGGGGATCACCACCGCGATCATCGCCATGGCCCACAGCCTCGGGCTGGAAGTGATCGCCGAAGGCGTCGAAACACGCGCCCAGCTCGACTTTCTGCGCCGGGCCAACTGTCAGAAAATCCAGGGTTATCTGTTCAGTCGACCGCGGCCGCCCGACGAGGTCGAGCAACTGCTGCGGCAGGGCAGCATTAGGCCGCCGCCATGAGCAGCCCCGGCAGGCAAACGACTGGGCAGGAACGGCTTGCAGAGCATCAGGACAAGAGAGAACAACAATGAGATACGAGCACACTTTCGCGCAAAGCGCCGAGTTCCTGCGCCAGGTGGTGAAGCGCATGGGTCAACAAAACGCCGGCCTGCATCCGTTCAGCTACGCGATCTGGTACGAATACGTGTCGGGAATCAATCGCGACCTGCAGATCGCGCTCGACGCGCGGATCAAGAGTGAAGGCAAGCTCGATGACGCCGCCACCTGCGCGCTGTATTACAAGCACGTCGCCGACCTGGACGCGAAAACGGCGCTACGCATCGGTGCCAGCGTCGGTCATCTGGTCGACCAGGTTGCCGACTCGGCGACCCACGCCGGCGACCAGGCCTCGCACTACGGCGAGTCGCTCGAACGCTGGGGCGAGACGCTGCAGCGCCCGGCAACGGCCAAGGGGGAGCCGCCACCCGGCCTCGCCGACATCCTGCGCGGCACACGCGAAATGCAGAAGGCGATCAGTGACCTGCACGAGCGCCTGGAGGAGAGCAGGCGCGAAGGGCAGGAACTCCGCCGGGAGGTCGCTCGCGCCCGCGAAGAGGCCCTGGTCGACGGTTTGACCGGACTGGCCAACCGCAAGGGATTCGATCTGGCCCTGAGTGCCTGCCTGCAAAAGGACGCCCCCGCTGGCCCCGGGCCTTGTCTGCTGATGATCGATCTCGACCGCTTCAAGCGGCTCAACGACGCGCACGGTCACCTGTTCGGCGACAGGGTGCTCGCCGGCGTCGGCGAAATGCTGCGCGCCAACGTGAAAGGCAAGGACACTGCCGCCCGCTACGGCGGCGAAGAGTTCGCCGTCATCCTGCCGCACACGCCGCGCGGTGGCGCGGTCGGGCTCGCCGAGTCCTTGCGCGCGCTGGTCGCTGCCAGCCGGATCAAGAATGGCAGCAACAACCAGACCTTGATCGGCAACATCACCGTGTCCATCGGTATCGCCGACTACGTCGTCGGCGAGTCGGCCGCCGACCTCATTGCCCGCGCCGATCAAGCGCTCTACGCCGCCAAGGCGCAGGGTCGCAATCGCGTCAATCTGGCGCCGCGCCCGCAGCCTGAAGCGGTCAGCAAGTGAGGTCCCGGCAAGTCTTCGCCGCCCGCGCCAACGGCGCTCACTCCAGGCATCGGCGGCGCTCGGTCACTACGCCTTGCGCGACCCTTGGTTAGCAGCGGCGAAGCTCGTATACTCGCCCGCCAGCAAGCAACGAAACTGGCGTCGAACCGGGGTCCTCTCGCGCAGGCGCCAAGCCAGCGGAGGATGAGCCAGCGATGATCGAAGACGACCTGCTGCACGACGCAACCAAGGATGGCGTCGTCCCGATGGCCGGGCTGCTGGCTGTGCTGATGAATAGCGGCTGCGCCGTCGGTTTCGGCGTCAAAGCGCTGGATGGATCGTACCGGGTCGCCAACCAGACGCTGGAACAACTGCTTTCCCAGGGCAGCAGAGCCGTGCTCGGGAAGTCGGACAGCGAGCTTCTGCCCGTCGAAGTACTGACCGCGCTGGCGCGCGCCGATCAGCGCGTCCTCGCCGGTGCGACAGCCGCTGCCGAGGAGATCGAGCTGGCAGTCGACGCTCGGCGCGCTCGCTATCTCTGGCTCGAACTGCCGGTCCTCGACCAGGACCGGATGCTGCAGGCGATTGCTTCGCTGGTTTATGCGTGCTCGCCGCAGCAAGCGCCCGACAGCCTGCTGCAAACTCTCGATCGCCTGCAACAGGCCAACCAGGAATTGCAGCAGACGGTCGCCGAGCTCGAACAGCTGGCCAGCACTGACAAACTGACCGGCCTCTGGAACCGGCGCCGGCTGGAAGACTGCGTACGCCGTGAAATGGAGCGCTTCGAACGCTACCAGCACCCGCTGAGCCTGCTGCTCTTCGACATCGACTGTTTCAAGGCGATCAATGATCGCTACGGTCACGCCAGCGGCGACGAAGTGCTGCAGCGAGTGACCGCCCTGCTGCAAGGCGGACTTCGCGGCGCCGACTCGCTGGCCCGCTGGGGCGGCGAGGAATTCGTCGTCCTCTGCCCCGACACCAACCTGGCGACCGCGAGACGGCTCGCCGAACGTCTACGTGCGCAGGTCGGAAAAGCGCGCTTTCCGCAGGTCGGGCAGCTGACCGTCAGCGTCGGCGTCGCCGAATGCGACGCCGGGGAGAGCTGGGGCGAGTGGTTCCAGCGTGCCGACGAAGCGCTCTACCGGGCCAAGGCACAAGGTCGCAACCAGGTCCAGCTGGCGCCTGAAGCGGACAAACCCCTGAACCCCGGAGAAGGCGCCGCCGCCAATTTCGTGCAACTGATCTGGCGATCGGCGTACGAATGCGGCAACGAAACCATCGACGGCGGCCATCGGCAACTGTTCTCCAACGCCAACGACCTGCTCGCGGCGATTCTTTCCGCGCGGAGCGCTGACGAGGTCAATGCGCTGGTCGATCGCTTGCTGGCCGACGTCCGGCAGCACTTCGCCGAAGAGGAAGCGATTTTCGTCGCCGCCGGCTTTCCTGGCGCCGCGGCGCACGTCGCCATGCATCGGCAGCTGATCGCGCAGTCGATCAGCATGGGCGAAAGCTACCGCGCCGGAAAGCAGGGCCTTGGTGAGGTCTTCCAGTTCCTCGCCCACGATGTGGTCACCAAACACCTGCTCGGTGCCGACCGCAAGTTTTTCGACCACCTGCAGCGCAAGGCGACATTCGCCGACTGACGCCGGCAACGGCGCTGCGGGCAGGTCGAGCGCCGATGGCAAAGGGATCGACATGAAACCGAGCTTGGCCATCGATGCAGCGCTGGGCGCCGCCCTGCGCGAGCTGATTGCCAGCGACAGCGGGAGCGAACGGCCGCCAGCCGGCATCGACGCCATCACGCCAATTGGCGGCGGCTCGATCTCGCGCACGCTGTTGGTCGCCAGCGGCAAGCGGCGCTGGTTCGTCAAATTGAATGACGCCGGTCTCCTCGGCATGTTCGCCGCCGAAGCCGACGGCCTGCAGGCGCTGGCCGCCTGCCCGGCGCTGCGCGTGCCACGCGTCGTCGCCCACGGCATCGCCGGCAAGCAAGCCTACCTGGTCCTCGAGCACCTGCGCCTGCACGGCCTGCGCGAGACAGCGGAGGTGGCGGCGGCAGGCCGTTCGCTGGCCGAACTGCACCGCATCAGCGGCCGGCAGTTCGGCTGGCAGCGCGACAACTTCATCGGCAGCACGCCGCAGGTCAACACCGGGCATGCAGACTGGCCGGCGTTCTTTGCCGAGCGGCGGCTGCGGCCACAGCTCGACCTGGCTCGAACTCAGGGCCACCACGGCCGCCTGATCGCCGACGGCGAGCGGCTGGCCGAAACCCTCGGCGTGCTGTTCGTCGATCATCAGCCACCCGCCAGCCTGCTGCATGGTGACCTGTGGTCCGGCAACGCGGCCATCGACGAGTCGGGCACTCTGGCGCTCTTCGACCCGGCCGTCCATTTCGGCGACCGCGAATGCGACCTCGCGATGAGCGAACTTTTCGGCGGTTTTCCGGAGCGCTTCCACGCCGCCTACCGCGAGGCCTGGCCGGTGCCCGGCGGCTACCGACAACGGCGAACGCTGTACCAGCTCTACCACATACTCAACCACCTGAATCTTTTCGGCGGCGGCTACCGGCAACAAGCCGAGGCAATGATCGCTGCGCTGTTGGCCGAAACCGGCCACTGATCGGCACCGGCGCGCAGTCGCAGGCAGCGCACGGGCGGCGATCGCCGAGATGACCGCCACAGCGGGCACCCCGCCGTCGACCCGTGTTGCCGCGCGCGCCAGCAGATGCCTTCCTGCCGGCAAGGGAGTACATTGTCGTTGGTCACGGCCACAGCGGTCATCGACTCGGTTAAGCGACTCGCGCGCGGGTCAGTGGGCAGCAGCCACTGAGTGCTGACGGGCAGGCGCCGAGACGTGCCCCCAGCAAGCAATCCGGCGTCAGGAAGGTCGTCGCGTGCGTATCCACACCGTCACTGTCGAACAGTCACTGGCCAGCCTCAAGACGGCAGCCACCGGTCTCAGCGCCAGCGAGGCGGGGCGCCGGCTCGCCGAGTACGGACCCAACCATTTCGAGGTCGTCCAGCAACAGCACCTGCTGCTGCGCTTCGGCAAGGAGTTCACGCACTTCTTCGCGATCATTCTCTGGATCGGCGCAGGACTTTCGTTCCTTGCCGAGCATTTCGATCCCGGCCAGGGAATGGTGCGCCTCGGCCTGGCCATCGTTGGCGTGATCCTGATCAACGGTGTCTTCTCGTTCTGGCAGGAATACAAGGCCGAGCGCGCGGTCGCCGCATTGCGCCAGTTGCTGCCCCAGAAAGTGAAGGTCTTGCGCTCCACGCAGATCGTCGAGCTTGTCGCCAGCGAGCTGGTGCCCGGCGACGTCATTCTGCTCGAGGAAGGCGATTTCGTTCCCGCCGACTGCCGGCTGATCGAAGTCTCCCGCTTGCGCGTCAACCTGTCGACAGTCACTGGCGAAGCGCTGGCCAAGGCACGCGACAGCGCGCCCAGCGTCGAGGAATCGCCACTGCACGCCAGGAACATCGTCCTCGCCGGCACCTCGGTCGTCTCCGGACAGGGACGCGCGGTGGTGTACGCGACCGGTCGGCATACCGAATTCGGCCGCATCGCGCAGCTGACGCAGACCGCCGGCGAGCCCAGCTCGCCGCTGCAGCGCGAGATCGCCCGTCTCTCGCGCCTGGTCGCCGGCCTGGCAACGGGAATGGGCGTGCTCCTCTTTCTCGTCGGCCAGGCGATGGGCCTGCCGCCCTGGGAGAACATGCTCTTCGCCATCGGCATCATCGTCGCCAACGTCCCGGAAGGCCTGCTGCCGACGGTCACCCTGTCGCTGGCCATGGCCACCCAGCGCATGGCCCGACGCCAGGCGCTGGTCCGCCACCTGCCGGCCGTCGAAGCGCTCGGTTCGACGACGGTGATCTGCAGCGACAAGACCGGCACGCTGACCGAGAACCGGATGTCGGCGCAGGGACTGTGGCTCGGTGGCGCATTCATCGCGCGTGCCGACCTGGCGACGCGCACGCAACTGGTCGACGAGCACCGGCAGCTCTTCGCCAATGCGGCGCTTTGCCATAACGTCAGGGAAATCGACGAAAACGGCCAACGGGAGCTGCGCGGAGACCCGATGGAGATCGCACTGGTCGACATCGGCCGCCAGGCAGCCGGCGACCTGGACGGCTATCACGTCGTCGACGAGATTCCCTTCGATACCGACCGCAAGCGCATGTCGGTACTCTGCCAGACGCCGCAGGGACGCATGCTGTACTGCAAGGGCGCCCTCGAAACGGTCCTCGACTGCTGCCGCTTCATCCAGTTCGACGCCGGCCTGGCGCCGCTCGACCCGGCTAGCCGTACCCGCCTGCTGGCTGCCCAGGACGAGATGGCCGGCCGCGGCCTGCGCGTCCTCGCCTTCGCCCATCGCGCTGTCGACGAAGGGCTATCGGGCGACGAGCAGGAGATGATCCTCGCCGGGCTGATCGGCCTCGAAGACCCGCCGCGCGCCGAAGTTCCCGGGGCCATCGCGCGCTGCGCGGCAGCCGGCATCCGGATCATCATGGTCACCGGCGACCACCCGCGCACGGCGCTGGCCATCGCCCGCCAGATCGGCCTGGTCAGGAGCGAAGAGCCCCTGCTGATCAGCGGCGAGCAGTTGCGCCAGATGTCGCCGACGCAACTGCAGCTGGCGCTCGATGCGGCGGAGATTCTCTTCGCCCGCGTCGCCGCCGAACAGAAGATGCGTATCGTCGAAGCGCTGAAGCAGAAAGGCGAGATCGTCGCCGTCACCGGAGACGGGGTCAACGACGCGCCGGCCTTGAAGAGCGCGCACATCGGCATCGCCATGGGGATCGCCGGCACCGACGTGGCCAAGGCGGCCGCCGACGTGATCCTGCTCGACGACAATTTCGCGAGCATCGTCGCGGCGATCGAGGAGGGACGCGCGGTGTACGACAATATCCGCAAATTCCTGACCTACATCCTCAGCTCGAACATCCCGGAGATCGTTCCCTATCTGGCTTTCGTTCTGTTCCGAATTCCGCTGCCGCTGACCATCCTCCAGATCCTGGCCGTCGATCTCGGTACCGACATGCTGCCGGCGCTGGCGCTTGGCGCCGAGAAGCCCGACCCGGCGGTGATGCAGCGTGCGCCACGCGCCCGCGGCGAGCGGCTGCTATCGTGGGGCCTGATTGCCCGCGCCTACCTGTTTCTCGGCGTCCTCGAAGCAGCGGCGGCGATGGCCGTCTTCTTCTTCGTTCTCGGCAGCGCCGGCTGGCACTATGGGCAGGCCCTGGCGCCGACCGACCCCCTCTACCTGCAGGCCACCTCGGCCTGCCTGATGACGATCGTGGTGATGCAGATCGGCAACGTCTTTCTCTGTCGGCACCCCCTGCGCTCGACGCTGGACAGAAAATCCGGCGGCAACCGCCTGCTCCGCCTCGGCATCGGCTCGGAGCTGGCGCTGATCGCGTTCATACTCTACACACCGGCCGGAAACTGGCTCTTCGGCAGTGCGCCGATCAGCGGCACGACGTGGTTGCTGGCCATTGGCTGCGCGCTGCTGATGTGGTCGCTCGAAGAACTGCGCAAAGCTATCCTGCGCCGCGCAGGCAAGGACTGAGGATGCCCCAAGCTCTGCCGCCGTTGATCGCTGCCCTGCTCGAAGCGGACCGCTACCCCGACCCGGCGACCTGCGTCGAACTCGTCGAAACGCACGCCTCATGGCTGCTGCTGGCCGGTGCCTTCGCCTACAAGATCAAGAAGCCGCTGGTCCTCCCCTTCCTCGACTACGGCACGCTCGCCAAGCGGCGAGACTGCTGCGAAGCCGAGCTGCGCCTGAACCGCCGCTTCTCAGCCGACCTCTACCTGCAGGTCGTCCCCATCGTCGGCACGACGGCAGACCCGCGCATCGGCGGCCCCGGCACGGCCATCGAGTTCGCCGTCAAGATGCGCCGCTTTGCCGAGGTCGGCCGTCTGGACCGCCTTTGCGCGCGTGGACAACTGCATGCCAAGCAGATGTCAGCGCTGGCCGCAACGATCGCGGAATTCCACGCGCAGGCTGCAACAGCACCGCCAGGCACGCGCTTCGGCGACCCGGAGCAGGTGCTCGCACCCGCTCTCGCCAATTTCGCCGAGCTGGCAACGCTGCTGCCGGGCAGCGAAGAGCAGACGCCGCTGACGTGGCTCTGCGAGTGGACGCGCAGCGAATTCGACCGCCTGGCACCTCGTTTCGCGGCCCGCAGGGCGGCCGGCCGGGTACGCGAGTGTCACGGCGACCTGCATCTGGGCAACCTGGTGTTGATCGACGACCAGATACGCCTGTTCGACTGCATCGAATTCAGCGAAGACCTGCGCTGGATCGATGTCGCCAGCGAGATCGCGTTCACCTTCATCGACCTCGTCGACCACGATCAGCCGGGCCTGGCCGGCTGGCTGGTCAACGAGTGGCTCTCTTGCAGTGGCGATTACGACGCCGTGCAGGTCCTGCGTTTCTACGCGGTCTATCGCGCGCTGGTGCGCGCCAAGGTCGCGGCGCTACGGGCCAGGCAAACAAACGGCGATAGCAGCCAGGCCCGCCATTATCTGGCGCTCGCCGAACGCCTCGCCAAACCGCCGCCGGCACGCCTGATCATCACCCACGGCGTCGCCGGTTGTGGCAAGAGTCGCGCGGCGCGAAGAATCCTGCTGCACGATCCGGAGGCGGCGACCTTGCGCGTGCGCTCCGACGTCGAACGCAAGCGGCTGTTCGACCTCGACGCCACGGCGCGAAGTGGCTCGCCGGTAGACGGCGGCATCTACGCCAGTGACGCCAGCGAACTGACCTACGCCCGCCTGTACGCGCTGGCCAGGGAACTGCTCGTGGCCAACTGGTCGGTGATCGTCGACGCCGCCTTTCTCGAAGGCAACCGGCGCGATCGCTTCCGGGCCCTGGCCGCGCACACCAACGCCGCTTTCTTCATCGTCGCCCCGCAGGCGACCCCGGCAGTATTGCGCGCCCGCATCCGCGGTCGCCTGCACAAAGGCCACGATGCCTCCGAAGCGACGCTGGCGGTACTGGCGCAACAGCTTGCCAGGACGCAGCCGCTGCGCGCCGACGAACGCGACTGCCTGCTGCAAGAGGCGGTGTACGCTTGAAAGCTGCCGCGGAAACGGCGCAGTCAGGCCGACGATCGCCATGTTGAAGACCGCCCACGCGCCGCGAGTGTCGGAAAATTTTACAGACCATTTCCTGCCGCCTACCAACGAAAACTACAAGCTATTGCTTTAATGACTCATAATTGTCACCGCTAAAACTGGCAAGAGTCTTGCTACTGGTTAAGTGCGTCTGTTTGATGCGGCAAATGCCCGGGTTTCCTGACCGGCCTGCAGAAACTCAGCCGCACGCGACGACCAGCTCGTGCTGGCGGCGCATCAAGCCGCTTTCGAAACACGAACGGTGCGCCACTTTGCTTGCTCCGCCGCAAACAACTGACCTGCTTTCGCGGTGGCAGCGATAGGTCACTTCCCGCGTTCGGGAAGGGTGTTTAACAGGGCTTTCTCTTGGCTTGCAAGTCTCTGAAAGGACTCATGATCAAGTCCACGATCACACTTATCGGCGAACCGGGCCAGGGCATCGGACCTGCTTCTGAAAAACGGTGCGGCGTTGATTTGTCGGGTAGAATGGCGGCTTGCTTCGGCACTTTGCGTCGTGAACAGGGTCGGGGAGCACTATGAATATCCTCAATGGTTGGAAAACACTGGAGCTGATCACCCGTGAGGGTGAGACGCTGGTGTGCATCGAAGGGCGCGTGCTCGGCAAGAATCCGCGCTTTCCCTCGTCGTCGCACATCAGAACGTCGCCACTCACTGGCTACAGACTGGACAACGACGGGATGGTCGTGATGACCAAACGCGGCTCGGAGTATGGACTTGGCAAGCCCGACCCATCGGAGACCTTTGCGCAGCAGCGTCTGATACGGCGAATGTCACGCCTGGGTCAGAAACCGCCGTCAGCGTTCAACGAGATCGATACACAGCTTACTGGCTACGTTGACCTGCACAAGGAACACGCAGCGAAGGAAGGCTGAAGCGCCTTCGGTGTCGCCCGTAGCACCCCACAAGCCCAGCCCTGTCACGGCAACGGCACCGACCACGGCGCGTCCTGACGCCGAAAATCTTCCAGCAGCGCTCCCAGTTCCGGCAGCAGGGCACTGCTTTGCGCCGCCAGCCAGTCTCGCACGACATCGCCCTTGCGGCCGGGCAACGCCTCCGCGGTCAGTTGCAGGGCGACCGCCAGATCGTTCTGGCGCCCCAACTGTTCCTGCAGTGCCGTAAGCGACTGATGATAGTTCTCCAACACGGGACCGGCGAGGATCGGCGAAAGGAACTCAAGCGCGTAGCGCAATTGCTTGAACGCCAGGCGTAGACGATGACGTGCCTCGTCGCTGCCACCCTGCGCCTCGGCGGCGCGCTGGTTGACGCGCCTGGCGCACTTGTCGAGCCACACGGGAACAAAGTCCCCCAACAAACGAACCTTGCCTTCCGGCAGCGCCAGAAGTGCTGCACTGAATTCGAGCAGCAGGCGGGAATACGCAGCCGATTTCAAGACAGCTCGGGCGGCCTTGCGATTGCTTGTGCTGCGCCGGCGTGCGTAGCGGAGCAGCAACCCGATTTCTGCCCGGTCGGCAAAGGTCTCACTCAGCAGTGGTGCGGTATCGGCCAGGAATACGTCCCAGTTTCGCGCGTCACCCAGACGCTTGGCGAACGCTTGCCAGAGCGGATCGAAATGTTCCATGAACGCCACCGGGAGGTGGCGCTGCCAGACGCGCATCGCCGACCGCAGGCGGCGAACAGCAACGCGCGCCTGGTGCACGAACTCGGGAGCGTCGGTGGTGAGAATGCCTTTCTCGTTACTCTGCAGTTGGCTGACGCACGACAGGGCAATCCTGCGAAATGCGCTGACGCTCGACATGCCGGCATCGACAGGAACCGGCAATGCTTTCGCCGCGATCATCGGCGCGTCGGCCAAGAGGCGATAGGCGCGATCGGACTTGCTCCTGGCTTCCGGATGCAGGGGCAGGGTAGCTTGCAGCGCAAGAGCCAGATCAAAGAGATCGCCGACGGCTCCGGAGACGAGCTCCAGTTCGATCTCACAGATTGGCTGGCGGCGACCACCGGCCTCGATCGTCCCGCGGTCGAGCGCCAGTTCGATGCGCACGCCGTCGCGCGGCTCAAGAAGCCAGGAGCGGCGCTGAAAGTGCGTGACGAACGCCGGCTGTAACTGATCTCGCAGAGGCTCCAGGAAGTCGCGGACGGCACTCTGGTCGACATGCGCGAAGTCGAAGTCGCCGGGCCGGCCGCTGCGCTCCCACTCCTTGCGCTCGGCCAGCCCACCGCTGAGTTGAACGGCCGTCTTGACGCCCAGCAGCCACTCGCCGCCTTTCTGACGATAGCGTACAACCAGCCGCTCGCCACGCAGACGGTTGTCCGGCGTGTCGTAGTAGGTGTTGACCAGCAATTGGCGCTGCGACGGCACGCCAGCGAGCAACGCGTGGCTACCCAACTGACTGGCCGTGCGCGCTGACAGCGATAGCTTGATTTCGGTTTCAATGGCCATGGTGAACCCTCTTGGCGAGGAAAGCATGCGTTCCCCGGGTCATGTTCTTCCTTCTCCCTGGCGCCAGCCTGTCATCGGCCCTTCTGCAGCCAGCCCCGCAAGGCTGAGCGCCGTAACGTAGATTAGCACAGGAACATTTCATTTCCTGTTTCTGGCAGTTGACGGCAGCCCGCGGCCAGAATACCCATAATCCGCGTGGCAGCGACTGGCGGCGCGCGCCTGACGAGCGCCGGACACAGTGTGGGAGAACGATCCGGGGCCCTGGTTTCTGGTCCACAAGACGGTCACGCGGTCACCACGCCAGCGCGCCGCGCCGGCCGCTTGCCGGCGTAAAATGACCCGCCGGCGACCCGAAGCGCTGGCCTATGGTTTACCATGGAATGGCACGCCATTTCCGTTCCGCCGTTCTGCCCGCAGCTCGTCTACCGGTCGCCAACACCCGCCATGCCCCTAGCTTCCGAAGATCTCGAATCGATAACCGCCCAGACCCTGGCCCACTACGACCAGCGCGCCGAGGACTTCCGCGACGGCACTCGCGATCACGACGTGAGCCAGAATATCGCCTCGCTCTTGCGCCATATCCAGGGCCAGGCGCCGTTCACGATTCTCGACTTCGGCTGTGGCCCGGGCCGCGACCTCAAGGCCTTTGCGCAGCTAGGTCATATCGCCATCGGACTCGACGGAGCCCGGAAATTCGTCGCCATGGCACGCAGCGACAGCGGCTGCACCGTATGGCAGCAGGACTTCCTCAAGCTCGATCTGCCTGCGGAACACTTTGACGGCGTCTTCGCCAACGCCTCGCTGTTCCATATCCCGAGCCAGGAACTGCCACGCGTGCTGCGGCAATTGTGCGCCACGCTCAAGCCGGGCGGCATCCTGTTCTGCTCGAACCCGCGCGGCGATAACGCGGAGGGCTGGAGCAATGGCCGCTACGCCAGCTACCACGACCTCGCCGCCTGGCGCAGCCAGATGGCCAATGCCGGCTATAGGGAGATCGAACACTATTATCGGCCGGCCGGCCTGCCGAGAGAACGGCAGCCCTGGCTGGCCAGCGTCTGGCGGCGGACCGGCGCATGAAGCAGAATTGCCCTTGCGGCCACCTGGCGGCGGACGGGCCCCCTTTCTTTCAACGCAGCTGACGACCCTGACGATGCAAGACAAACGCTTCTCGAAACGCCGCACGCAGCTCAAGGCCGGAACCCGCATCGCCGAAGCGATTCTCGACTTTGTCGGCCAGGCACCCTTCAGCACGGAACTGCCAGCCGCCAACCCGGAACTTCGCGCCCGCGCGCTGGCCGCCACCGCCGCGCGACGTGCTGCGCTGACCACCAGCGGACTAAGTCTGCCGCCCGGCCCGCTCGGCTGGCTGACCCTGCTGCCCGAACTGCGCTCGCTGTGGCAACTGCAGACCCAACTCGTCGCCGACATTGCGGCTTGCCATGGAAAAACAGCCGAACTGGGCCGCGAGGAAATGATTTATTGTCTTTTTCGGCATACGGACGCACAGGCGGTTCGCGACCTGGTCGCCCAGATCGGACAGCGTTTCGTCGTTCAGCGGGCCTCGCGGCCGCAGGTCCAGGCGGTCGTTCTGAAGATCGGCATGCACATCGCGCAAAGGTTGATCGGCAAGGGGATTTCGCGCTGGATTCCGGTCTTCGGTGCGCTTGGCGCGGGCGCGTACGCTTACTACGACACGTCGCAGGTTTCCGACACGGCGATCGAATTCTTCGCCGGCGTCATCGACGTGCACGCCGACGAGGCGGAGCCGGACGTCGGCGACAGCCGGCGCTGACGCCGTCGGGCTGCTAAAATGACTCCCCTTGTGCGACAGGGGGCAGACACTATGGTTAAAGCCACCAGCAAACACCTTGAGGAATGGGCAAGCCCGCGCACGGTCATCGTGTTCTCGCTGCTATTCGTGGTCGCCCTGTGGGCTGCCGTCAGTTTCTGGATCGTCGTGGCCCGCGATGAACGCATAGCCACGACCCGCGAATCCCTGCAACAGATGAATCACGCGGTCGAAGACCAGACACGACGGCAGTTTCGCCTGGCCAACGTCATTCTCGCCGTGTGTGCCGGCTGGCTGGAAGCAAACCCCGACCGCGACCCACGCAGCGACCCCGGTTTTCGCCGCCTACTCGATGATTTTCGCGATCGCACCGCCGCCATCGACGTCCGTCTGGTGACTGCCGACGGCACCGAGATCGACGTCCTCAGCGACCCCCCCGAGCGGCTGGAAAAGGTCGCCGACAGCGACTACTTCCGGGGCACGCCGGGTAGGGACGGCCTGTTCATCGGCGCCCCCACGCGCAGGCAGGCGGACGATCATCTTGAACTGCCGATCGCCCGCCGTGTGCTCGCACAGGCGTTCCCGATCCTGGTTGCGGTGATCGACCTGGGAAAACTGACGCCGGTTTACGAGAAGCAGCGCCCGAAGCCGGGCGGCGTGATCACCCTCCTCCGCTCTGACGGCACGGTTCTGGCGACCGCGCCTGACAACCCGCAGCTGCTCGGCCAGCCGATTACCGGCGTGACGCTTCCCGGCGCACAACTCACGCCGCCGGTGCAGCCATTGGTCTTCGAAGAAACCACTGCCCGCCAGCGGCGACAGTTCACCAGCTATTCGACGCTCCCCGACTTCCCCTTGTCGGTGATGGTCTCCGCCGACTACGACGCGGCGCTTGCGCCGTGGCTGAAACAGACCCTGTGGGTTATCGTGCTGGCCATCGGGGTCACCCTCCCGCTGGCGGTGGTGGCCTTGCGCTCCTTGCGCCTGCTGCGCGCACTGGCCAACCAGGACGCCGAGCTGCACTACCTGGCGACCACCGATCGCCTGACCGGCGTCAGCAGCCGCCAGCACTTCGTCGCAGCCGTCGAGGAGCGACTGCAGGGCGCGAACGGTGAGCAGGGACCGCTATCCATTCTGCTGGTCGATATCGATTTCTTCACGCGCATCAACGATGGTTACGGCCACGCCGTTGGCGACCGGGCGCTGGTCTCTTTCGCCGAGGCGGCGACCGCCTGTCTGCGCGGCGCGGACATGATTGGGCGGCTCGGTGCCGGGGAGTTTTCCATGCTCTTGCTCGACACCGATATCAGCGCCGCGATCGTGGTTGCGGAAAGGATCCGCACGGCGACCGCCGGCATCTCGATTCCTACCGACAACGGCACCGTCCAGTTCACGGTCAGCATCGGGGCGAGCCAGGCCTGCGCCACTGACCAGTCGTTTGACGACCTGCTGAAGCGCGCCGTCGAGGCGCTGCAAACTGCCCGGATCGGCGGACCCGGCCAGCTGGCCGTCGTCTGACGCCGGATAGCCAGCTCCCCTACGCGGCCGCAGGCGCGCCTGCCCGGCGCCACCGCGACCGGGCGCGCGTCAGGCAGCGCTGAGCCCAAACACGAGCGCCATGACGCAAGGCCCCGCGCCTAGCGGCCCTTCCACTCGGCTTTTCGTTTGCCGATGAAGGCGTCGATGCCCTCGCCGGCGTCTTCGCTCATCATGTTGCAGGCCATGACTTCGGAGGCGTACTGGTAGGCGCCTTCGAGCCCCATTTCGAGCTGTTTGTAGAACATTTGCTTGCCCATGCCGATGGCCACCGACGACTTTTCGATGATCGACCCGGCAAGCTTGTCGATCTCGCTGTCAAGCGCGTCGCCAGCGACCACGCGATTGACCAGGCCCTGCTGCAGTGCCGCCCGAGCATCAATGAAATCACCGGTAAGCAGCATCTCCAGCGCCTGCTTGCGACCCAGGTTGCGCGACAAGCCGACGCCCGGTGTCGCGCAGAACAGGCCGACATTGATTCCCGAGGTGGCAAAGCGCGCGTTGTCCGCAGCCACCGCCAGGTCGCACATCGACACCAACTGGCAGCCGGCGGCAGTGGCGATGCCATGCACGCGTGCGATCACCGGCTGCGGCATCTGGGTCAGGGCCATCATCATCCGGCCGCAACGCCGGAACAGGTCCTGCATGAAAGCCTTGTCGCGATTGGCGCGCATCTCTTTGAGGTCGTGTCCGGCACAGAACGCCTTGCCGGCCCCGGCAATGATCAGCACGCGCACTGCGGGATCAGGCGCGATGGCGTCGATCTGCGCCTGCAGTGCGGCGATCATTGCCTGCGACAGCGAGTTGAACTGCTGCGGCCGGTTCAGGGTCAGCGTGGCAACGCCCCGTCGATCGCTGCGCACGACGTAGGGGTCATCCAGAATTGCCGTCTCGGTACTCATCCTTACCTCCTTGCGATATCCACGAAAAACCGCTTTGACGCTGGCCCGGGCATGGATCCTCAGCCAGCCATTGCTGCCGGGCACTGCTTCAGTCGGCCAAGTTCCTCTAGTTCCTGCAACCAGCCAGCCAGCTGCCGCCCGAGTTCGTCGCTGGCCGAAACCAGGGCGCGAACACCGCCGCTGGCATCCGCACTGGCCGCCGGCTGCTCGATGCTGAGCCAGCGCTCGGCGACGATCTGTTGCCTGGCGTCGAGCACACTGGCCGTTCCCTGCAGCACGCCACGACTGAGCAGGGGCGTATCGAAAACCTGCGAGAACTCCTGCAGTTCGAGGCGCAACAGGCAGCTGACGGCCGTACGCCCGCCACCGCTGAGCACGCCGAGTTGCTGGCGCAGCCGCTGCGCGAGCAGCAGTCCCGGCGCTCCTGCCCAGCGGCTGGCGGCGTAGCTACGCAGCTGCAAAGGATCGTCGTAGAGCAGGCGGTATTCGATACTTAGCGAGTCAAACCAGAACGGCGCGCGAATCTCAAGGGCCAGCTTCGACCAGCTGGCGCCTGTCGCCAGACGCGCCGCCGGTAAACCGAAGTCGTAGGTCCCGGCGGATCGCGTGTTGCGGGTGCCGCCTGCGCACGCGGCAAGCAAGGCGCACGCAGCAAGGCAGATCGAAAGTTTCTTCATCGCGAACCCTCACGGCTTGGCGGTGCGGTGAAACCGGCTTCGCCGGGGCCGGGAGAGTGCTTTGGCGAGCCGAAAACGAGGCTTTGTGGTGACTCCTCCAACAGCTGCAACACGCGCTGCAATTGGCGCGAGTTTGCCGACAGCTCGCTCCCCAGCTCGTTGAGACGCGGCGCCAGTGCGGCCACTCCGCTCGGTGACGGATCACCGAGCAGGCGATCGACTCTCTTGCTGACCGCCTGCAGGCCCACGACCAGTTCGCGGGCCTCAACCAGCAGCGGCGTCGCCTGGCCTGCCGCATGCTCGGCGCGAGCCAGCGTGGCGTTGAGCAAACGAAGACTCTCGGGAGTCTGCGTCAGCAACTGGCGAAACTGAGCAATGGCGTCATTGGCGTTGGCGGTGGTCGCTTCGAGGTTGACCAGAATCCTGGCAAAGTTCTGCCGGTTTTCGCTGTCGAGCAACTTGTTGGCATTGCTCAGAAACGCTCCCGCCGCGCGCAAGGTGGCCCCGCCGGCATCGGACAGTTCCTCGATCAACGACGGCTGCATGGCGATTCGCGACGCATCGCCGGCGTCGCCAGGCAGTGGCTGGGGATCGTCGCCGGATTCTTCGAGCAGGATGTGGGCAATTCCGGTGACTCCCTGATAGCCCATCTTGGCGACCGTCCCGCGCGTGACCGGTACCGAGTCATTGACGCTGATGCGAATGAGGATGTTGCGCACATCCGCGGGATCCAGTTCGATCGCCTGTACCTTGCCGACGCGAATGCCTCGGTAACGGACCTGTCCCTGCAGGCTGAGTCCGGTGACGTTCTGCCGCGTGACGACGATGTAGTCGCGGGTCATTTCGTGCTTGCCGCCGATCCACCATACCGAGAGCACCAATGCAACGCCCAGAAACAGGGTGAAGAGGCCGGCTATCAGGGCGTGCGAGCGGTTCTCCATGGCTAAGCTACCTCCTCTCGGATCGCTGCCGCGGCGCGCTTGGAAGCGAAGAAGTTCTGAACGAAGGGGTGATCGACGGCCAACACTTCTGCGGCCGTGCCGCAAGCCACGATTTTCTGGTCGGCGAGCACCGCCAGACGCGTCGCCAAGCCGAGCAGCGTATCGAGATCGTGGGTCACCATGACCACCGTAAAGCCAAGCTCGTGCTGCAGCAACTTGAGCAACTTGATGAAGTTCTCACTGCGGTCGGGGTCGAGACCGGCTGTCGGTTCGTCGAGGACCAGGAGCTCCGGCTCGAGGGACAAGGCGCGCGCCAGGGCCACCCGCTTGATCATGCCGCCGGACAACTCGGCCGGCATGAGACAACCGTGGCGCGGCTCAAGCTCGACCATCGCCAGCTTGAGCAGAACCAGGTCACGGATCATTGCTTCGTCGAGACTGCGCAGTTCGCGCAGCGGAAAGGCGATGTTGTCAAAGACCGAAAACGCCGAAAAGAGTGCGCCCTGCTGAAAGAGCATTCCAAAGCGGCGGCGGAGCGCTCGGCCCTGCTCGTGATCGCCATCGAAAAGCGTCTGGCCGAAGAGTTTAAGCGTCCCCGCGCTCGGCCGCAACAGGCCGACGATCTCGCGCAGCAGCGTCGTCTTGCCACTGCCCGAGCCACCGACCAGGCCCAGCATCTGCCCCGCTTCGACGTCGAGATCGATATCTTGATGAATCACCACATCGCCGAAGCGCGTACACAGGCCGCGGATTTCGATGGCCGGCATCGTAGCTCGCCCCCCCTCCGCCAAGGCGACCTTCACAGCGGCAGACCGACACTGCGCGTCAGGATGGCCGCGACGGCATCGACGAGAATCGCCACGGTGATCGCCGTGACCACCGAAGCGGTGGTCTGCGACGACAGGCTTTCGGTGTTCGGCTTGACCCTGAGGCCGAAGTGACAGGCAATCAGCGCAATCAGAAAGCCGAAAATCAGGCCCTTGGTCATGCCGATCCACAGATTGGCGACCGGCACTACCTTGGGCAGGGTGTCGATGAAAAAACCGTACGACAGGTCCATCTGCAGATTGGCCGAAACCATGCCCCCGATGATCCCCGCCGCCGAGCACCAGAGAACCAGCAGCGGCATCGCCACCGAGAGTGCGGCGACCTTGGGCAGGACCAGGCGCTGGCTTTGCGAAACGCCCATCGTGGCCAGGGCGTCGATCTCGTCGGTGACGCGCATGACGCCGATCTGGGCAGTCATCGCCGACCCCGAACGACCGGCGACGAGAACGGCGACCAGCACCGGCCCCAGCTCGCGAACGATACTGATGCCGAGCAGATTGACGATGAATACGTCGGCACCGAAGTTCGCCAACTGCAACGCCGAAAGGTAGGAAAGAACGACACCAATCAGGAAACCGATCAACGCCGTCACCGGCAGCGCCTGCGCACCGCTCTTGAAGAGGTTTGCCGAAAACTCCCGCCAGGGTATGTCGCCTGGATGCCGGCAGAGGTAGAAGACGTCGAGAACGAGCTGGCCGACCAGGGCCACCATCCCGGTAAGATGACTGGCCGCGGCGAGAAGCAATCGACCGACAGCGGACAGCGCAAGCAGGCGCTCGTTGGCGCGGCTCGTCGGCAAAGCGTCGACCACCATCGCCTCGATACGGGCGATCAGCGCCCGATGGCGGGTCGATATGAGCAGCGACGCCGGCCATTGCCGGCCCCAGGCGCGCCACAGCAGAATCCCGCCGGCGCTGTCCATCCGCGTGATCGACTGCAGGTCCCACGCCGGGTTGCCGGCGGCCAGCTCGCGCAGGCGGCGCTCGAAGCTGACAATCGGATGCGGCATCGTGGTCAGCGTCCATTCGCCGGACAGGCACAGCCGCAGCCCCCCCGGCTGCTGAAGAACTTCGAGCGCGGCGACGCTCATTGCGGCCTCATGACCGCTTCGTTCCAGCTGGCCGGGGGCTGACCTGCAGCTGGCTGCCGATAGCCCCCCACAGCAGCGACTCTTCACGCAAAGCGGCAACGGCCAGCGGATTGCCGCTCAGCCAGGCAGCAGAGACATCCAACTGAAAGCCGGCTGGAGACTCGCGAATGGCCAACACGGGCGGCGCCAGGTCGGCACGTGACCGATGCAGCAACAGCGCCAGCCGCAAACAGAAGAGCAGCCGCCAATTGGGATCGCCGGCAGGCAGCGTGGCCAGTTTCTGGAGGCTGCCCCGCTGACCGAGGATCAGCAAGGCCAGACGCGACTGGTCACGCTTCGAAAAGCCGGGCATGTCGGCGTTGCTGACAATATACGCGCCATGCTTGTGAAAACTCCCATGCGCCACCGAAACGCCAATTTCGTGCAGCGAGATGGCCCAGCGCAGAAAGTGGACGTCGCTCTCGTGCTCGGGAGAATCGAGCGGCATCAATTGCCCGAGCAACGCCAGGGCCGTGCGCTCGACGTGCCGGACCTGTTCCTCGACGACCAGGTAACGGCGCATGAACTGGCCGACGGTCACCTCGCGCGTGTCGTGATGCTCGAAACGGCCGCGCAGATCGTGCAGGACGCCCATCGGCAAAGCGCCCTCGGAATAGGTCATGGTCTCGATTTCGAGCGAGGAAAAGACGGCCGACATGATGGCCAGGGCACCGGGCAGGATCTGCAGGCGCTCGCTGCGCAGACCTTTGAGTTGCAGCCGCTCGGCCGAACCGGCGGCGATGATCATCTGGCGCAGACGGGCCAGGCCCTGGCGAGTGATGCCGCAGCACCCGTCAGGGTTAAGCGCGTTCATTTCGAGCACACCGGCAAGCTCCTGCGCCGAACCCGATGTCCCGACGGCCTCTTGCCACCCGCAGCGGCGATAGTCGACGACCACCGCTTCGATTTCGCCAGCGGCCGCCACTTCCGCGGCACTGAAGCGCTTGTGGTCTACCTTGCCATCGGGGAAGAAGCGCTGGCGGAAGTTGATCCCCCCCATGAACAGCGACTCCATCAGCAAGGGCTCAAGGCCCTCGCCGACGATCAACTCGGTCGAGCCGCCGCCAATATCAACCACCAGACGCCGGTAAGCCGCGGCCGGCAGCGCGTTGGCGGCGCCAATGAAGATCAGACGTGCTTCCTCGCGGCCACCAATGATCTCGATCGGAAAGCCGAGCGCAGCCTCGGCCTGTGGCAGGACAAGGTCCGCATTGCGCGCGACGCGCATCGCGTCGGTGGCCACCGCGCGTACCTGCTCCGGTGCGAAGCCGCTCAGCCGCTTGCCGAACAGACGCAGGGCGTCGAGCGCACGCTGTTGCGTGGCGTGATCGAGAATTCTCTCTCTGGTCAGTCCAGAACCCAGGCGAACAGGCTCTTTCAGGCTGTCAAGCGGGTGAATCTGATCGCCAACGATTCGCCCAAGCTGCAGGCGAAAACTGTTGGACCCCAGGTCGACGCCGGCAATTAGTTCGTAACTCATGCCCGTTTTTCTTCCGGCCAGACGGCGAAAGCTGTTTGCGATCTGGCCATGTTACCACCGCCAACAGCCTGGCCAGAGAGCCGCAACTCGTCGAACAATGGCACTTTGTCGAGAAAATGGCCTCTTCGGCGACCAGCGCCAGAGCGATAGCTGTAATATGTTTGTTGTCTTTGCCACGCCTGCTCGACCCCTCAATTTCCACGGAAGGAACCCATGAACACCGCCGCCACACCCACCGAAGCCCCTCTCAACAAGGCCACTGACGGTTTTCCGTCGGACTACTTCCAGAATCGCGAGATGGGGCTGCTTGCTTTCAATCGGCGCGTGCTGTGGCAAGCCAAGAACTCCAAGACCCCATTGCTCGAACGCTTGCGCTTCCTGTGCATCGTGAGCAGCAATCTCGACGAGTTCTTCGAAATCCGGGTGGCCGGAGTCAAGGAGCAACTCAAGCTCGGCTCGGTCGCTCTCACCACCGACGGCAAGACCGCACACGAAGTCTACCGCCTGGTCTGCGACGAAACGCACGCCCTGGTCAAGGAACAGTATGCGCTACTGAATGACGAGATCCTGCCGCTGCTCGCCAGCGAAGGCATACGTTTCCTCAAACGCGGCGACTGGAGCCCGGCGCAGCGCGAATGGATCAGCGCCTTCTTTTTCCGCGAAGTGATGCCGGTGATCACCCCCATCGGCCTCGATCCCTCGCACCCCTTCCCGCGCGTGCTCAACAAGAGTCTCAACTTCGCCGTCGAACTCGAAGGCCGCGATGCTTTTGGGCGCAGCTCCGATGCAGCCATCGTGCAAGCGCCCCGTGTCCTGCCACGTGTCATCCAGCTGCCCCGCGAACTCGGTGACAGCGAGTATTGCTTCGTCTTTCTGTCGTCGATCCTGCACGAATTCGTGCACGAGCTGTTCGCGGGCATGAAAGTCCTCGGCTGCTACCAGTTCCGCGTCACGCGCAACAGCAACCTGTTCGTCGACGAAGAAGCGGTCAAGAACCTGCGCACCAAGATCCAGGGCGAATTGCCACAGCGACACTTTGGTGACGCCGTCCGCCTCGAAGTCGCCAACAACTGCTCGGAAGCGATGACCGAGTTCCTGCTCGGCCACTTCAACCTCACCGAGCGCGACCTCTATCGCGTCGCCGGCCCGGTCAATCTGGTGCGCCTGATGCAGGTCCCCGACTGGGTGATGCGCGACAATCTCAAATTCAAGCCTTTCAAGCCGGGCACGCCGAAAGCGCTACAGAAGAGCAGCAACCTCTTCGAGGCCATCCGTGGCGGCGACATCCTGCTGCACCATCCCTACCAGAGCTTCAATCCGATCATTGAACTGCTCGAGCAGTCGGCAACCGACCCGCAGGTGGTGGCCATCAAGATGACCGTTTACCGTACCGGCACGGACTCGGTGCTGATGCAATCACTGCTGCGCGCGGCGCAGAACGGCAAGGAAGTCACGGTGGTCGTCGAACTGATGGCGCGCTTCGACGAGGAAGCGAACATCGGCTGGGCGACCAAGCTCGAGGAGGTCGGCGCGCACGTCATCTACGGCGTCGTCGGCTACAAAGTGCACGCCAAGATGCTGATGATCGTCCGCCGCGAGGAAGGCAAGGCGGGCGGCAGCGTCCTGCGGCGCTACGTGCACCTGGGTACCGGCAACTATCACCCGAAGACCGCCCGTCTGTACTCCGACTTCGGTCTGCTCACCTGCAACGAAGAGATCGGCGCCGATACCAACGAGGTCTTCAAGCAGCTTACCGGCCTCGGGCGTGCGCAGACCCTGAAGCACCTCTGGCAAGCCCCCTTCTCCCTGCAGCCGAACGTCGTCGCCGGGATCCGGGCCGAGGCCGAAGCCGCGCGTGCCGGCAAGCGGTCACGAATCATCGCCAAGATGAATTCGCTGCTCGAACCGGAGACCATCGCGGCGCTCTACGAGGCGTCACAGGCCGGCGTCAAGATCGACCTCATCGTGCGCGGCGTTTGCGGCCTGCGTGCCGGCGTCAAAGGCTTGTCGGACAACATCAACGTCTGGTCGATCATCGGTCGGCAGCTCGAACATCATCGGGTGTTCTATTTCTTTGCCGACGGAGAAGAGAAGGTCTATCTGTCGAGCGCCGACTGGATGGACCGCAATTTCTTCCGCCGCATCGAACTCGCTTTCCCGATCCTCGACCGCAAGCTGAAGCGCCGGGTGATCGCCGAAGGACTGCAGATCTATCTCACCGACAATACGTTGTCCTGGGAACTGGGACCCGACGGCAGCTATCATCAGCGGCGCGGCTCGCGGACCAGCCCGCACTCGTCGCAGGCCGAGCTGATCGAACTGCTGAAGGACTGACGCGCTAGCGAGGAAGTCGAAAGCACCGGCCTGGGAAACCTGCCAGGCCGGCACGACGACTCACGACTCAGGCGCGACGCGCCCCAACCACGCCCTCGACACCGTGCAGCAAGCTTAGGGTACGGTTGAGCTGCGGGATGCTGCTGACTTCGGCGGTGAAGCGCATCAGCGCGTTACCTTGCCGAGACTGCGTATTGACGGCGATCACGTTGAGCTTTTCGCGGGCGAGAACGTCGGACACGTCGCGCAGCAGACCCTGGCGATCGTGGGCGTCGATGACGATATCGACGGCGAAGATGCCTTCCTCGCCCGCCCCCCAGGTCGTTTCGATCACCCGCTCGCCATTCATCGCGCGCATGTTCGAGAAGTTGCTGCAGTCGGCGCGATGCACCGACACCCCTTTGCCACGCGTGACGAAACCGACGATGGGGTCTGGCGGTACCGGCTTGCAGCAACCCGCGAGCTGCGTCAGCAAGCGATCCATGCCAACGATCAGAATCCCCTTCTCGGCGTCATCGCTCGGCCGCTGCCGGGACACCGCCAACTCGACGCGATCCTCTTCGTCGGGCGGCGCATCGCCGCCACGCACCGCCAGCTGCAGCTGGCGCAGGTTGAGCTTGGCGCGGGCAACGGCAATGAACAGGTCGTCGGGGCGGGCAAAGCCCAGGCGGTCGGAGAGTTCGTCGAGGCTGATGCCCGACTGCCCCATGCGCTGCAGCTCGCGAGTCACTACCGCCCGCCCCTCGCCGAGCATGTCCTCCAGGGCCAGACTGGCGAACCACTGCCTGACCTTGGCCCGCGAACGATGGGTGAACAGGTAGCCGAGCGAGGCGTTCAGCCAGTCGCGCGAGGGGCCACCGTGCTTGGCAAGAACGATCTCGACACGCTGCCCGGTGGCCAGCTGCGTATTGAGCGGGACCAGCGCGCCGTCGACCTTGGCGCCGCGGCAGCGATGGCCGATGTCGGTGTGCACGCGGTAGGCGAAGTCGACCGGCGTCGCGCCCCGCGGCAGGTCCACGACGCGCCCCTGCGGCGTCAGGATGTAGATCGTCTCGTCGAACGCAGCCTTCTTGTAGTGCCGCACCCAGTCCGACGAATCGACCGCCTCGTCCCGCCAGGTGAGCAGCTGACGCAGCCAGGCGATCTTCTCGTCGTAGCGATCTTCCGGCGTTGCCTTGCTACCTTCCTTGTAGCGCCAGTGTGCGGCGACCCCCAACTCGGCGTGATTGTGCATCTCCCGGGTCCGGATCTGCACTTCGAGCGCTCGCCCGTCCGGGCAATGCACGGCCGTGTGCAGGGAGCGATAGTCGTTGCCTTTCGGGTGAGCGATGTAGTCGTCGAACTCGCTGGCGATCGGCGACCAGATGTGGTGCACGATGCCCAGCGCCGTGTAGCAGTCCTTGACGTCAGTGACGATGACGCGCAAGGCGCGCACGTCGTAGACTTCGGAGAAGGCGACGTCCTTCTTGCGCATCTTGTTCCAGATACTGAAGATGTGCTTTGGCCGGCCATAGACCTCGGCATCGCCAACGCCGGCGTCGGCCAACTCGCGCTGCAGGCGAGCGACGGCGTCGACAATGAACTGTTCGCGCTCGGTTCGCTTCTCGTCGAGATGTTGCGCAATATCCTTGTAGATCGCCGGATGCATGAAGCGGAACGACAGGTCCTCGAGCTCCCACTTCAGCTCCCAGACACCGAGCCGGTTGGCCAGCGGCGAATAGAGTTCCAGCGTCTCGCGCGCCACCGCGGCGCGCAGCGGATCGGGCTCGACGGCGTAGTAGCGCAGGGTCTGTGTGCGCGAGGCCAGGCGCAACAGAACGACGCGAATATCCTCGACCATCGCCAGCAGCATCTTGCGCAGCACCTCGATCTGCGCCTTCACCTCCTGCGGCCTCTTGTCGTCGCTTTCGGACGACTGCGCGACGAAGCCGCGGGTGATCGGTCGCACCCGGTTGAGCCGCGATATGCCATCGACCAGGTGCGCAACGCTGCGCCCGAACTCCTTCTCGATCAGCGCCAGGCCATGCTCCTGCTGCGCAGGCAGCGCGAAAAGCAGCGCCGCCAGCCGCGAATCAACGTCCAGCTTGAGCCCGGCGACGATCAGAGCCATACCCAGGGCATGACCCCAGACAGCTTCGCCACTACCCAGCTGGCGATCGCCATAGTGCGCCCGGGCAGATTCCACCGCGCGTCGAATACGCTCGGAGTCAGCCATCGGCAGACCGTCGACCAGGGATTGCAGGGAGTGTTCGAAGTCGCTTTGGGCGGCGACCGAGTGGGTAACTGAAACCATAAGGCAATTATAATGGACTCGCTCGCGCATCAGGCATAATGCGCGTTTGCCGCCCGCTGCCCCCCAGCCGCCGATGTTCGCCCGCCTGCAACACCCCTATCTGCTGCTCGTGCTGACCGTATTGTTCTGGTCCGGCAACATGGTCCTTGGCCGCGCCATCCGCGACCAGGTGCCGCCGCTGTCGCTCTCCTTCTGGCGCTGGGCAATTGCGCTGGCGCTGGTCCTGCCCCTCGCCCTGCCGCATCTACGCACGCAATGGCCGCTGCTGCGCGGCAGCTGGAAGGCGGTCGTCGTCCTCGGACTGCTCGGCGTCGGCGTCTACAACACACTGGCTTACACCGCCCTGAACTACACGGCGGCGACCAACGCCGTATTGCTCAACTCGTTCATCCCGATCGCCACCATCGCCCTCTCATGGGCCTTTCTCAAGAAGCGGCTGCGGAGGATCGAGGGGCTTGGCGTGCTGCTCTCGCTGCTCGGCGTGACGATCATTGTCTGCCGTGGCGACGTGCAGACACTGGCCCATCTCAGCCTCAATATCGGTGACCTGTGGATGCTGGCGGCTGTATTCGCCTGGGCGCTGTACACCATCGGACTGCAATGGCGGCCAGTCGGCGTCGACCCGATGCTGCTCCTCGCCGCATTCATCGTCGTCGGCCTGCTCGCCCTCGCCCCGGCTTACGCCTGGGAGATTTCGCAGGGGAAGACGATTCACCTCTCGGCCAGCTCGCTGGCCGGCATCGCCTACACGGGCGTCTTCCCGGGTTTTCTTGGTTACGTCTTCTACAACCGCGCAGTCGGCGAAGTCGGCGCCAGCAAGGCCAGCCTGTTCATCCACCTGATGCCGGTCTTCGGCACGCTCCTGGCGGCAATTTTCCTCGCCGAAATACCCCGCCCCTACCACTACCTCGGCATTGCGCTGATCTTCGGCGGAATCTACCTGACCACCGCCGCACCGGGAACGGCGAAGGCGTCGTGATCGGCAAGCTCATCGGCTGGTTCCGAAGACAACCGGCAACCGCAGAGATCCCAGACCCCCTGTGGCAGGGAATTGTTTCGACCCTGCCTTTTCTCGCCGCCCTCGACGTCGACGAGCAGCGCCGGCTGCGCGCATTGGCCCAGGAATTTCTGGCCGAAAAGGAGTTCACCGTCGCCGGCGGTCTGCAACTCAGCGACGAAATCTGCGTCTCGATTGCTGCCCAGGGCTGCCTGCCGATCCTCGAACTCGGCCTCGACTATTACCGCGGGTGGATCGGCATGGTCGTTTATCCCGATGAATTCGTCATCCCGCGCAGCGTCGAGGATGAATTCGGCGTCGTCCACGAATACCAGGAGCTGGCCTCGGGCGAGGCCTGGGAAGGTGGACCACTGCTTATCTCCTGGCGCGACGCGCAAATGGCCGGCGCCGGCTACAACGTGGTCATTCACGAGTTCGCGCACAAGCTGGACATGCTCAGCGGCGAAGCCAACGGTGTCCCGGCGCTTCCGGCGGAGATGTCGCGAGCCGACTGGCAACAGGCGCTGCTCGCCAGTTACGAAGACTTCTGCACGCAGGTCGACGAAGCGGAGGGCAGCGCCCGGGACACCCTTTTCGACCCCTACGCGGCAGAGAATCCGAGCGAGTTTTTTGCCGTCATGAGTGAAGCGTTTTTCGAGACGCCGGACGCCTTGCGCGCGCAATATCCGGCTTTCTACGAACAGCTCGCGGCGTTCTACCGCCAGGACCCGGCGGCCCGCATGCGCCCGGCGAGTGCCCTGCAGTAGGCGTGCGCCAGCATGCCCTGCGGCCAGTGCGGCCCGGAAGCATCGACTAGCGTGATTCGAGCAGCTTGACGAGAGCGTAGAGGACCCGGTTGACCGGCGTCGGGACAGCAAGGGCCTCGCCTTTGCGCAGCACATAACCGTTGAGATGATCAATCTCGCTCGGCTTGTGGCGCGCCAGGTCCTGCGCCGTTGACGAAAGCTGGCCGGGCATGGTGTGCGCGATCTGCTGCACGGCCTGCCACATGTCACCGGCAACCACGACCCCTGCCGCCTGCGCAACGGCGAGGCACTCCGCCATCACGTCACGCATCACGCCCGGCACACCGTCCCCTTGCACCAGATGACCGTAGGGTAGTTGCGTAATTGCCGACACGGCGTTGTAGACGCAATTGACGATCAGCTTGGCCCATAGCGCCCCGGCCACGTTGTCGGAAATGGTGACCGGAATCGCGGCAGCGGCGAACAGCGCGAGCAGCTCGTCGCTGCATGACGACGGTCCGATGACCAGCTCTCCTCGCCCATGGTGCTTGACAAAGCCAGGCCCGGCCATTTCGGTGGCCACGTAGACCACCGCCGGGGCGACTTCCCGGCGCAGCACGGCTTGCCAGCGCTCGGCGTTGTCTACGCCGTTCTGCAGGCTCAGCAGGCAAGCGTCGGGGTCGAGATGCGGGGCCATGGCCATGGCGGCGGTCTCGGTATCGGGCGATTTGACGCAGCACAGCACCAGCTGCGCGCCGCGTACGGCGCCCGCGTCGGTGCTGGCCTGCATCGGCACCTGCGCCTGGAAGGACTGCGTGTGCATGAACAGACCATCGCGGCAGACCGCGGCCACGTGCTGCGGTCTGCCGATCAGGACCACCGCATGTCCCGCCCGGGCCAGCATGCCGCCGTAGTAGCAGCCCACGGCGCCGGCCCCCATCACTGCAACCTTCATTTCTCTCCTCGCAGCAAACGCCTCGCTGCGGCCTGGTTTGGCCGGGCAATGGGCGTCCACCGCTGTCGATGGCTTACTTACTGCACGAAGCGACGACTCTCGGCAATGACCCGCTTGAGCACGGCGCCATTGGCGTCGATCACCGGCTGGCGCTGATCTCTGGGCAGCCTCTTGTCCTGCCGATCATAGATATCGTAGCGGAAGAACTCGCTGCCCGTGAAGGGAAAGACGAGCTTGCTGTCGCCGTTCTTTATCCCCATGTAGTTGTAGTTGCCAAGGACCAGGAAGTCTTCGCTGTGGAAGAGGTCGCCGGCCAGGGTATACGCCTGCGCCGGAGTCGAGACCCCCATGTAGTCCATCAGCGTCAGCGGAATCTGCAGGTGCGAGGTGACGTGTTCATAGCTCTTCGCCGGGTAACCGGGAAGGTGCAGCACCAACGGCACCCTGATCTGCTCTTCGGGAAAATAGTTGCCGTGCCCGTGTCCCCAATGGCCGTTCTCCATAAACTCTTCGCCGTGGTCACCGGTGAACAGGACGACGGTGTTGTCCAGTTGATGGTTGGCCTGCAGGTAGTCCAGGAGGCGTCCGACCTGGGCATCGACGAAGTGCGCCGCGTTGATGTAGCGCTGGTGGATGGCATCGACGTTGGTCAGCAAGTCCAGCTTGGCGTAATTCACCTCGCGCAGATAGTCGGGCCGGATGACCGCCGACTCCGGGAAGGTGTAAGGAGCGTGTGTCGCCTCGAAGAACATGAACATGAAACGCGGCCTGGCGCCGTCGGCGCCCGCCAGTTCGGTGAGCATGTTGTCGACGTTCTGCTGATCGCGCCGCCAGGGCTCGCCGTCGCTCAGCGCCTGCATCAGCGTGCCCGCCGGCATGTCGGCAAAAACAGTATCGTTGAGCTCCGGATAGGTGAAGCTCTGGCTCGTGCGCAATGAGAAGAGATAGCCCTTGTCGATCAGCAGGTCGATCAACACCGGCCGCACCCGCTGCTCCTGGAAACTGTACCAATAGGGCGCGTGCAAGCCGTAGAACATCGAGAACAGGCCCATGCGCGTTCGGTTGCCGCCGCTGTAATGATGTTTGAAGCTCATCGACTGCTTGGCGAAGGCCCAGAGATTCGGCGTCACCTCGGCATTGAACAGGTCCCAGCGAAACGATTCAGCGGTCAGCCAGATGATGTTCGGGTATCTCTCCTTGGCCGTCGTGGTAATCGGCTGCAGCGGATAGCTGACCTTTCCCTTGGCGAGTTTCAGCGTATTGGATTTTTCCGCCGGCGCCACGCCGAGTCGGCGTAGCAACGCCGTGGCACTGGTATTGAGATGAAACGGCAGCACCGACGCCGCCTGCAGATACGACTCCTTGCCGGTGTACGCGCTGAACGCATAGACCCCTTCGGTGACGAACAGCGTCACCAGCAGAAGGGCGGTCAGGCTTGCTGCCCGACGATGCGCGAAACGTCCCGGCCCACCAGGCTCTCGCGCGGCGAAGCGGTGCAGCGCAGCGAGCAGAACCGCCAGCACCGCCGCAGCGACGACGACCAGCGCAACCAAGGTGTGGATCGTCTGCTCGCTCGCCCCGAGCGCGGCAAGCCCGCCTGGCGTAGTCACCAGATTCCAGACGAAGGCGTTGATGTGGTACTCGTAAAGCTTGAACAGCTGCAGGTCGATGAACAGCAGCAAGACGACGAGCAGGCTGAGCAACCAGACCGGCCCGTAGACCAGCATCGCTTTCCAGCGCGGACATGGGCCAGCGCGAGGGCGAAAGACACGTTCCAACAGCAGGCCAATGACCACCACCGGCGCCAGAAAAATCGCCGCGTCGGCCAGAGACGAGAGCGCAGCGAAGAGAAAAACGCTCGCCTCGGAGGCCTCGATGAACGGCCAGTACTGCACCAGCAGCAGGCACAGGAAGACGAACATGACGACGTAGAAGCGCCGCAGTGCGCGCTGAATTTGTGTCACCGGAATACCTCGACAAGAAAGCCTGGCGGCCAATGCTGAGGGGACAAGCTTAAGAGATGCTGAAGTTCAGCTGCGCACGCCAGTGCTGCCGCCAAGGGGCCCGCCCCCCGTCGCTCTCATTTCCTGCCCCCGATCGGGTGCCTGCGCCGAGCGTACCCGCCATTGTTCCCCCGGCGCAGCGCTGGCGGCCTTGCTCTCGGCTTCCGCAAGTCGCTATCATGGCCGCACGATCAGTCCCGCCGGCCTCTCTCGGCGCGGCTTGTTCGCGTCCCTGCGCGCCAATGGCGGCGCACCGCGCTCGACAAGGCGGGCGGACAGGTACTCGCCCAGCCGCGTGAACGGCTCTTCCACCCAAGGAAAATCCCATGAAAACTTCCCTTAGCATCGTCGCCTGCTTGCTGTGCCCTGCTCTCGCCTTCGCCGCAGAGACCACCGTCACCCTGAATCTGGCCAGCAGCCAGGGTGTCGGCTCCGCGGTGGGAACGGTGCGCATCGTTGAAACCCCGTACGGCCTGGCTTTCTATCCCGCGCTCAAGGGCTTGACGCCGGGTCTGCATGGCTTCCATGTGCACGACAAGCCGGCGTGCACCCCCGGCGACAGGGACGGCGTGGCCATCGCCGCACTGGCGGCGGGTGGGCATCTCGATCCGCAGGGAACGAATCGGCACGCCGAAGCCTGGGGCGACGGGCACCTCGGCGACCTGCCAGCGCTCTACGTTGCCGCCGACGGCACGGCCAGCAACCCGGTACTGGCGCCACGACTCAAGCTCGCCGACGTCAAGAACCGTTCACTGATGGTGCACGCCGGCGGCGACAATCACTCGGACGACCCGGCGCCACTCGGCGGCGGTGGTGCGCGCGTCGCGTGCGGCGTAATCGGCGGCTGATCAGGCACCGCCGACGCCGATCAAGGCCATGATTCAGACGGCTCAGGCGACCTGCAGGAAATCGCGCACGACGCCGATCTGCACATCGTCGAGAAACATCGGCGCGTGTCCGACGCCGGGAATCTCGACGGTCTGCGGGCGCGGCCCACGGTTGGCCATTTCAAGCAGGCTGGCGCGCGTCAGCACAGCCGAGTCGGCACCGCGAACGACCAGCGTCGGGCAGCGAATGGCGTCGTAAATCGGCCACAGGTCGACGTCTCCGGCACTCAACTGGCGCCGAAACGGGTCACCGATGGCCGGGTCGTAGCGCATCTCGAGGCACCCATCGTCCGCCCGCTGCAGACTACACTCGGTGAGATGCCGCCACTGCGCGTCGGTCAAGTGGCCAAAGGGCTCGCTGACCAGGCGCACATACTTTTCGGCGTCGTCGTAGGTCGCGAACCTCGGCGCCCGACCGACGTATTCGCCAATCAGGTGCAGGGAAGCCACCGGGATCAGCGGACCGACATCGTTGAGCACCAGACGGGAAATCGGCGAATCGTCCTGGCTGGCAATCCACATGCCGATCAAGCCACCCATCGAGGTGCCCAACCAATGTACGCGGTCGACGTCGAGGCGGGCAAGCAGCACCATCAGGTCCGCCACGTACTGCGGAAACACGTAGTACGACGGGTCGCGCAGCCAGTCGCTGCGTCCGCGCCCGACGACGTCGGGGCAGATGACGCGATAGTCGGCAGACATGACCCGCGCCAGCTCGTCGAAGTCGCGCCCGTTGCGGGTCAGGCCATGGGCGCAGACCAGCACGTTCGGATTGTCGCGCTCGCCCCATTCGGTATAGGCCATGCGATGCAGCCCGGCCGCCGAGGCGCAGCGCACCTCGCGTTCGACGAGTCCTGGCGGCGCTCCGGCCAGCCAAGGTGAGAGGTCAGCGCGGACGCTCATCTGGCAAATCTCCCTACAGAGTCCATTTTCCTTAACCTTCGGCCGATCGGTCGGCAAACCCCCGCCTGCGCCGGCCACCAAAGCAGGCGATCCTGACCAACGACCGGGCCGCACCTGCCTGCATTTACCCCTGTTACCGCCTCGTCAGCTGGCCTCCTGCGCGCCACGCGGAAGCGTCGGCCGGACGGAAAGGGCGAGACTCTAGCACAGGCCCCGAACCCGGGTCCAAGGAGCCCGCACGCCACGTCACTTGAGTGACTCTCGGCCACTCCCGCGGGGGCGCCCCGCGGGCGCAGTCTGCGCCCGCGCCGGCCAGCGAGAGCGTGCGAGTGTGTCAGTTTTGCACCACTAACCGCGACAAAGCCGTGCAAGCGCCCGATCCCTGTTGACAACACCCCCCTGGCGTGGAAAACAATAAACCGAGCTTACAGAAGCTTAGCCATGACACTTAAAGTCGCTTGTCACATAAAGGACGCGGCACCTCGAACAAGTCATCAATCAGAAAGGCTTCAAGAACGTCTCAAGAAGGCCGTTGCAGAGATATCAGCCGGACCACCGCGGCCAGCACTACTCTCCTCAAGGAGTGATAAGGATGAACATCTCAGATGACACCGCACTGCAGTTCTTTCGCGATCTTGTGCGCAATTTCTCGCAACCGCGTTTTTCCGAGGCGGACTTTCTCCAGCAGCAATACGCCGTGATCGAAGCCTATGTAGAACGCTTTCCGGTCGACGAAAGGGAATTCCGGGCGCTGGCGTGGATCGAGGCCAACGCCGGGCAGTACCGTCAGCAGTGGCAAATGCAGGCGGTGACGGTTGGACGTCAGATGCACGCCAATCTCGGCTGCTGACGACCTTCCCCTGCGACGCCGGCAGGGCATTGCGGCGCACACCCGTACCCCCGTTCGGCAGCCCACCCCCTGAAGCACTTCCGCCTGCATCGTCCGCCTGCATCGTCCGCAACGGGACGACGCGATCAACAGGCTGCTGGCGAGAATCCCGGGCTCACGCTTCGACCGAGGCCGATACCGAACGCACTTGCTCGCCGGCCACCGCGTTATGGAACCCGGCTTCGGCCAGGCCGTCGTGCGGAGCAGAGCCGACCAGCGTTACGCCACCCGAGCGCATCCATTCAGCCAGGGGCCTGCGCGACTGGGCAAGCAGGGCTTCGGCCGATTCGCCACCGGCGCTGAGCGCTCCCAGCCAGCCATTGCGGCCAGCGCCCTTCACCGCGTAGAGCGCCGCATCGGCAATATTGACTGCCGCCGGCCAGTCGAGAGCGGCGGCATGCTGCGTTGACAGAGGAAAGCAGCAAAAGCCGGCCGAGCAGGTTCTGGACAGGAAGCGGCCATCGCCGAGATCGAAAGGGTGTTCGGCCACGGCGGCGCGCGCCCGCTCGGCAAGGTCGGCCGCGTGCGCGCGCGGCGTCGAACGCGCCACGACGAGGAATTCTTCGCCACCCCAGCGAACCAGGTAGTCGGTGTCGCGGAAGACGCGGCGCAATCGCTCGCTCACTTGCCTGATCACCGCGTCCCCCGCGGCGTGACCATAGCGGTCGTTGACCTCCTTGAAGCCGTCGATGTCGAAGAGGAAGAATATCAACCCGGCGTCCTCGCGCAATTTTGCCCCGTACTTGAAGTGGCTCTCGTACTCGCGCACCGCCAGGGCGGCGTCGGCTTCGATGTGCTGGGTCAGGAAGCGGCGGTTGCGCAGGCCGGTCAAGGGGTCGGTCAGGCTCGACTCTTCCAGTGCCGCCGATTCACGCTGCAGCGCCAGGGCCAGCGTCTCGAGTTCGGCCGTGCGCTCGCGCACCATCCGTTTCAGTTCGCCCTGGCGCAAGCGCAGACTGCGGGTACGCAAGCGGACCAGCGCATTGACCATCGCCACCAGCAGTGAGAGCACCAGCAGCTGGAACCACCAGCTTTGCCACCAGGCAGGCATGACGCGCACCTTGATCGCCAGCTCGTGCGGACTCCAGGCACCGCTGCGGTTGCTGGCCCGCACGCGCAGGACATAATCGCCGGGATCGAGATTGCTGTAACTGGCAAGCCGCGAATCGGCAGAGCTGTCGATCCAGTCGGGATCGAATCCCTGCAGCTGGTAGGCATAGCGAAGGCGGCCCGGGTCACTGTAGTCGAGCGCCGAAAACGTCAGGCTGAAGCTGCGCTGCTCGGGCGCCAGCGTGAGGCCGGCGAGAATTCCGCCGGCCGACACGCGCTGCCCGTTGATGCTCAACTCGGAGACCAGCAAGGGTGGCGCGTAGACCGAGGCGTCAAAGCGCTCCGGCCGAACGACCAGGATTCCCCTGCTGCCGCCGAAGAGCAGGCGACCATCGTGCGTCCTGGCGTACGAATAGAACCAGCCGGTGCCCAGGTCTGCGCCATCAGCCGCGGTCAGTTCGTGCAAGCGGTCGCTCGCCGGATCATAGACGTACATGTGCGTCCAGATGCGGCCGCGCGCATCGCTGATCAAATTGGCGCCGAAGGGGCGGCTGACGACGCCGTGCCGTTGACTGATGCGCTCGAAACTCGCGCGCTGGCCGTCCCAGCTGCGCATGCGATGCAGCCCGGTCACCGCGGTGTCCAACCACAGGGTCTGTTGCCGATCGAAGAGCAGCCCGATGACGCTGGGATTGGCCAGCTCGGCACCCGCTTCCGCCTCGACCCGGCGCAACTCGCGCTCACCCGCAGCGACACGAAAGAGGCCCTTGCTGCTGCCGACCCATAGGTCGCCGTCAGGTCCTTCGGCGATGGCGGAGATTTCCGCATACAGTACCTGCCCACCCTGACGAGCAACGCGAACGACTTGCTCGACGCCGGGGCGCAGACGAAACAGCCCATCCATCGTACCGACCCACAAGCTCCCGTCGTGGCCGGCCAGCAAGCGCGTCGTCGGGCCACCGGCGTGCGGCAGGCGGCGCAGCTGCCGGCGATGGCCATCACTGCCGAACTGATACAACTCGGCATCCGTGCCGAGCCAGACCGTGCCATCGCCCGCCTGGACCATCGCCGTCACCCGAAAGGGGGGCGGCGCCTGCTTCGCCGCCGGCGAAGTGGCCACGGCTTCCCCGGCGCTGCGTACCTGCAACGCTCCGATGGCGCGCAACTGGACGTCCATCACGGTCACCCCGCCCTGGTGTGTGGCGACCCAGATTTCGCCATTATCAATTTGCAGCAGGCTGCGCACGTCGGACGAGGAAAACGGGCTATTCGCTTGCAGATCGGCGCTGCGCAGCCACAGGCTACGATTGTTGCTGTCGTGACGCTGCAGACCGACGCCGAAGCCCGCCACCCAGATTACCCCGGAGTGGTCGAGCAGCAAGCTGGTCACTTCGTTGCCGGACAGACCGGCGGGGCGGCGGGATCGTGTTGCAGTCGCTGCAAGAAGCGGCCGTCGCGTGGGTCGCGAACTTCGATGCCCGACGAGCGACCAACCCACAGTGGGCCACCCGGCACCTCGACGAAACTCGACACAGCGCTGCTGCCGGCCGTTTCCGCTGCCTGTTCGAGCAGCAGGCCCTCACCGCTGACGGGATCGATGATCGCCAACTCGCCTTGCTGCGTGCCTACCCAGAGGCGCCCGTCCGACGCCTCGAACAGGGCCTGAACCAGGCGACCGGCGAGATTGGCGCCAGCGCCGGGATCGTGGTTCGAAAATACCGCCTCGAAGCGATCGCTGCCGGGGAGCCGGCGGCTCAAGCCGGACCAGGTGCCCACCCATAGCGTTCCTCGCCGGTCAATCAGCAGCGCGCTCACGCGATCGTCGGGAAGGCTGCCGGCTTGTTGCGAATGGCGGTAGTTGGCCGAACTTGCACAGTCGGAGCCAACGTGCTCCAGCCCTCCCCCCTCGCTACCCACCCAGATGCCGCCGGCGCCGTCCTCGGCCAGCGCACGAATCGTCGGCTTCACGCTGCCGTCGCGGTCGCTGTTGCCAAGGCAGGGAGTGACCCTCTCGCTCAGCGGTTCATAGACCGCCAGCCCGTCCCACTCGGTGCCTATCCACAGGCGGCCATCGCTGCCTCCCAGCAGCGCGCGGATCCATCCCAGGGTACGCGCGGCAGGGTCCGGGCTGTCGCGTTCCTGGACGCGGAACCTGTAGCCGTCGTAACGCACCAGGCCGTCGCCCGTGGCGATCCACAGGAAGCCGGCCCGGTCCTGAGCCACCGTCGGCACGACGTAGCGCGGAATGATTCCGACGCCGACCGAAGCGAAACGCGGTTCGAGGAGCGGGTTCTCGACATAGGCCGACGGAGGGGACTCGGCGTGCAGCGCAGTGGCCGCAAACAGCGCGATTCCCGGCAGGCGCAAAAGTCCGACGAGGACCGTGCACAGCACTGCGCCCAACGCGCCGCCAGTCCGCGCACCAGCGACCCTGGCGCTTTGCCAGGCGGATCCGAGCAGCACTGACCGTCGAGGCGCAGCGTCCGTCATCTGACGGAGTCACGGCGCACGGAAGGCAAACCGCTGACGGCAAGTAATCGCGAGGTCGAAAACATGGGACATTGTAGCCAGCAAGACCCTACTCGCGCCAGTGCTGCTCACTGGCGATTGTCCGCCACTCACTGGCCTTGCCAATAACGACGATAGTCGCTCCGGTAAGACGAAAGATCGACCCTGCCGACAAGTTGGACGCGTACCGCGCCATCGGCATCGCTACGCCAGACGCGACTTCCGGCGTAGCGCGCGACGACATCCGGGCGCGGATGCTGATAGCGGTTGCGATAGCCCACGGGAATGATCACTTCGCGGGCGCCAACGCCGGCAATGAACGCCGGCGTCGACGACGTGCCACTGCCGTGATGCGGTACCAGCAGGACGTCGCTGTGCAGCAGTTCCGGCGCCCGCGCGAGGAGTTGCTGCTCGTCGCGGGCCTCGATGTCCGAGGTCAGGAGAACGCTGCCCGACGCGTTTTCCAGGCGCAGCACGCAGCTCATGTTGTTGGTCTTGCCGCCCTTGCGCGGGTAGTCGGTGGCGTCGGGGTGGAGCATCGTGAAGCGCACGCCATCCCACTCCCAGGCCTGGCCGGCCATGCAGCGCTCACCCTCCAGTTCGGGCAGCGAGCTGAGCAGGCGGCCGATCGGCAAGGCTTCGCGGATCGCCACCAGGCCACCCGAATGATCCTTGTCGCGATGGGTGACGATCAGCGTGTCGAGGCGGTCGACACCGGTGGCGCGCAGGTAGGGGACGACGATGCGCTGCCCGGCGTCCGACTCGGCGCTGTACAGTGGCCCGGTGTCGTAGAGCAGCGTGTGCCCGGCGGTGCGTACGACCACCGCCAGCCCCTGCCCGACGTCGAGCACATCGACCCAGGCGTCGCCGGCCACCGGTCGTGGGGCCGGCCAGAACAGCGCCGGCAGCAGCAGGCAGAGCCCCGTCCAGCGCGCCGGAAAACCACGTGGCAGCAGCAGGCACAAGACCCCGAGCAAGGCCAGCAGCGTCGCCGCCAGCGGTGGTGCCGGCTGTTGCCACAAGGGCCAGCGCGCGAGCCATTCGAGAAACACCATCAGAAAGGACAATAGCCAGTGATCGAGCTGCAGCAGCGGTGGCCAGGAAGTCAGCGCGAAGAGCAGGGCCAGCGGCGTGACCAGAAAGCTCACCACAGGAATCGCCAGCGCGTTGGCCAGCGGCGAGACCAGCGAAAACTGCTGGAACAGGAGCAGCAGCAAGGGCAGCGTCCCGACGGTCACCGCCCACTGCGTCGTCCCCCAGTGGGCAAGCGTCGCGCGCCAGCCGCGCCGCTCGCCGACCCGTGCCGTGCCAACGAAGAAGAGCACGCCGACGGCGGCGAACGAGAGCCAGAAACCTGGCGAAAGAACGGCCCAGGGATCGAGCAGCAGGACCAGCAACAGCGCCAGCAGGAGGCTGCGGCTGGCGCCGAGGTTGCGCCCCGACCACAGCGCCAGCGCGACGACGCTCAACATGTAGAGCGTGCGCTGTGTCGGCACGGCGAAACCGGCGAGCAGGGCGTAGCCGAAAGCGGCCAGCCAGCCGGCGGCGATCGCCGCTTTCGGCGCCGGCAGCAGCAACATCAAGCGCTCGCTACGCCGCCACAGCCAGCCGACCAGCGCGGCAAAAAGCGCGGCGACCATGGTCACGTGAAGACCTGAAATAGACATCAGGTGGGTGACGCCGGTCTGCCGGAAGACGCGCCACTGCTCGGGCGAAATCGCCTGCTGGTCGCCGATGGCCAGCGCGGCGAGAATCCCCACGTACGGCGCCTGCGGCAAGGCGGCGCGGAACGAACCGCGAATGTGCTCGCGCAAGCGCTCGATCGCGTAACCAGGCCGGAGAACGAAGTCGTCGAGCCGTTGCGCCACGGCTTTCGGGCGCACGTAGCCGGTCGCCCTCAGTCCACGCTCGAAAAGCCAGGCCTCGTAGTCGAAACCGTGCGGGTTGGCGTTGCCGTGCGGCCGTTTCAGGCGAACGGTCAACCGCCAGCGCTCGCCGGGGCGGATGGTAGGCGCTGCGGCGAGCGCCGTGCTCTGCGCTTCGTGCCCCTCGTCGGCGCGCTGGCCGTGGTACCAGGAGAGCATGATCCGCCGCGGCACACGCGCCTGTGGCGGTTCGACCGCCTCGACGACGAAGGCGAAGCGCTCGCCGTTCTCGAAGCCCTGCGGCAAGCCGGCGACCACCCCGACGAGTTGCAGATCACGGCTTTCCCATTCCGTCGGCAGGCGCTCGTGCAAGCGCTGCCCGGCAAGCAGCGCCGCCCATGCCACGCCCAGCAGAGCGCAGGCCAGCAGGGAGAGGGCACGCCAGACGAGCGGCGCCGGCTGTCGACGCGAGCCCGCCCAAAGCAGCCAGGCAGATGCGCCAAGAAGCGTCGCCACGACCAGCGCAGAAGGCGGCAGGCTTCCCCGAGTCTGGAGAAACCCGACCCCCATGGCGAAGGCAAGAATGTTGGCGCGCATGCGGCATTAAACCGGAAATCCGGGCGCCAACGCGCATTTCTTCCGCGCTCGGGCAGCGCACCGCCGCTTGCTCCAGGACTACGCCGTCGTTTCGTGATCCATGCCCATGAGCGCGACGCCGGCCACCGTCAATACCGCCGTCCAGTGCAAGACGACGATATCGCGATGTGCCTGGCGTGCGCGTGAGGGTTAATGCGGGGTGCGTGCGCGCCGCGTGTCGGCCGTGGCGCGGCAAGAGCAATCAGGCGAGCTTGAAACGGCGAACCTCGGCGTCCAGCCCTTCGGAAAGGCTTTCGAGCTGCGCCGCAGTGCCGGCATTTCCGGCCACCGCGGCACAGTTTTCCTCGGCCATGTGGGCGACACGCTCGACGTTGCGGGCAATCTCGGCGCTGGCGACGCTCTGTTCGCGCAGCGCGCTCGATATGTGCGCCACGCTGTCCACCACCTTCCTGGCGTTGCCGCCAATTTCGCCGATCGACTCGCCCGCCTGCGTGGCCAGGGCAACGCCCGCGCTGACGCGGCTGACGCCGAGCTGCATGCTGCTCACGGCATCGCGCGAACCCTCCTGAATGGCGGCAATCATGCTCGAGATCTCCTGCGTCGAGCGCGTCGTACGTTCGGCGAGCTTGCGCACCTCGTCGGCGACCACTGCGAAGCCGCGACCCGACTCACCCGCACGCGCCGCCTCGATCGCTGCGTTCAGCGCCAGCAGGTTGGTCTGATCGGCAATTTCCTTGATCACATTGACGATCGCCGAGATTTTCTCCGAGCGCCCACCCAATTCGGCGATCACCGACGCGGCGTGGTTCACCACCTCGGCGATGCGCTCGATCTCCTGTACCACCTCGCCGACGACGCGGCCGCCATCGGACGACAGTTCGTCGGCGCGGCCGGCCAGCCGGTTGGCGTCGTCGGCACTGCGCGAGAGGCTTTCGATACCTGCCGTCATTTCCTCCACCGCCGCCGCCATCGCCGAAGCGGCATCGCTCTGCTGCGTACTGCTGCTGGTGATACTCCCCGCCGATGCGGCAAGTGTCTTGGTCGCCGCGAGCACTTCCCCGGCGCTGCGCTGGACCTTGTGAATCAGCGTGCGAAAACCCTGCGTCATTTCGTTCAGGCTGTCGCCGACGAGTTTGAGTTCGTCACGGGTGCCGAGATCAACGGTAACGCCAAGGTCGCCGGTGGCAATCGTCCGCGCGTTGGCTGCCAGGCGCTTGATGCTGCCGATGGTCGCAAAATAGAGACCGATCGACACATAGGCGTAGATCAGCAGGATGAGAACGACGACGGCAATACTCAGGCCCAGTTCCCGCTGCGCCCGTTCGACGCGTTGCTGCAGCAGCTGTTCGAGGGTCGGGAAGAGGATCTCGAACATGTCCTTGTAGCCCTTCTCGATCACCCGGGTGGTCACCGCGAAGTAGACCGCCGGCAGCATCTGGTAGCGCTCGGCAAGGATATCGTCGTTCACCATGGTGGTGAACTGTTCAGCCGCCGTGCCCATGTCATTGCTCGCCGCTTCCAGCGCCGGCCGCAGGCCAGGATTGTAGTGCGCGGTCTTGTCGAGGTTTTGCCGCAGGCCGGTGACCGCCGCATTGAGCCCGGCCAACGCCGCCGCCAGTTCAACCTGCTGCGCCATGGCCAGCGCTTCCTTCCGCGTCAGCGCACCGGTGCCGATGGCGCGCAACTGCCCCATGCTCTCCAGCGCCAGCGGCAGTTCGTCGATCAGCGTATCGATGAGGTAGCTCGAATCGATGTCGGGGTCGTTGGTCAGGGAATTCTGATCGGCGATGAGGCGCAGGAAACGGGCGAGCTCTTTGATCAACGCGGTATGCGTCGCGAAGTTCTCGCGCACCGGCAGCTTGAGGCCTTCCTTCTGGATCGTCGCCCACGCGGCGACAAGCGTCTGCCACGGATCAGCCGCGGCCAGCGGCGGCGGCAGGCTCGCGGCAACGGCTTGCAGCGCTTCCGTGGCTTCCTTCTCCCTGGCGGCGCGCCGGTACTCCATCCTCTCGTCACCATTGAGAACGCCCGACGAGAGCCCACGATGGACCTGCAGCTGCTGCACCAGAGTGGCAATCGGCTTGATCATTTCGAGACTGGCCAGTTCGCGCCGTGCACGGTCGATTACCCGCTGCTCGGAGCGGTAGAGGTTTTCCGCCAGGATCGTGATCGCGACCAGTGCCAGCACCCCCATGACCGTGAACTTTTTCGTGTAACCAAGACGGTTGAGCAAAGCAATGGCCGGGGCGAAAAGGGTCTGCATGGTGATCCGTCTCCAATGAGTGCCGCAGGAAGCTTAACGGCAGCGCGCGCCGAAACTTTAGGCGCGCTGGTCAGGATCTCAGTCGCCGGACGGCTGCAGGCGACCGTCGCGCAGGGTCAGGATGCGCTCGGCACGGCCGGCAAGTGCGGGGTCGTGGGTGACGACGACGAAGCTGGTCTGCCGCGAGCGGTTGAGCGCCAGCATCAGCTCGAAGACGCCGGCGGCGGTTTGCCGATCGAGGTTGCCGGTCGGCTCGTCGGCAAGGACACACGCCGGCTCGGTGACCAGTGCGCGGGCAATCGCCGCGCGCTGACGCTCGCCCCCCGACAATTCCGACGGGGTGTGCTGCAAGCGGTGGCCGAGACCGACCTCGGCGAGCACGGTCGCCGCCCGCGCTTCGGCGTCGGCCTTTGGCATGCGCCGGATGATCAGCGGCATGGCGACGTTCTCGAGCGCGGTGAACTCGGCGAGCAGGTGATGAAACTGATACACGAAACCCAGGTGGCGATTGCGCAGCGTCCCGCGCTGTGCGTCGCTGATGCTCTTCAAGTCCTTGCCCATCAACTGCACGTTGCCGCCACTCGGCGCGTCCAGGCCGCCGAGCAGATGCAATAGCGTGCTCTTGCCGGAACCCGAAGCGCCAACGATGGCCACACGTTCGCCGACCTCGATTTCGAGATCGACGCCGAGCAGGACCTCGACTTCGCTGTCGCCCTGGCGATAGATCTTGCTCAGCCCCTGACAGGCCAGAACCGGCTCACTCATAGCGCAGCGCTTCCGCCGGATTGACCCGGCTCGCCCGCCAGCTGGGATAGATCGTCGCCACCAGCGCGAGCACGAAAGCCACGCTGACGATCGTCGTCACGTCGCTCCACTGCAGTTCGGACGGCAGGTTCGAGATGTAATAGACCTCCTTGGCGAGGAACTGCGTGCCGAGCATGCGCTCGATGAACGGCACCACGACATCGACGTTGAGCGCCAGCGCCACCCCGCCAGCGACGCCCAGGCCGAGGCCGATGAAGCCGATCAGCGCGCCCTGCACGATGAACACCATCATGATGCTCATCGGGCTGGCGCCGAGCGTGCGCAGGATGGCAATGTCCGCCTGTTTGTCGGTCACCGCCATGACCAGCGTGGACACGATGTTGAACGCAGCGACGGCGACGATCAGCGAGAGGATGATGAACATCATGTTCTTTTCGATTTGTACGGCGCGAAAGAAATTGGCGTGGCTGCGCGTCCAGTCGCTGATGAAGGCGTTGATCGGCAGGGAAGCGGCCAGAGTGCGCGCCACCTGTGGCGCCTTGAACAAATCGTCGAGTTTCAGGCGCACGCCGGAAACACGGTCGTCCATGCGGTACAGGCGCTGCGCGTCGGCGAGGTGAATCAACGCCAGGCCGCTGTCGTACTCGTACATGCCGACTTCGAACAGGCCGACGACGTTGAAGGTCTTCAGGCGCGGGATCACCCCGGCGGGCGTCACCACGCCCTGCGGAGCGATCAGCGTCACCCGGTCGCCGACGAGGACGTCGAGCGCGCGCGCCAGCTCGCTGCCGAGAATGATGTTGAAGCTGTCCGGCTGCAGGTCGTCGAGCTTGCCGCTCTTCATGTGCGGGCGGAAATCGGCGACCCGGTCTTCCTGGTCGGGAAGAATGCCGCGCACCATCGCGCCACGCACCGCCTGCCCGTAGGAGAGCATGGCCTGCGCCTGCACGAACGGCGCGGCAGCGAGGACCTGTGGATGCCCGGCCGCCTGCTCGGCAACAAACTGCCAGCCGACCATTTCGCCGCTGCTGCCGGTGATCTGAACGTGCGAGACGACGGCCAGAATCCGCGAGCGAAGCTCGGTCTGAAAGCCGTTCATCACCGACAGCACGACGATCAGCGCGGCGACGCCGAGCGCGATGCCAAGCATGGAAATCAGCGAGATGAAGGAAATGAAGTGGTTGTGCTTCTTGGCGCGCGTGTAGCGCAGGCCGATCAGCAGCTCGTAGGGAAGGGCCATCAGCGGCAGGAACTCATCTCAGGTTGGTGGTTCGAAGCGCCGAAACGGCAAAGCCGCTATGCTACACTTTTCCGCCAGCGACTGCCCATTCAGCCCTCCCCGCGCGATGCCCGGCCGTCTGCAGGCCATCCGCCCGGCGCAGCCATTACCCCGTTCAACGCCACATCGCCCCGTCGTCCACCCTTTCGTCTCCTCCGGCCAGCCCTCATGCAGCTCACCCTTGTCGTCCCCGAACTCGTCTGGCCCGAACCCGACGACCGCGAGACCTTCGACGCCCTCGCCTGCCCCGGACTGAACACGCTGATCGCGCGCAGCCGGCTGCAGCGGCGAGCGCCGCAGTCCTTCGAGGCAACGCTTGGCGACGCCTTTGGCCTCGCCGGAAACGTCCCCTGGGCCGCTTTTCGCGTCCTCGGCGAGAAGCAGGCGCCAACCCCCAGCGGAGCCGACCCCTGCTGGCTCTGCGCCGACCCCGTACATCTGCGCCTGCACCAGGAAAAACTCATTCTTGCCGACGCCGGCAGTCTCGACATCAGCAGCGACGAGGCGCACGAAATCACCGCCGAACTCAATCGTCAGTTTGCCGACATCGGCACCTTCCATGTCGCCAGCGCCGATCGCTGGTATCTGCAGCTCGCCGGCGAAACCGATCTCGGCCACTTCGACGTCCCGCCGCTGTCGGTCGTCGCCGGTCGCCGGCTCGCCCGGCAGTTGCCCGCCACGCCACAGGCGCGCCACCTGCGGCAACTGCTCAACGAGGTGCAAATGGTTCTCTACGGGCAGCCGGCCAACGAACGGCGCGAGGCGGCTGGCCGCGCGACGATCAACAGCCTGTGGTTGTGGGGCGCCGGCGTGCGTCCCGCAGCCGGTACCGGCGCCGGCACCGGCGATTTTGCCGGCGTCTGGGGCGAGGACGTGCTGACCTGCGGCCTCGGAAACGCTTTCGGCGTCCCGACGCGGGCGCTGCCCGACGACCTTGGCGCCCTGCTCGCGCAGGCGCCCGCCGGCAGCCGGCAACTGCTCGTTATTGACGCGCTGCAGCGCCCTGTGCAATACGAGGATGCCGACGCCTACCGCAAGCAACTGGCCAGACTCGACGCGCGCTGGTTCGCGCCGCTGCAGAAGGCGCTCGCCGGCGGCAGGATCAAGCGCCTGCGTCTGGAAGCCTCGACGGCCTACGCAACGCTGGCCTGGGAGAGCGGCCGCGGCGAGCAGTGGCAACTGTGGCGTCGCCCACGACCGCTGGCGGCGACCGCGCAGGCGCTGGCGCGGGAGGGTGACGGATGACGCAAATCGTCAGCCGTCGCGTCTCGCAGCGCGTCCAGTGGCAACTCGAACAACAGGGCCTGCACCCACTGCTGGCGCGCATCTATGCAGCGCGCGGCATCGTCATGCGCAGCGAGCTCGACTACGACTTCCAGTCGCTGCTGCCGCCAGCCCGCCTGACCCACTCCGGCACCGCTGCCGGCCTCCTCGCCGACGCCATCGGCCGGCAGGCGAAGATTCTTATCGTCGCCGACTACGACTGTGACGGGGCGACCGCCTGCGCGGTCGGCATCCGCGCGCTGCGCGCCTTCGGCGCGCGCGTCGACTATCTGGTCCCCAACCGCTTCACCTACGGCTACGGCCTGTCGCCGGACATCGTCGACCTGGCGGCAAAGAGCAACCCCGACCTGATCGTCACCGTCGATAACGGCATCGCCAGCGTCGACGGCGTCGCCCGCGCCCGCGAACTGGGCATCGCCACGCTGATCACCGACCATCATCTGCCGGGTGACGAGCTGCCCGCCGCCGCATGCATCGTCAATCCCAACCAGCCCGGCTGCGACTTCCCGAGCAAGTCGCTGGCCGGCGTCGGCGTGATGTTCTACGTGATGCTCGCGCTGCGCGCCGAGTTACGCCGGCGGGACTGGTTTTCCGAGGCCAGCGGCAGAAGCGAACCCAAGCTGGCGGCGCTGCTGGATCTGGTCGCCCTGGGCACCGTCGCCGACGTCGTCAAGCTCGACCACAACAACCGGGTGCTGGTCAGCCAGGGCCTGCAGCGCATCCGCCAGGGTCGCCTGACGCCCGGCATAGCGGCGATTTTTCGCGCCGCCGGCCGCAACCCGGAGCAGGCGTCGAGCACCGACCTCGGCTTCATGATCGGCCCGCGCCTGAACGCCGCCGGCCGCCTTGCCGACATGTCGCTGGGCATCGAATGCCTGATCACCGACGACCCCGGGCGGGCGATGAACATTGCCCAGCAACTCGACGCGCTCAACCGCGAGCGGCGCGAGATCGAGGCCGGCATGCAGGAACAGGCGCTGCTGCAGATCGAGAAAGCGGGCGCCGACCCAGCCGCTGACCCGGCGGCCATCGGCGTCTCGCTGTTTGACGCCGACTGGCACCAGGGCGTCGTCGGCATCGTTGCCGCGCGCATCAAGGAAAGACTGCACCGGCCGGTTTTCGCCTTCGCCCGCGGCGAGGGTGACGGCGGCGAAATCAAGGGCTCGGGTCGTTCAGTCGCCGGCCTGCACCTGCGCGACGCGCTCGATCTGGTCGGCAAACGCGCGCCGGGCCTGCTGCTGCGCTTCGGCGGGCACGCGATGGCCGCCGGGGTGACGATCCGGGAATGCGACCTGCCGCGTTTCCGCGAGCTGTTCGCGCAGGTTGCCGAGGAGTTGCTGGCACCCGCCGACCGCACGCGCACGCTGGAAACCGACGGCGGCCTCGAATCAGGCTATTACTCGATCGCCACCGCGCGCCTGCTTGAAGCCGAAGTCTGGGGCCAGGGTTTTCCGGCGCCGCTGTTCGCCGACGAGTTCGTCGTCGAAAGCCAGCGCATCCTCAAGGACAAGCACCTCAAGATGCGCCTGCGCAAAGGCGAGCAAAGGCTGGACGCGATCCAGTTCAACTTTTCCCGGGCCCCGGGCGGCACCATTCGCGCCGCCTACCGGCTGGCGATCAACGACTTCAACGGCGTGCAGACGCCGCAGTTGATGATCGAGCATTTCGAGAACCACCGAAGCCACCCGAGCCGCCCGGCGTAAGAAGCGAGTGCCGAAGGCGGCCAGACGGCAAGACCGCAGCGGCGACCGCGCCGCGCCAGCCACTCAGAGGTCGTAGATCCAGCTGGCGATCACGAAGTAGTTGAGGACCCCGAAGATGTCGATGGCGGTGGTCACGAATGGCCCGGTGGCGACGGCTGGATCGACCTTCAAGCGCTGGAAGATCATGGGCAGGAGCACTGCGAGCAGGGCCGCGCCGGTCATGTTGACCAGAATCGTCAGCCCGACGACCTCGCCCAGCGCGAGACTTTCGTGTATCAGGTAACCGTAGACGGCCAGGATCACCCCGTAGAAAGCGCCCAGCAGGAGACCCACGCGCAGTTCCTTGAGCACCAGCGGCACCGTGTCGCGAACGTCGATCGCACCGGTCGCCAGGCCGCGCACGGCGACGGTTGCCGACTGGACACCGACGTTTCCGGCCATTCCCATGACCACCGGCAGGAAGGCGCCGAGCACCAGCACCTCGGCAAGAATCACCTCGAATTGCCCGATCACGGCCGTCGCCGCGAGACCACCAACGAACGCGGCCAGAAGCCAGGGCAGGCGTATCCTGGCAATCTTGAACGCCGAATGCGTGAGCGTCTCCGATTCGTTCGTCCCGGCCATTTTCAGGATGTCGCGGGTCGTCTCTTCTTCAATGACATCGATGACGTCATCGACCGTGATCATGCCGACCAGGATGTTCTCTTCGTCGACCACCGGGACGGCGAGAAGACGGTATTTGTCGACCAACATGGCGGCGGCCGTCTGATCGTCGTCGGTGCTCACTTTCATGACGCGGCGATTCATGATCCTGTGCAGTGGCGTATCGACGGCAGTCAGCAGGAGTTGGCGCAGCGAGACGACGCCGGACAGGTGTCCCGATTCGTCGGTCAGGTAGAGATAGAAGACCATCTCGACGTCGTCGTGGCTGCGGATGTTCTCGATCGCCTCTTCCACCGTCAGCTCATGCGACAGCGAGAAGATGTCGGTGGTCATGATGCCGCCGGCCGTGTCCGGGTCGTATTGCAGCAGGCTCTCGACTTCGTCCTTGCTTTCGCGCCCGAGCAGGGCCATCAGTTGCTCGCGCTGGTCTTCCGGCAGGTCGCCGATCAGGTCTGCGAGGTCGTCCGGTGGCACATGCTCGAGAACGCCGGCCAGCTTCTCGACCTTTGTCTCGCTCAACACCTGCCGACGCAAGTCCGGCGGCAACTGGCTGAAGACGTCGGCTGCCTCGTCGGCATCGGCAATGGCGCCGAACACGCCAACTACATGCGCCGGGGGTAGATCGTCGAGAACCGACGCCAAATCCACGGGATGGACCTTGGAGAGCATCTTCTGCAACGACGCGCGTGCGTCGCGAACGTACAATCGATCGATCGTCTCGACCAGCCGCTTCTTCTTCGTATCGTAGGCAGCAGAAGCCGCGGGTCTGCTCTCGATATTGATTTGCATAACCATTCCCCCGTCGACGTGGCATTCGAGAAACTGCAGCCCGCCAGTGTAGCCACAGGCGAGGGGGCGGTCCATCTTCTTAGCTCGAAGCAGACCTCTTTTCCGGCCGCTTTCTGCTCCGGGCACGCGACTTTGGGCTGCAGGCTGCAGGTACGGGTCGCGGCGCAGCCCTGTGCCGCGCTAAACTGCCCGCGCCGGCCGCGGCGACCCGCCCGGCCAGACAGAAGCGGGCAGCGCTTACGCAAACTCCACGGATCTTCTGCGCTCCCTCTCGCCGCGGCGCTCGCGGTTACCCACAGCATCGATGAAGCCGCGTTGCAAGGCGTGTATCTGCCGGCGCTCATCTTCTCGGCGGTCATCGAAGTGGGCGTAGCGGCATTGGCACGGGTCCACGTCACAGCCCCGCAAAGGCAAGCGAGGCGCGTCGCGGGCCAGGAATCGTTGCCCGCCAATCTGCCGTACCGCGGCACAGGCCTTCTTGCCGCGCCTTATCGAGACGGCATGGAACGGCTGCTGGGAATCAGCCTGAGGCTTGTCCCGCATGGGGGCGGGTTGCGCGCGCGCGCGCCAGAAGAACCACGCCACAACGCCAAGCAAACCAGAAAGGATAATCAGCCAGACCAACATGGTTTCCTCCCAAAATCAGATTATTCGTTTGCGCACACTGCAGACACGGCGCTGCATTCATGCTGCGTGGTCAAGCGCCCGGACCCGCCAGTTGTAGAGAGCCTCCTCGACGCCTACTCGCCGTCACAATAGCAACAAATGACCATAATATCAGCAGCCAGCGGACAGAAACCTATCCGTAAACAGGGGTTTTGGCCTGAGCACGCCCAGCCCGCGCGCAGATCGCCCACGGACAGTGTCGCTGCGATCTCCCGCGCAAGGCGAAGGCAGAACGGGTCGCGGCCGCCTCAAACGCCGCTGATCGAGACCACCCGCCTTTGATACAGCGTCGCCGTCGGGTATTCCGCTGGCGACGCGGCCGCCAGCAGCGACCGGGCCGCTGCGGCAAAGGCGATCGGGTCACGACGCTGCAGAGTACATAGCGCCACGTACGGCAGCTCCCACCAAAGGCTGGCCAGCAGGTCCGCCGCCACTTCCTCGGGAAAGCGCATGCCCACCACCCGTGCCGGATTGCCCGCTGCAATGTGGTAGGGGGGAACGTCCCGGGTCACCATCGCATTGCCGCCAATGATGGCACCGGTCGCCACCGTCACCCCAGCCATGACCACCGCTCCATGACCGACCCAGACGTCGTGTCCGATGTTGGCGTAATGCTCTGGCTCCTGAAACGGGCTGACGTAGCCGTGTATCAAGGCGGAGCTGGTAGAAGCCCAATCGGTGGGGTGCGCGCGGGGGTCCTCACCGAGCGAAACGTTCTGACCGATCGAGCAGAAGCGACCGATGCGCCCGACCATGTTGAGCGAGCCACTGCGAACATAGCTGTGGGCGCCAATCCGCAGCGGCTGCTCAGGACCATTGATGGCGGTGATGCGCGCACTGCCGAGCGATGCCGGCAGTTCGATGCACAGACAACAACGATGGCGCACCTGGGCGAGCGTTGCCAGCTTCAGGCCAGCACGACGAAGCCGGGCCGCATGGCGATAGAGCTGGAAGCGTGTCAGGAGGCTCATGAACGGGATTCCACAATCAAGATGCAGTCATGGCAACAAGAATGCGGCGCCGCATTAGACCTTGAAGCGCCCGACCAGGGCGTTCAGCGTCACCGACAGGGACTCGAGATGCTTGGCCGCCTGATTCACCCCATTGACGGCGGCAGTGTTCTCCTGGCTCATCTGCGCAATTCTCTCGACGTTGTCGGCGAGCAGGTTGCTGGTGGCGCTTTGCTCCTGCAAGGCCGACGAGATCTCCGACACCGCACCGAGAACGCTCTGGCTACCGGCTTCGATGTGGGTCATTGACTCGCCCGCCCGGGCCGCCATGCGCACGCCTTCGTCCAGCTGGACGCCGCCTTCGCCCATTCCCTGGATGGCCCCCCGCGCACCATTCTGGATGGCCTCGATCATCCCCGCGACCTTCAGCGTGGCCGCCGTCGTACGCTCGGCCAGCTTGCGGACCTCATCGGCGACGACCGCAAAACCACGCCCCTGCTCGCCGGCGCGTGCCGCCTCGATGGCTGCATTCAGGGCCAGCAGATTGGTCTGATCGGCGATCTCCTTGATCACCTTGACGATCACCGATATTTCCTCCGACTGCTCTCCGACCCCGGCGATCAGCTGGCTGGAATGCTTGAAGGTGTGGGCAATCTTGTTGATCTCCACGATCGCCCCTTTCACCACCAGCGCGCCGTCGCGCGACAGCGTGCCGGCCTCGGCCGCCATGCGGCGAGCGTCGTCAGCACTCGACGACACCTGCCGGATGCTGGCGGTCAGCTCCTCTACCGCCGCGGCCATAGAAGCCGCCGCTTCGTTCTGCTGGTTCGACCCCTGCGAGACGTTCTCGGACGCAGTGCTCATGCGGGTGGCATCATCGGCAAGGCGTGTCGCGGCGTCGCGAATCTGGCGGATCACGGCATTCAGCGAACTCTGCATCTGCTTGACCGCAGCCAGCAGGCTGTCTTCGTCGCCGGCGCCGGTGCGCACCGTGTCGGTCAGGTCGCCCGCCGCAATTCGGCAGGTGACCTGGGCCGCGTACGCAGGCTCGCCACCAAGCAGGCGCATGATGTCGCGCTGGATGACGAAGGACAGCGTTCCGGCCAGCAGCAGACCGAAGAGAACGAGCACGGCGAAAGCGTCGCGTGCTTTCTCGTAGCTGGCCTGGGCGCTGGCACTCTGCGCAGCCATGCGCTCGGCCGACAATTGCTCGACATGCGCAACCGCCTTTTCCATGCCGTCGCCGGTGGCCCGGTCCATCCCTTTGACCATGCGGTCGACCGCCTGCGCCGCGGCCTTGTCGTCCTGGAAGTAGAACTTCAGCGCCTCTCGATACCTGCCGCCCATTTCCCGATGGTCGGCGAGCAGCTTGTCGACGTCGGCGGTGGCGATGGCGCGTTCCTTCATCGCCGCCGCAGCGGCGGTCAACAAGGTCTGCACCTCCTTTTCCTCGGCCGTGAACTGGGCCAGGTATTTGTCGAAGCTCGCCGGGTCGCCGCCGCGGATGAGGATGTTCTTCCACTCCTGGACCTGCGTCTTGAAGTGCGAGTGCGCGCTTTCGATGGCGATCAGCAAGGTCCGCTCGACCTTCGCCGCCTCGATATCGTCCCGAATTTCTCCAGCCATGTGGCGCATGCTGTAGATCCCGGTTCCACCGAGCGCCGCGAGCAGTACGGCGGTGACCGCGGCGAGCAGGAGAAACTTGGCTTTTGTGCTGAGCTTGTTCATGAAATGACCATCCTCGTCTTCTTGGTTCTGGGGATTACCGGGTGCTCAGACCGCTCTACTGCGACCCTCTCCGGGCCGGGCAGTGAACCGGACAGTAGTGACGCGCAGCCAATGCTTCTGGTGCGCACGGATTCTATCCGTCCGACACCGATCAGCAAACCAAATTGCCGCTGCCCAGCCTGCGCTCGCCGAAGCAGCCGGCCGGCCGCTGCCGAGGCGCGTATATAATGGGCGGTCATTCATCAAGCGATCAGAGAAAACATGGAAGCCGAACAACTCAACCTCATCGAAAACCGCCTCGACGACCTCGGTCAACGGGCCACCGAACTACGGAGGTATCTTTGACTACGACCAGAAAGCCGATGAACTTAAGGCCGTTTCGCTAGAACTCGAAGACCCGAAGGTCTGGGACGACGCCGAGCGCGCGCAGGACTTGGGGCGTGAGAAGCGCACCCTCGAAAATGTCGTGCTGACGCTCGAGGAGGTTGGCGATGGCCTGCGCGACGCCAGCGAACTCTTTGCCATGGCCCGCGACGAAGACGACGACGAAACGCTGCAGGCGATTGCCGCCGACATCGCAGGCATCGAAAGGAAAGTTGCCAACCTCGAGTTCCGGCGCATGTTCAACAACCCGGCCGACCCGCTCAATTGCTTTGTCGACATCCAGGCGGGCGCCGGCGGGACCGAAGCGCAGGACTGGGCGGCGATGCTCCTGCGCATGTATGTGCGCTACGCCGAGCGCAAGGGCTTTGCCGTCGAAGTGCTCGAAGAGTCCGAAGGCGACGTTGCCGGCATCAAGACCGCCAGCATCAAGCTCAGCGGTGAGTACGCCTACGGCATGCTGCGCTCGGAAACCGGCATTCACCGCCTGGTGCGCAAGTCGCCGTTCGACTCCAACGCCCGCCGCCACACCAGCTTCTGTTCGGTGACCGCCTACCCCGAGATCGACGATTCCTTCGAAGTCGAAATCAATCCGGCCGATCTGCGTATCGACACCTACCGCGCATCCGGCGCCGGCGGACAGCACATCAACAAGACCGATTCGGCGGTGCGCATCACGCACCTGCCGACCAATATCGTCGTCCAGTGCCAGAATGACCGCTCGCAGCACCGCAACCGTGCCGAAGCAATGGCCATGCTCAAGTCGCGCATCTACGAGGCCGAAATGCGCAGTCGCCAGGCCGAGCAGCAGAAACTCGAAGACGCCAAATCGGATATCGGCTGGGGCCACCAGATCCGCTCCTACGTTCTCGACCAGTCGCGAATCAAGGATCTGCGGACGAACGTCGAGGTCGGCAATACGCAAGGGGTGCTCGACGGCGACCTCGACCAGTTCATTGAAGCAAGCCTCAAACAGGGAGTTTGACCCGTGCAACGACCTTTTCTCAGCTTCGCCCTCGCCAGCATGCTCGTCGTGCCGGCATTCGCGCCGACCTTCGCCGCGTCGCTCGACGCCTATGTCGGCCAGCAACCGGAAGCCCTGCTCGCCGCGCAGCCGGAATTCGCCAAGGCCTACCGCAGCGCCGTCGGCGAGCTCGACCTGCCGGAATGGACGCAGCGACTGGCCGCCGGCAAGCGCGCCGAGCGCGTTGACATCGACGGCACCGGCTACGTCCTGACCTCGGCATGCAGCTCGCGCGGCTGCCTCGACGAGCACCTCTACGTTCTTTTCGACCCGCAAAGCGGGCGCGCCAGCGGCCTCTTCTTCCTGCCGCCAGCGAGCGACAATCCCGACGATACGCGAACCGCGTTTTCGCGCTGGTACGGAATGCCTGCCGACAAGGCCACGGCCAAGGCCATCGGCGCCTTCCTGCTCGAGCGTGCCATCGGCGACGCCCGGACACTGGCCACGCCAGCAAAGAACTGATCACCCGAGACCCCGCCATCATGTCCCACACCGACACTCCCCAGGACAGCTCAGCGCAGCACGACGAGAACCGCATCATCGCCGAACGGCGGGCCAAGCTCGCCGAGTGGCGACAGACCGGCAGCGCCTATCCGAACGACTTCGCGCGCGAGAACACGGCCGGCAAGATCAACGAGCTCTACGAGGAAAAAAACCGCGACGAACTCGCCGCCCTGCCGGTCGAAGTGCGCGTCGCCGGCCGCATCATGCTCAAGCGGGTCATGGGCAAGGCCTCGTTCATCACCCTGCAGGACCTCTCCGGACGCATCCAGGCCTACGTCAGCCGCGACCTGATCGGCGAGGAGGCCTACACGGCCTTCAAGCGCTGGGACATGGGCGACATGGTTGGCGCCGTCGGCACGCTCTTCCGCACGCGCACCGGCGAACTGACCGTCGAATGCTCGCAGGTACGGCTGCTGGCCAAATCGCTGCGGCCGCTGCCGGAGAAGTTCCACGGCCTGACCGACCAGGAACAGAAGTACCGCATGCGCTACGTCGACCTGATCACCAACGAGCGCTCGCGCTTCACTTTCGCCGTGCGCAGCCGCATCGTGCAGTCGATCCGCGGCTACATGGTGAACGACGGCTTCCTCGAAGTCGAAACGCCGATGATGCATCCGATCCCCGGCGGCGCCTCGGCGAAGCCCTTCAGGACGCACCATAACGCCCTCGACATGGAGCTCTTCCTGCGCATCGCGCCGGAACTGTACCTCAAGCGGCTGGTCGTCGGCGGTCTCGAAAAAGTCTTCGAGATCAACCGCAATTTCCGCAACGAAGGCATCAGCCCGCGCCACAACCCCGAATTCACGATGATGGAGTTCTACGAGGCGTACTCCGAGTATCGCCGCCTGATGAACTTCACCGAAGGGCTGCTGCGCCACAGCGCGCGCGAGGCCCTGGGCACTGAAGTCTTCGAGTACCAGGGCCGTACGCTCGACTTCGCCAAGCCTTTTGCGCGCCTGACGATCATCGAAGCGATCCGCAAGGACCAGCCCGGCTACAGCGTCGAGCAACTCGTCGACGCCGCCTGGCTGCGCGCCAAACTGACCGCCATGAAGGTCGAGGTGGGCGCTGCAGCCGGCCTCGGCACGCTGCAACTCCTGCTCTTCGAGGAGACCGCAGAAGCCGGGCTGTGGGACCCGACCTTCATCGTCGACTACCCCGCCGAGGTCAGCCCGCTGGCGCGGCGCAGCGACAGCAACCCGGAGATCGCCGAACGCTTCGAGCTGTTCATCGCCGGCCGCGAAATCGCCAACGGCTTCTCCGAGCTGAACGACCCCGAGGACCAGGCAGCGCGCTTCCTCGAACAGGCCAAGGCCAAGGACGCCGGCGACGAGGAAGCGATGTACTACGACGCAGACTACGTCCGCGCGCTCGAATACGGACTGCCGCCGACCGCCGGTTGCGGTATCGGCATCGACCGCCTGATCATGCTCCTCACCGACTCGGCGAACATTCGCGACGTGATCCTCTTCCCGCAAATGCGCCCCGAGTAGGTCGCCGAGCCAAACGGCCATGAACCCGCACGCAATCGTCATTGGCGCCGGTCTGGCCGGGAGCAGCGCCGCCGAAAGGCTGGCGGCGCGCGGCTGGAAAATCGACCTCATCGAGCGTGCCCACGAACCGGGCCAGGGGGCATCGGGCAACGTCGCCGGCGTCTTGCGACCGCTCCCCTCGCTCGACGACAACCGCCTGGCGCGCCTGACCAGGGCGGGCTTCGAGCACGCCTGCCGCCATTTCGCGGCGCTGACCGCGGCCGGCCAGCCGCTGCGCTGGGGACAGACCGGCGTCCTCCATCTGGCCCGCGACGAAACACACGCCGCGACCCAGCGGCGGGTCGTCGAGATCCGGAAGGCGGCAGCCGACGAGCTCTACTTCGTCGATCGTCAACAGGCGCGAAAGCTCGCCGCCTGGCCAGTGGCCAGCGGCGGCTGGTGGTTCCCCGGCGGTGGCTGGGTCGACCCGGCGTCGCTGTGTCGCGCCAACGTCGCCCGCTACGCCAACGCGATCAGCGCCCACTACGACACCGAGGTCGCGCACATCGACCGCCCGGCCGGTCTCTGGCGCGCCCGCAACGCCGCCGGCGAAGTGATCGCCGCAGCGCCGGTGCTGATCCTCGCCAACGCGACAACCGCCCGATATTTTTCCGTCACCGCCCATCTGCCGCTGCGCGCAGCGCGGGGGCAGGTTTCGCACCTTCGCGCGAGGCCAGGATCGGCGCCCGACGTCGTCGTCTGCCGGCTCGGCTACGTGACACCGGCAATCGACGGCCTGCGTTGCGCCGGCGCCACGTTCAGCGTCGACGATGGAGAAGCCGCGTTGCGCGAAGCCGACCACGCCGAAAACCTGGCCAAACTCGACTTCATCCTGCCCGGCTACGGCAAGGGAATCGAGGCCCGCGACCTCGCCGGCCGCGTCGGCTTCCGGCCGCTATCGCCCGACCGCCTGCCGATGATCGGCGCCGTCGGCGATGCCGCGGCGATCGACCCCGGCGCTCCCTCCCGGCCACTCGCCGAAATGCCGCGCCTGCCGGGTCTCTACCTGATCAACGGCTTCGGCGCCCGCGGCATCGTCTGGTCGGCGCTCGCCGGCGAACTGCTCGCCTGCCTGATCACCGCCGCGCCGCTGCCGCTGCCCGACGACCTGGTCAACGCCGTCGACCCCGGTCGCTTTCTGCTGCGCGGCAGGAGCCGGCGGCAACGCACCGACAGCCAGCCGTCACGGCCAGGAGCACGGTGACGCGGCAGTCCAGCGTCTTGGCCCGGCCGACAACGCGCAAAAAGAAGTCTGCCACCGCCGTTTCCGCGGCAGCGGCAGACAAGGAGCCGGCGACAAGGCGAGAACGCAGTGTCTGGCGCGGCCCACACCCTCCTCCTGTGGTGTTGACAATGGCCACAGCAAACGTCGCCTGCCTGCCAGCCAACCAGCAGCCATCCCGATCGCTTGTTGTTTGCCAGTGCACGAAATGGGTGGCCAGGATTCTCCAAGCAAATCTCGTGCCGCAATGACAAGCGCCTGCTTTATTGCCCATTCCGCCGTCGCCGGGAACACGACTGTAAGCTTTGTCGACAGCTTTCGTCCCCGCTGGCCAGCGCTACCGGCAAAGCCTGCCGAGCAAAGCGGCCGGCCGGCAACAGCGGCCAGCGGTGGTGCTAAGATGCTGCCCAGTCGACACACCGCACAAACCCATCCAGAGAGGAAGCGCATGAAACTCGAAACCCTCGCCGTCCACGCCGGCTACAGCCCCGAAGCAACGACCAAGGCGGTCGCCGTGCCGATCTACCAGACAACCTCGTACTCGTTCGACAGCACGCAGCACGGCGCCGACCTGTTCGACCTCAAGGTGGCTGGCAACATCTACACGCGGATCATGAACCCGACGCAGGACGTGCTCGAAAAGCGTGTTGCGGCACTCGAGGGAGGCGTCGGCGCGCTGGCGGTGGCCTCGGGGCAGGCGGCGATCACTTACGCCATCCAGACGATTGCCGAAGCGGGCGACAACATCGTCTCTGCGGCGACACTCTATGGCGGCACCTATAATCTCTTCGCCCATACCCTGCCACAGTACGGGCTCGACGTACGCTTCGCCGACTACGCCGATCCGGCCAGCTTCGAAAAGCTGATCGACGACAAGACCAAGGCCCTTTACTGCGAATCGGTCGGCAACCCGCTCGGCAATGTCACCGATTTCGAGCAGCTGGCCGAGATTGCACACCGCCATGGCATCCCCTTGATCGTCGACAACACCGTCCCCTCGCCCTACCTCTGCCGGCCGTTCGAACACGGTGCCGACATCGTCGTGCACTCGCTGACCAAGTACATCGGCGGTCACGGCAACTCGATCGGCGGCATCATCGTCGACAGCGGTCGCTTTCCCTGGGCCGAGCACAAGGCGAGGTTTCGGCGGCTCAACGAACCCGACGTTTCCTACCACGGCGTGGTGTATACGGAGGCGCTCGGCCCGGCGGCCTTCATCGGTCGCGCCCGTGTCGTGCCGCTGCGCAACATGGGTGCGGCGATTTCGCCGTTCAACGTCTTCCTGATCCTGCAGGGACTGGAAACCCTGCCGCTGCGCATGGACCGCATTTGCGCCAATGCCGAAAAGGTCGCCGCCTACCTGCAGGGACACGCCAAGGTGGCGTGGGTCAACTACGCCGGCCTGCCCGACCACCGCGACCACGCGCTGGTCGAGAAATACATGCAGGGCAAGGCGTCCGGGATCCTCACCTTTGGCGTCAAGGGCAGCGATTGCAGCGCTGCCGAAGCCGGGGCACGCTTCCAGGACGCGCTGCAGCTGTTTACCCGCCTGGTCAATATCGGCGATAGCAAGTCGCTGGCCTGCCACCCGGCGTCGACCACCCATCGTCAGCTGGCGCCGGCAGAACTGGCCAAGGCCGGCGTTTCCGAGGAAATGGTTCGCCTGTCGATCGGCATCGAGCATATCGACGACCTGCTCGCCGATCTGGAGCAGGCACTGGCTGCCGTCTGACGGCGCCACAGCAGCCCGCACGGCATTGCGAGGAGGCGTATAGCCGAAGTGGCAGCAATCCAGAGGTCTTGTTTTTTGCCTGGCTGATGTGGCGGACAAGCAGCCAGAGAATGGAACTGGATTGCCGCGTCGGCTACGCCTCCTCGCAATGACGGGGCTGGGGAATGCCTGCCCGGATTTGGCGACGCGGGCAGCACAATGGAACCGGTGAAATCCCGCCACCACACGGGTTCCTCCTCCCATCCCAGTGCCGGCCGATCACGACAGATGCGGCAGCCCGAGATACTCGCGCGAGCGCATCTCGGTCAGCCGGCTGGCCGTGCGGAAGAACTCGCTGGCCTGCGTACCCTCGGTATAGAGCTGATCCGGCTCGCAGTCGGCAGTGGCGATCAGCTTGACCTTGTGATCGTAGAAAATATCGACCAGCCAGGTGAAGCGCCGCGCCTCGGAGGCCATGGTCGACGACATCCGCGGGATCGCCGAGAGCAGAACCGTATGGTAGCCAAGCGCCAGTTCAAGGTAATCGTTCTGCGAACGCGGACCGCCGCACAGCGCCTTGAAGTCGAACCAGATGACGCCGTTGCCCCGCCGCAAGGTCGGGATCTGGCGACCAAGAATCTCGACGCTACCGCCGGCGGCCCCCACTCCGGCCGCAATGCTGGTGAAGTAGCCGGCCATCTTCGATTCGGCAGCGGCATCCGCCGGGTAATGGAAGATCTCGACCTGCTCGAGCGTGCGCAAGCGGTAGTCGACGCCGGAATCGATCTCCAGAACGTCCATGCGCGACTTGATCAAGGCGATCGTGGGCAGGAAGTTTTCGCGCTGCAGGCCATTCGGATAGAGCCTGTCGGGCGGATAGTTGGAGGTCATCACGAAGACCACGCCGCGTTCGAAAAGCGCGTCGAGCAAACGGCCGAGGATCATCGCATCGGCGATGTCGGAGACGTGAAACTCGTCAAAGCAGAGCAGCCGCAGCTCGCTGGCAATGCGTTCGGCCAACCTGGCCAGCGGATCCTTTTCGCCCTTCAACTGCTTCAGCTGGCGATGGACGTCGTGCATGAAAGCGTGGAAGTGCACCCGCCGCTTGCGACGATAGGGGACCGCGTCGTAGAAGCAGTCCATCAGGAAGCTCTTGCCGCGACCGACCCCGCCCCAGAAATAGACGCCGCGCGGCACTGGCGGCGGCGCAAGGAAGCGGCGCAGCTTGCTGCTCCGCCCGACCTTGAACGACAGCAGCTCGTAGTACAGGCGCTGCAGACGCTCGGCTGCCGTGCGCTGCGCGGCGTCGGCGGTGAACTTGCGCGACGACAGCACGCGCTCGTAAGCGTCGAGCATGCCACGCTCGGGAACCTTGAGAATTCTGTGGGGCATCAGCGTCTTTCCGGCACTCGGAGGCCATTTGGCCACTCCTTGCACCTGGCTCGTTGGACGGCGGGGCAGTCGGCAGCTCGCGCTGCGGCGATGCCGATATTCTAAAGCATCGACGGCGACACGTCAGAGTCGGCGGCCTCCCGGAGCACTCCGGGAAGGGGCAACAGGCTGACGCCCGACGCGCGTAGCGAAGCATGAATGGCGCTCGCCGCGGCCACCGCCTCGGCACCGTCGCCGTGCACGCAGATGCTGTGAAAATCGGTGCGGATCAACTGCCCGCCGAGGGTGACGATGCCGCCGCCGTCGACCATCCGGCGCACATGCGCGACGCATTCGTCGGCACTGTGCAACACCGAGCCGACCTGGCTGCGCGGCACCAGGTTGCCGTCGTCGCCGTAGGCGCGATCGGCGAAGATCTCGGCGGCGACGCGCAAGCCGGCCGCTTCACCGGCCAGGGCCAGCTTCGACAGCGCCGGGGCGAGCAGGATCAACGCCGGGTCGAGGCTATGAATGGCGGCGACCACGCTGCTCGCCAGCGCCGCATCCTGGCAGGCCATGTTGTTCAGTGCGCCGTGCGGCTTGACGTGTGTCAGCCGCCCGCCTTCGGCCCGGGCGAGACCGCTCAAGGCGCCAATCTGGTAGATCAGCATCGCCTCCAGCTCGGCGGTCGGCAGCTGCATCGGCCGCCGCCCAAAACCCTGCAGGTCGGGAAACGACGGATGCGCGCCGAGGCTGACCCCGGCTGCAAGCGCCTGCCTGACCGTGCGCCGCATGACCAGGGGGTCGCCCGCGTGGAAGCCGCAGGCAATGTTGGCCGCGCCGACGATGGTCAGCAATTCGGCATCGCTGCCCATTTCCCAGATGCCGAAACTTTCACCCAGATCGGCGTTGAGATTGATCCTGCGGCTCATTGTTCTTCCTTCCCTGGAGGGTCCGCCAGCGCAAAAGCGTCGTCCATCGCCTGTGCGTCGACCACCCCGCTGACCAGATTGGCGGCGTAGATTGCCTGCAGGTCGATCCCGCTCCGCTCGACCAGCGGCGCGATGGCGGCAAGCAGCGCCTGCACTGCGGCCTCGCGCTGGCGCGCGGCCTGTTCAGCGACAGCCACCGAAACCGATCTGAAATGGAGCACCTGGCCGGGCGCCATGACACCCAGGCGCGGCAGGTCCGCCGAGATCACGGTGGCGATCTTCGCATAACCTCCGGCGGTCTGGCCGTCGGCGAGAAGGACGATTGGCTGGCCCTGCGCGGGCACCTGAATCGACCCCGGTACGGTCGCGTCGGAAGTGATCTCGACGCCTTTCTCGCGACGATGTCTGAGCAGGGGCCCGTCGAGCCGCATTCCCATGCGATCGGCCGCCGGGGAAACCTGGTAGGCGGCGCTCAGCAGGCAGGCGATCGACGCCGGCTCGAAGTAGTCGTCCTGCGGCCCGAGAACGACACGAATCGGCGCCGGATCAGCCAGTGGCGGCGCCGGCAAGCCCTTCTCGTCGCCGCTGCACCCGCCAGCCAGGAAGCGCACGCCGGCGAGCAGCAGACCGCCATCGACGCCGCCCAGGCCAGCGCGGGCATAGGTAGAGGCACTGCCGAGCTGCGGCGGCACGCGCATCCCGGCCAGCGCCAGGTAAGCCACCCTGCCTGCCGTCAGCTGTGCGCAGCGCAGCGGCTCGCCAGGGGCCAGGGTCACGCTGCGCCACGAGTCGAGGCGACGACGCCCGCCCGCGGCGACGACTTCAGCACGGAAATAGCCGGCAAGCGCAATACGCACGGGGTGCTCCAGCGCGCGCAACGACAACCCACCGCCGAGGAATTCGATTGCCGGCGCGTCCTGCTCATTGCCCGCCAAGGCATTGGCCAGGCGTAGCCAACCGGGCTCGAGTGCGCCGGCGGTCGGCACGCCGACGCGGCGCAGCCCGTGGCGACCCAGATCCTGGATGCTGGCCATGGCGCCGGGGCTGACGACTTCCAGAACGGCCCTCATCGCGCAGCCCCGGCGTCGACCAGAAACGCGTCCGGCGGGGTTGGTGACGCTCGGCTTGCCGCCAGTTCGTCGAGCAACGAGCGATATTCGGCTGCGTCGACGGCACGGAAACTCACCCGGTCACCCGGCTGCAACAGTGCCGCCTGCGCCCAGGCCGGCGAGAACAGGGGCACCGGACAGGCGCCGATCAGGTGCCAGCCGCCCGGGCTCTCCCAGGGATAGATCGCGGTCAGCGTCCCGGCGGTGGCGACGCTGCCCGCCGGGACGCGCAGCCGTGGCTCGCTGCGCCGCGGCTGCGCAAGCACCTTGGGCAAATCACCCATGAACGCGAAGCCCGGCAGAAAGCCGAGCATGTAGACGTCGTAGGTGGTGGTGGAATGCAGCCTCAGCACCTCCTCCGACGGCAAGGCGCAGGCGGCCGCCAGAGCCTCCAGATCGGGACCACAGGCGGCGTTCTGGTCGCCGTAGCAGACCGGCAGTCGCCAGTGCCGGCCGACGCGGGGAATGGCGTCTTGGGACGACTCGCTGGCGGCACGCACAACGGCTTCGATGGCGCTGCGCGTGGTACGCAGCGGATCGTAGATCACGGTCAGCGAACGGAAGGTCGGCACCGTTTCGACGATTCCCGGCGCACGGCCGCTGGCCACCTGGCGCGCGATGGCCTGATCAAGCGCGGCGACCGCCGCCAGCAGGCGCTGATCGACGCCGTCGCCGAACTCGATGGTCACCGCCGTATCGCCGACGTCGAGCATGCGCCAGCTCAACGTCGCCCCCGGCCCCGGCATGCCGCAGCGGCATCGTCGCTGCGGCATGCCGGCAGGCAGGTACGGAATGCTGCCGTGCGGACAGCGAACGAGGGCGCGCTTGCCTTCAGCGGCGCCTGCAGAATGCTCTGCTTTCATCGTCGTTGGAGCCTTGCGATGGTTGCCCTGCCCGGAATGGTACAAGAATCCGGCGCCGAACAGGCAGTACCAACAAGGCAATACCCTATCCGCGAACCGCCTCTGCCCAGCAGTTGGGCGTCTCGTAGAGGCGCACGCGTTCGAGGCGCAGGTGATTGCCGTAGCTGTCGCGATAGACGGCGTCGAGAATCGCGAATGCTCGCTGGGCAAGGTTCTCGGCAGTCGGCACGCAATCGAACAGTACCGTCTTGTGTTCGGGCAGCGAATGCAGGAAGTCGACCACCGGCTGGTCGCCTGCCCAGGCAAGAAAGGCGTGATCCCAGACGTCGACCAGATGGCGCATGGCCAGGGCCTTGACTTCGGAGAAATCCATCACCATGCCGTTGGCCGGATTCCCGCTCTGCTCGATGATCTCGCCGCCAAGGGTGATCTCGAGCGCGTAGCGATGACCGTGCAGGTGGCGACACTGACTCTTGTGGTCGGGAATTCGGTGGCCTGCGTCAAACTCCAGGCGACGGGTGATAAGCATCTGAAGAGCGCGTAAAAAAGAGCCGCGATTATAGCACCGGCGACTTCGCGCCCGACGCCGACGGAACGCCGCCATGGCTGGCGAAGCCCAGCGCCGGCGTCGGCGGCGCCGGACCCGCTGCTCAGTCGCTGACGGTGATCGGCAGCGGCGCCATTTCCTTGTACAGCAGCGGCAGCGGCGGCTTGCGTGAAATGGTGATGATCCGCGTCCCCGGCGGGTAGATCAGATGATAGGTGAGGAACATGTACGCATCGTCTGCAGCAAGCAGCAACTGGCGCAGGGCGGTGTAACCGGGATGTCCGAGAATATTCATCTCGGCGTAGGTGCGCTGGTTGAGGCGTACGAAGCGTTCACCAAGCTCGAGCGCGGGCTGTTGCGCACCTAGCAGCTCGTGGGTCAGAAAGCGCCGAATGTCGGGCAGGACGACAACGCCGACGCTGTCGGCGCCAAGCAGCCATTCGACGGCCCGGCCTTCGCCGCCGGGATCAGGCGCGTGGTCGCCAAAAGCCTGGCACCAGCGGGGGATGAAGGCCGAATAGCGGCGAATTTTCTTTTCCATGGCTGGCGGACTCTAGCCTTCCTTTGCTGCCCGTTCGATGAGGCTGCCGACGACATCGGTATCCGAGACGAAGCCCTGCAGATCGTTGTTGTCGATCACCAGCACGCTTTTCACCGCGTACTGGATCATCAAGCGCGCCAGGTAGCGAACTTCCAGGTGCTGCGAAACCTGCAGCGCTGGCTTTTGCGCGATGTCATAGACGTTGAGCAGATCGATGTCGCCGTCGTCGGCAATCACCGCCCTGGCGACGTCGCGATAGGCGATCAGGCCATAGGCGTCACCGGAATGACGCTTCTCGACAACCAGCGACTTGACCCCGCTTTCCTTCATCACCATCAGCGCCTCGCGGACGGTAGCCAGCGGGTTGATCGTGACGACGCTTCTCTTCATTATTCCGGCAACCAGCATTGCGAGAACTCCTTTACTCAATGGTCCTGGTCAGTAATCGAAAGGCGCCCAGGCGGCGCCGCGCAACCGCTTAAAGGCCGTCCTCGACTCCGCGACGGAAGAGCTTCATCTGCTCCAGCCCGATTCCGACGACGCTGCCCAGCGCAATCGAGAAAGCCAGGCCGCCACCCGGCAGATCAAGTTTCATCTGCGACTTGACCGCCCGCAGGATACGCATCGCCAGTTGCTGTTCCGTGACGCACAGCAGCAGCGACTCCTTGCGCTCCAGGCCGAGGCCGAGAAAGGTCTTGCGTTCGTTGTGCCGCAAGCCCTTGCCCTTGATGATCGTGATGCCGGTCGCTCCGGCCTGCTTGAGCAGTTCGACCGCGCTGTTTTCGTCCTCGTCGGGAACGATCAGCACGACAGCAGAGAATTTCATGAGGTTTGCTCCCTGACACGTTTCCTTGACTTGTGCAGCAAGGTGGCAATGATGCCGTAGGACATGACAATAATCATGGGCGTTAGCGAGGCAAAGGCGATCAGACCGAAGCCGTCGATCATCGGATCGCGCCCCGGCGTGCGCTCGGCGAGCCCGACGCCAAGGGCGGTGACCAGGGGCACGGTCACCGTCGACGTCGTCACGCCACCACAGTCGAAGGCGATCGGAATGATGAAGCGCGGCGCAATCTTGGTCATCGCAATCACCAGCAGGTAACCAGGGATCAGCCAGTAGGCAATCGGCGTCCCATCGACGATGCGCGCGCAGCCGATGACCAGGCCGACCCCGACGCCGATGGACACCAGAGAGCGCAGCCAGAAGCCCTTCAGCTGGCCGAGGCTGACTTCGTCGGCCTTGATCGACAGCGCAATCAACGCCGGCTCGGCCATGGTCGTCGCAAAGCCGATCAGGAAACCGTAGAGATAGAGCACCCACATCGCCGCGCCGTCCTGCATCAGGCCGCTGGTCATTTCGTCGCCGAGCGGGAAGAGGCCAATCTGCAGGCCCTCGTCGAACAGATACAGGCCTACGGCAACGAAGAGCATGCCGACTGCCAGCCCCTTGGGATCGGCGAGCGGCCGGCGCAGGACGACGAAGCTCGAGAAGAGAACGACGGCGATGATCGGCAGCAGGTTCTTGACCATGTTCAGGAAACTGACGAGCATTGCCATGGCACCCAGATGGTGCTCGTCGTCGCTCGGCATCATGATCACCGCCGTGCCATGTTCGGCGGGAACAAAGAACATGATGCCGTAGAGCTGGATGATGATCATTGGCGCGAGCGCGCCGAAGGCGATCAGGCCGAAACCGTCGAGCATCGGATTGCGGCCCCGGATGGTCGCCGCCAGGCCGACGCCCATCGCCGTCAGCAGCGGCGCCGTGACCGTCGAAGCGACGACGCCGCCCGAATCGAAGGCCAGGCCGACGAGTTCCGGAGGGGATAGCGCCGTCAGACCAACGACGATCAGGTATCCGGGTATCAGGTACAGCGCGATCGGATGCCCGAGGACGATGCGCCAGACGCCGATCATGACCGCCAGGCCGACGGCCAGCGCCGCCACCATGCGCAGGGTCATTGCCCCCATGCTGCCGCCGGAAACGGCCTCGGCCTTGTAGGCCACGGCCATCAGCGCCGGCTCGGCGGCCACCGACGCGAAGCTGATGCAAAAGGCAAAGGCCATCAGCCACAGAAATGAGCCGCGGCGGGCAAAATCGAAGGCCATCGTCTCGCCGGCCGGGAAAATCGCCGCGTCGAGGCCTTTCACGAACAGGGCGAGACCGATGAGGACAGCGGCAAATCCGCCCACCAGCGCGCCCAGGCTCTCCGGCATGCGCTGGATGAAGAAGGCCTGGAAAATGGCGACGACGATCAGCGTAGGTGCAAGATCCCTCCCGGCGTCCTGGAGGAGTTCCCGGATCAGGCGTGTCAGCGACCCCATGCGCGGGCTAGATCCCGGCGCCGGCCGGCAGCGGGCGGCACGACAGGTTTGCGGGGCGTTGGCGCAGTCGGGTCATCGGCTCACGGGGAAAAGGAGGTGGCGGGCCAGCGTCGGCATCGGGCCAAATCATGCCGCAGATCGCTACGCACAGCAAGCTGGCGGCATGAAAAGACGAACGCTGCCGACCAAATCACGTTCCTTGGGGCAAATCGCCCGCGCCGAAAAAAATCGACCCATCTGGCATACAGGCGACAGGCCGTACGGCGAGCACGCTGGTCAACCCGCAAACTTCATGGCATGCGGAAGTATCCGTGCGCCTCGGTTTGGCTGGCGAACACATGCGCCGGCACCTGCCGCTTTTCAAGCTCCTCGGCCAGCTTGATGCGCAGGAAGGTGCTCGACGTGTAGCGGGTGACGTCGTGGTAATGACGATCCATCAGGCCCTTGACCATGTTGACGTAGTCGTCGACCAGCTCCGGAACGATCGAGAAGCGGTCGTAGTTGACGATCGCGTTGACCTTGTGGCCGAGCGGCGCCAAACGCTCTTCGACCGCTTGCCGAATGTGCTCGACGTCCGCCGCGCTGCGCACGCTCAGACCGGCAAAGTCGATGAAGAACAGATTCTTCTCCTTGTCGTAAGAAAGGCGCTCGCTCATCGGCATGGCCAGCAGGTCCGGACGGATACCCATGGGCTGGTCAGCGAAGATGCGGGCGTCCATCAGCACGGGCGCGGAGTGCATCACCGGCACGAAGTCCATGCGTTCGAGGATGTCCTTGTGCAGATCTACACCGGGAGCGATTTCGACCAGTTCGAGCCCTTCGGCACAGAGGCGGAAAACGCAGCGCTCGGTGACGTAGAGCACCGTCTTGCCCCATTTCACCGCCTGCCCGCCACTGAACGTACGGTGCTCGACGGCGGCGACGAACTTCGTCGCCTTGCCGTCTTCGAGAATGCGCAGCTTGCCGTCCTCGACCGCGACCTGAAGGTTCCCGGCAGTGAAGGTACCGACGAAAACGACCTTCTTGGCATTCTGCGAGATGTTGATGAAACCGCCCGCGCCGGCCAGCCGCGGGCCGAATTTGGAAACGTTCAGGTTGCCCTCGCGGTCGGCCTGCGCCAGACCGAGGAACGCAAGGTCGATGCCGCCGCCATCGTAGAAGTCGAACTGGCTGGGCTGGTCGATGATCGCCTGGGCATTGGTCGCCGCGCCGAAACTGAGCCCGCCGGCCGGAATGCCGCCGATGACGCCCGGCTCGGCGGTCAGCGTCAGCAGGTCGATGATCTGCTCCTCGGCGGCCACATTGGCCACCCCTTCGGGCATGCCGATACCCAGATTCACCACCGCGTTGGTGCGCAGCTCGAGGGCCGCCCGCCGGGCGATGATCTTGCGCTCGCTCATCGGCATCGCTTCGATGGCCGACATCGGCACCTTGATCTCGCCGGCGAAGGCCGGGCTGTACTGTTCGACGAAGGTCTGCATGTGGTATTCGGGCTTTTCGGCGACCACCACGCAGTCAACCAGGATGCCGGGAATCTTGACCTGGCGCGGGTTCAGCGTTCCGCGCTCGGCGATGCGCTCGACCTGCACGATGACGATCCCTCCCGAGTTCCTGGCGGCCATGGCAATCGCCTGTGCTTCGAGGGTCAGCGCCTCGCGTTCCATGCTTACGTTGCCGTCGGCGTCGGCGGTCGTGCCGCGAATGATGCCGACGTGGATCGGGAAGCACTGGTAGAAAAGGTACTCCTCACCGTCGATTTCCATCAGCCGCACGAGTTCGACGGTCGTCTTTTCGTTCAGCTTTCCGCCACCAAAGCGCGGATCGACGAAAGTTCCGAGTCCAACGCGGGTGATCGTTCCCGGCTTGCCCGCGGCGATGTCACGGAACATGTGCGTGATCACTCCCTGCGGCAGGTTGTAGGCCTCGATCCGATTGGCCACCGCCAGTTGCTGCATCTTGGGAACCAGCCCCCAGTGGCCGCCGACGACGCGCCTGAGCAAACCATCGTGCCCGAGGTGATTGAGACCGCGCTCCTTGCCGTCGCCCTGTCCGGCGGCATAGACCAGCGTCAGGTCGCGCGGACTGCCGAGGCCGGAAGGATCAGCCTCGGCCGCATCGAGAAAGCGCTGTTCGAGAGCCACCGCGATATTCTCGGCAAAACCGATGCCAACGAAGCCGCTGGTGGCGATGGTGTCGCCGTCGTTGATCAGGCGCACTGCGGCACTGGCCGAGACCACCTTGCCGGTATCTGAAACCCGCAGCGAAGCGGCCATGGGGTGACGGTCAAGCGGCATGCTTGTCTCCTTTACGGGATGAGGATGGCCGGCGATCAAATGAATGCCGGCGGGCAGACGGCGATGATAAGGCACGCGGCAGCCGGCAACGGTCACCGCGTCCCACTTTTTCAGTGCTTCGTTGGCCGCCGGCCGTCACCCTGGCCGCGGCCGCGCCCATGCTATACGCACCAGCGTCGAAACGCCCCGGCCAAACCAAGCAGGCCGATGGCAACCAGAGCCATCGCCCCTGGCTCGGGTACGTTCAAGGCGACCGGGGGAGGCGTCCCCGGCCGAGGTACGTCCAAGGCGATCTGGAATATCCGCAGGTCGCCATCGAAGGACATGTAGATCGAGCCATCCCGGTAGGCAAGGCCGTCCGGATCCGGCATGCGCCGGGGACTCTCCGAAGGAACCACCTGGACAGAATAGACTTCATTGGTCAGGCCAAAATAGTCGCTGCTGTCGCCCAGGAAGAGATCGGCCAGGTCGATCGACTCGGTAATCCGCTCGAGGGCGAGATCGAAGATGTGTAGCTGGTGCGTGCTGTAGTCGCCGACCAGCAAGCGATGGTCGTCGAGCGCCTCAAGCCCGAGAGCATAGGCGCCAAGGGAGAACTGCCTGCCGAGCAGAGCCCTGAGCGGATCAAACTCGACAATCCGGCCGCTGCCCCCGCAGCTGACGTAAACCTGTCCATTGACTGACGCAGCACCTTCCACACCATCACAGAGCGCCGGCGGCAGCGAGAAACTCCAGTCTGCCAGTTGTGGCGTACTGAGCGTTGGCGTGAACGCCCAGACTACGTCGTTCAGGGCAATGCCATGCGTCCTCGCGTAGCGGAAATTCTCGCCGACGATCAGTTGCGCACCGGCAGCGCCGAGGGCAACGGGATTGGCGACCGGAAGACCGAAGACCGACACGTGATTGTCGGCAATCACTTCGGCCACCGAATTGCTGGCCAGGTCGAGCCGCCACAACTCCCTTCTGGCGTCCGTTGGATTGGGCGCGATCGACGCCCAGAGACTTCCGTCGCTGGTGAAGGCCAGGCCCTCGAACTCATGCACCAGCGACGGAAACTCCCTTTGCGGAAGAGGCAAGCCACTGACCAGATAGCGGTAGTCATGGATCGCGGTCAGCACGGCCGCCTGCGCGGCGCTTGCGACAGTCAGCAGCCCGAGCCCCAACAGCAAGCCGCTGCGACCGATCCGAAACGTCTCTCTTATTGCTGCCGTCCCCTCTGCGAATCGCCACATCTCCGCTCTCCTCGTCGCCAACAACGTCAATGGAAAAAGCAAGCCTGCGAACCCGTGATGGCCGCCGAGAAGCCGACGCTCGCCATCACTAAGCCAGCGCGGGACAGGGCGTTGCCGTTGCCAAGCCACGGCTGCGGCGCGCCAAGCCATTGTAATGACACAGAAACAGTATAGACCAGCGACCATGAAGACGCCGGAACTCCGCAGCGAGCGTCCCCGACCCGCTTGCTGCCGCCTCGTCGCTCAGAAGGGCATCTCGGGAAGCAGCGGCCCCAGTTCCTCTTCACGCCCGACGTCGCGCACCAGCCTGGCAGCGAGCCTGGCGTCAAAATCGACCAGGCGTCCGATGACCTCCTCGACCTGTTGCGGACGCGCGGCGCGATGACAGGCCATTCCCCACAGATAGTAAGCCTCGCCGTGCATAGGTTGCAGTGCGACCGAACGTGCAAATGCCTCCGCTGCAGCAGCGTGTTCGCCAAGACGAGCGTGCGCCAGACCCATCCCGTACCAGGCCCGGTCGAGCACCGGTTTGCGGCGAACCGCCTCGGCAAAGGCGGCGATCGCCGCGCGCGGATCGCCGGCCTGCTCGCAGACGAAACCATGGTTGTAATGCATCTCCGCATCTTCGGGCGCCAGACGCAGGCATTCGACAAACCATTCCGCGGCGAGCGCGTAACGCGTCCTCTCGGCCGCGATGCACGCCAGATGCTGCGCCGACGACAGGTCGTCTGGCCGCAGGCGATGGGCGATCAGATACTCGGCAAACGCCTTTTCGTCGCGCCCGAAGAAGCGCCACAGCCGGGCGCGGGCATAATGGCGCCAATACTCGAAATTCATCTGCACACGCCCCCGCAGCAAGTCCGAGAAGATAACGCCAAGATACCATGAGCCACCCCGATCTGTTTGTCGTATCCATACTGCGTGCGCTGGTCGAAGTCGCCCTGCTCTCACTCCTCGGACAAGGCGCCGTCGGCCTGCTCTCCGGCGCCCGACGCGCCGGCAATCCGGTCTATCGGCTTTTCCAGGTGGTCACGCGGCCGGTCGTCCGCCTGGTTCGCTGGCTGACGCCGAAGGTTGTTGTCGACCGCCACGTCCCCTTCGTCGCCTTTTTCCTGACGTTCTGGCTGTGGATCGTGCTCGCCTACGTCAAGCGGGTCCTGTGCGAAGGGCACGGACTGGCCGGCTGCTGAGGCCGGCGAGGCTCGCCAGAGCCGCCTGCGTGGTCGTAAAGAAACGCAACAGAAGATTGCCGGGGGCGCGCCACGAGCGAGCGCGCCAACCCCCTACTCCCAGACCGGCTGACTGAACCGCAGCCGCATGTCATCAGGAATCGGCTCGACCTTCAGGCGGTTGTATTGATCGGCAATGCGCTGGTAGGTGCCATCGGCCTTCACCTCCTCGAGGGCCTTCCGCCATTTCTGCACTTCGGCATCGGGCAGGTCTTTCGATCCGGCGAGATAGATCTCGCTCTGGCGCACGATCTCGCCAAAGTTGAGCGCCTCGAGGTTGGCGCCGACTTCGCGCATGCCGTAGATGACCATCAGCCGCGGCGCGAGCCAGGCATCGATCCGCCGTTGCTGCATCAGGCGTGCGTTCATCCACTCTTCGCGATGGGGCCGGATGCGCTTGAACCCTCGCTCCTCGAGCAGTGCCTCGGCGCCAGAGTTGCTGAGCACCCCGATCGGGCGATCCTTGACCTTGTCCAGGCCCGAGACATCGATGCCGGCGCCGCCGACGACGACCAGATCGTCGGTGTAGATCTTCGCCAGCCAGCTGTACTTGGCTTCCCGCTCGGGACTGCGGGTCAGGGCGAGTATGCCGATGTTCGGCTGCGTTTGAGCGATCCGCTGCGCCGCGTCCCAGGGCATGAACTCGATGACGCCGCTGTGGCCGGCGCGCTTGGCCATTTCGCTCACCAGCTCATAAACGAAGCCTTGCTTGACGCCAGGCGTCTCGGTAACGCTGACTGGCGGGATCTGGAAAGTGTAGGGCGGAAGCTCCGCAGCCAGCAAACGCAGCTCGTCCGCCCTCACCTGCGCCTGCGCGCCGGAGTGCGGCGCCAGGGCAAGCGAGGCGGCAAGGAAAGCGAAAAGAATGCGCACCGGCGTTCTCCTCAGAAAGTGCCGAACATGCCGTTGAGAACGATGACCAGCAGCATCGCCAGCAGCGGGAAAGCCACCGCGACCATGAAGATGTCGAAGTACGACTGCTTGTGATTCAACCGGCAAATAGCCAGCAGGGTGATCACGGCCCCGTTGTGTGGCAGCGCGTCGAGGCCTCCCGAAGCGAGCGCGGCAACGCGGTGCAGGATTTGCGGGGTGATGCCTGCCGCCTGCGCCAGCTCGAGGTAGGTCTGGCCGACAGCCTGCAACGCAATGCTCATGCCACCGGAAGCCGATCCGGTAATGCCGGCAAGGACGTTGACCACGATCGCCAGCCCAATAACCGGATTGTCGGTGAGCGCCATCAGCCAGTCCCTGATGATTATGAACGATGCCAGGCTGGCGATCACCCCGCCGTAGGCGACCTCGGAACCGACGTTGAGAATCGGCAGCATCGAACCGAGCGCGCCATCGGTCAGCGATTGGCGAACGTTGCGGAAACGCTTCCAGGTCAGAGCAATCAGCACCACGCAGGCGATCAGCATCGCCAGGATGATCGCCCAGGTGCCGCCGACAGCGGAGACCGTCGTCTTGCCGTATTTGGGCAGCGCCAGGTAGTCGGTGTCCATCGCCGGGATGATGTACTTGCTGAAAATGAAGTTGAGCACCAGGACCAGAAGAACCGGGATGATCGCCACCGTGAATGACGGCATGTCACCGGCGGGCATCGACGCTGGGTCGCCCGCGACGGCGGCCGGCTCGTCATCACCGTAGCCTTCGCCGGCATTGCGCGCGCGCCGCGCACGCATCATCAGCCAGGCACTGCCGCAACCGAACATCACCAGCCCGGCGATGATGCCCAGACCCGGCGCGGCGAAGGCGTCGGTATGGAAATACGGCATCGGGATAGCGTTCTGGATCGCCGGAGAACCGGGCAATGCCGACATCGTGAAGGTGAACGAGCCGAGCGCTATGGCCGCCGGGATCAGTCGTTTCGGCAGGTTGCCTTCACGGAACATCTGGATGGCGACCGGAAAAACCGCGAAGGCGACGACGAAAAGCGAGACGCCGCCATAGGTGAGGACGCCGCAGGCGAGAATGATGGCGATGATCGCGCGTTCCTTGCCGGTCCACTCGACGATCTTGTGGGCGATGGTCCGTGCGCAACCGGAGTCGTCCATCAGCTTGCCGAAGACCGCACCGAGCAGGAACAGCGGGAAGAACTTGATCAGGTAATTACCCAGTGCGGGCATGAAGACCTGCGTGTAGGTGGCGATGATCGGCGCATCGAGCCCGCCGAAGAGCAGTCCGACCATGGCGCAGATGGGCGCAATGATGATCACGTTCCAGCCGCGATAGGCGAGAGCGATCAGCAGCACCAGCGATAGTACAATTCCCAGGATACCGAACACAGGCACCTCCGTAGTGTGATTATTGAACGCCGTCGCGCTGCGAGGCGCAGTATCTACCTCTTTCTCGCGCCCAGTCAATCGCCATTTTATCCGACACAAATATTGAACTTTAATGGTCTTGCCATGTCGAGACGGCCCTGGGAATTGAGGCTGCAGCCCTTACCATCACTGCCAGCGTGGTGGATATCACTCGTCTTCTCCTCTAGGAATACGGAAACATAACTGACACAATAATGCTGTCCGGAAGCCTGAAAGCCGCTTCCAGCCCCCGACTGGCGCGGCCGTTGCGTTGCGCGAAGGCTTGCGCCAACATAGCCCCCGCAGCTTCTGAAACACGCCACGCGCTACCCCGCCGATCACCTTGCCACGACGCCCTTCCGCCCCATGTTCCCGAGCGAATTCACGCTGACCCTGCGCCCGCATCCCGCCACTCCCGCTCCCGTCGTGCGCAGCATCGACGTGCACGCCGTACTGCGCGCCGACGGGCATCTCGATCTCGCCTGGTGCCTGCGCGGCGACATGGTGCGCTTGCTGATTCCGGAGCCGCGCACGCCGGACTGCACCGACGGCCTGTGGGAGCACACCTGCTTCGAGGCCTTCGTCGGCGTCACGGGCGATTCCGCCTACCGCGAGTTCAACTTCTCGCCATCCGGTCAATGGGCAAGCTATGCCTTCTCGGGCTACCGGCAGCGAGACGAAGCGGTGCGGTGCTTCAGCGCACCCCAGATCGTCGCCAGGCGCTTCGCCGGCCGGCTCGAGATCGAGGCCGTAGTTGCCCCCGCGGATCTGCCGCCGATGGTGGCCGCAGCGACGCTGGAGGTGGGTCTGGCGGCAGTCGTCGAAGCCGCCGACACCGTCGATGGCTGCCACAGCTACTGGGCGCTGCGCCACCCCGCGCCCTTGCCCGACTTTCACCGCCGCGACGGTTTCGCCCTCGAACTGCCGCCGCGGTCGTCTTCGTCCCCGTCGTCCCCTGCCTGAAGGAAAGTCGCATGCCCGCCATCGACTTCGGACTCGACCGCCTGCTCAAGGAGGCACAGCTGCGCAAGCCGCTGCTCGGCCGCCGTATCGCACTCGTCGCCCACCCGGCGTCGGTCAGCGCCGACCTGACACACGCCCTAGACGCCCTGGCCGCGCTGCCCGACCTGCGGATGAGCGCGGCGTTCGGGCCGCAACACGGTCTGCGCGGCGACAAGCAGGACAACATGGTCGAATCGCCCGACTTCGTCGACCCGGAGCACGGCATCCCGGTGTTCAGCCTGTACGGCGACGTGCGCCGTCCGACGCCGGCGATGATCGACAGCTTCGACGTCCTGCTGATCGACCTGCAGGACCTTGGCTGCCGCATCTACACCTTCATCACCACCCTGCGCTACCTGCTCGAAGCCGCGGCCGAGCACGGCAAGGAGGTGTGGATACTCGACCGCCCGAACCCGGCCGGCCGCCCGCTGGAGGGATTGCTGCTGCGCCCGGGCTGGGAAAGTTTCGTCGGCGCCGGACCGCTGCCGATGCGCCACGGCCTGACGATGGGCGAACTGGCGAGCTGGTTCATCGCCACGCTGGACCTCGACGTCGACTGCACGGTCATCGCCATGCACGGCTGGGCACCCGCCGCGGCGCCCGGCTACGGTTGGCCAGGCGGCCAGCGCAGCTGGATCAACCCCAGCCCGAACGCGCCGAACGTGTCGATGGCGCGCTGCTACGCCGGCACCGTATTGCTCGAAGGGACGACACTCTCCGAAGGGCGCGGAACGACTCGCCCACTGGAGCTTTTTGGCGCTCCCGATATCGACGCCGGCCAGCTGCTGAGGACCATGAACGCACTGGCGCCGGACTGGCTGCTCGGCTGCCGGCTGCGCGCCTGCTGGTTCGAACCGACCTTCCACAAGCACGCCGGCAGGCTCTGCCAGGGAATACAGATCCACGTCGACGACGTCCATTACCAGCACGCCTGGTTCCGCCCGTGGCGCCTGCAGAGCCTGGCCTTCAAGGCGCTGCGACAGGTGCAGCCGGACTACCCCCTGTGGCGCGATTTCGCCTACGAATACGAACACCAGCGCCTGGCCATCGACCTGATCAACGGCTCGCCGCTGCTGCGCGAATGGGTCGACGACCCGGCGGCAACCCCGGCCGACCTCGACGCGCTGACCCGTGCCGACGAAGACGCCTGGGAAGACGCGCGCAAGGCCTTCCTGCTCTACTGATGCCGGCCGCTGGCGCACCGCGCGATACGCCGCCGCAGCGCCGTATCGCCCATCTCGACATGGACGCTTTCTATGCCTCCGTAGAGTTGCTGCGCTACCCGGAGTTGCGCGGCCTGCCGGTGGTCATCGGCGGCAGTCGTGCGCAGCAGCCGCTGCTGCTCGCCGACGGCGAGCGGCGTTTTGCGCGCCTGCGCGACTACGCCGGCCGCGGCGTGATCACCACCGCCACCTACGAAGCGCGCGCCCTGGGCGTTTTTTCGGCGATGGGAATCATGAAGGCGGCCAGACTGGCACCCGAGGCAATCCTTCTGCCGGTCGATTTTGCCGCCTACCGGCACTACTCGCGCCTCTTCAAGGCCGCCGTCGCGCAGGTCGCGCCCCAGATCGAAGACCGTGGCATCGACGAAATCTACATCGACCTGAGCGCGCTCGCCGAAGACACGCGCGCCCTCGCGCAGCGCATCAAGGACGCCGTACGCGCCGCCACCGGGCTGTCGTGCTCGATCTGCGTCGCCGCCAACAAGCTGCTCGCCAAGATCGGCTCCGATCTCGACAAGCCGGACGGACTGACGCTGCTCAACGCGGCGGACCTGACGCAGCGCATCTGGCCACTGGCCGCGCGCAAGATCAACGGCATCGGCCCGAAAGCCAGCGCGCGGCTGGCGACGCTGGGCATCCACTGCATCGGCGATCTGGCGCAAGCCGACGCCACTTTCCTGCAGCAGCACTTCGGCCGCAGCTACGGCAGCTGGCTGCTTGCCGCCGCGCACGGCATCGACGAACGACCGCTGAGCACCTCGTCCGAGCCGAAATCGATCAGCCGCGAAACGACCTTCGAACGCGACCTTCATCCGCGCGCCGATCGCCAGACGCTGGGCGGAATTTTCACCGCGCTATGCACGCAGGTCGCCGAGGACCTGCGCCGCAAGGCCTACCAGGGGCGGACGATCGGCGTCAAGCTGCGTTTCGCCGACTTCCAGACCGTCACCCGCGACCTGACCCTGCCCGCCGCCATCGACGACGCGCAGGCGATCCGCCGCGCCGCCGGCGAATGCCTGCGCCGCGTGCCGCTCGACCGCAGGCTGCGCCTGCTCGGGGTACGCGTCAGTGCGCTGTCGACGCGCCGTGCTGCCGCGGATCGTGCGCCAGCGCGGCAGCAAGAGCTGCTGTTCGCCGACTCGGTCGAGACGCCGATCGACTGACCCGGGCATTTGTCGCCCCGGCGCGCGCCCGACACACTCCGCGGCCCAAACCTGAGTGCCGTCACGCCGGCGCTTGAGCGTTTGCTCACGAAGCGGCGGCAGCCTCGGTCACTGGTCGCCCGCGCTGCCTGGGATCCGAGAAGTCGATAGCGATCACCGCCAGTGCATCCACCTCTTCTGCTAACTTCGTCTGCAGGGCCGCTGCTCGTGCCACGACGCGTCTCACCAACTCGTCAAAACCGATCAGGTCACCGCTGTCTGGCTCTTTCCATTGTCGCTGGGGATCGGTATTGCCGAGCACATATATCCCGTAGCGAACACGGGCCGGGCGCAAGTACTGGCCCACCAGCTCTCGCCTTCGTAACCATAGACTCCCCCAAATGGTTCGTTTGTTCAAGCTCCCCGAGGGGGGTCACCTGCTCGTTCATGCGCGACGCTGCTCAATCAGGACAGAGCAGCCGGACGATGGCTCGCCAGCCAGTTTCGCAACAGATCCTGAAGCGCGCGAGCCGTGGCCAGCAGGTCATCAGCCTCGCCGGCGCTGGCTTCGACCATGCCTCCATATTCGGACGCGTTGCGCCGGGTATGGTAGCGATCGAGGGTGATCCAGACTTGCGGCGGGGCATTGACGGTGATCGCCAGGGTCTGGAAAACCACGGCCCGATGGCCGCGCCCGCTATCGGGGCGGTAGCCGCTGGCGCGCAAGGCAGCAAAAGCCAGAGCGCGTGCGGCGTCGTAGGCAAGCATGAAACGGCCCGGCGGACTCAGCGAGGGAATGCCGCGTCGGCCAGGTAGATGGCAGCCTTGCGCAGGGCAGTGGCGATTTCGTCGTCTGAAGGCGGTTCCAGTTTGAGCTGGCCGATACGCACGAGGATTTCAAGAGCGCTCACGGCGCCACCGTCGGGTCAAGCGCGCCCCAAAGCGTAATCAGTTCACCCGCCAGGACGTTCTTCAGGAAGTAGTCGTCATTCTGACGCTTGCGCCGGAACTCCTCGACGCTCATCAGCGTCGGCGATATCCGCATGCAAAGCGCTTCCTCTGCCGCGTGCAGGGGAACGGCCAGTTCGGAGAGGCGCACTTCGCCGATAAGCAGCAGGTCGACGTCGCTGTCGGCACGCTGCTCTCGTCTGGCTACCGAACCAAAAACGATCGCGCACTGAATGCGGCTCGCGACCGGCTCGAGACAAGCGCGCAGTCGGTCGGCAATTCCAAAGGACTTGCCGACCAGGCCGACGAGTTCGGGATACACCGCCGCGTCTGGATTGGCGCGATAGAAAACGAGGTTTCCGCGCGGCTCGCGGAGAATCAGTCCGGCGCCGGTCAGGCGCTCCAGGTCCTTGTGGACCTGGCTACCGCCAGTCCCCACGCGCCGGACGATTTCGCGCGTGTAGAAAGAGTTTCCCGGCTGTCCGAAGAGCAGCGCCAGCACGCCGCTCAGCGTTCGGCTGAACAAGGCATTGGAAACTCCATTGTTGGCAAGGTTTGACATGGGCGGCACAGAGCTGAAAACAGGTCGATCGTACCTCATTCAGGTTCATTACGAAATACTCGCGGCACCGACCGTAGGGAACGCCAGCGAGCTGCCGGCGGTGCGCCGCGACTCGTCGGCGCGAAGCTCAGCGATTGACGGCGCTCATCATGTTCGCCGGGTAGCGTTCGCCGGCGGCGGCGTTGAACGGGAAGGCCTCGTCGAGCGCAGCCAGATGCGCGGGCGTCAGGCGAACGGCGAGCGCGCCGACGTTGTCGTCGAGATACTTGCGCCGCTTGGTACCGGGGATCGGGATGATGTCGTCGCCCTGCGCAAGGACCCACGCCAGCGCGAGCTGGGCCGGAGTACAGCCGACCTCGGCGGCCAGCGCCCGGACCCGGTCGACCAGCGCCAGATTGCGCGCGAAGTTCTCACCCTGGAAGCGCGGGCTCGAACGCCGGTAGTCGTCGGCAGCGAAATCCTCGGGTCGCGTGAGCGCACCGGTGAGAAAGCCCCTGCCGAGCGGGCTGTACGGAACCAGGCCGACGCCAAGCCGCCGGCACGCCGCCAGCACCTCCGCCTCGGGGTCGCGCGACCACAAGGAATACTCGCTCTGCAAGGCAGTGACGGGGTGCACCCGGCAGGCGCGTTCGAGCGTGCTGGCGGACGCTTCGGACAGGCCGAGGTAGCGCACCTTGCCGGCGTGGACGAGTTCGGAAAGCGCGCCGACCGTGTCCTCGATCGGCACCCTGGGGTCGACCCGATGCTGGTAATAGAGGTCGATGGTCGTCACACCGAGGCGCCGCAGACTGCCTTCGACCGCACTGCGCACGTACTCGGGGCGGCTGTCGAATCCGCGCATCGACGCATCGTTCGGGTCGCGCAGGATACCGAACTTGGTCGCCAGGAAGACCTCGTTTCGCCGCCCCTTGATCGCCCGCCCGACCAGTTCCTCGTTGGTATGCGGGCCGTAGATGTCGGAAGTGTCGAGAAAGTTGATGCCCAGATCGAGTGCGTGGTGGATGGTGGCGATCGATTCGCCGTCATCGCGCCCGGCGTAGAAATCGCTCATGCCCATGCAACCCAGACCCAGCGCCGATACCTGCGGGCCGTCGCGGCCCAGTTGTCGCATTTTCATCGCAGTCTCCGGTACAAGGAAAAGCATAGGCTAGCACTTGCCACTCGCTCGTCAAGCGACGGTCTTCGCGCCGAGGACGCCGCCCCGCCCCCCGCGCAGCAGCGGCACATTCGACGGCGCAGCGCTGGTTGCGCTGACGCGTCCCGGCACTCGCTCAGTTTGCCGTCGACAAAGATTGTGCTGGCCAATCGGTTTAATCCGTCTATATTTAAGCCCCTCGATTCAGGCAGTCGATCACTTGACAGCGACGCGCGGCCGCTGAGCCATGCCGAAGACTACTGGCTGAACCAGGGCGTTCGCGGCGTACCGGCAATGATCTGCAAGCGTCGCCACCTACTCCGGTGCGCACGGGGTCGAAAACTACAGGCGCATTCTGGAACAGTTGGCCGCGACGCAGGATCGAGCAAGCGCTTAACAAACATCAAGGAATTCAGGATCATGTCTGACACCAGCAAATACCAACCCTCGAGGGTCTGGACCTGGGACGCCGAAAATGGCGGGAAATGGGCCAAGACCAACCGTCCGATCGCCGGGCCCACGCACGAGGCCGTGCTACCGCGCGGCAGACATCCGTTACAGCTCTATTCGATGGGCACGCCGAATGGCCAGAAGGTCACCATCCTGCTCGAAGAGTTGCTGGCTCTCGGCGAGACGGGCGCGGAATACGACGCCCACCTGATCCGGATTGGCGACGGCGAGCAGTTCTCGACGGGCTTCGTCGAAGTCAATCCCAACTCGAAAATCCCGGCGCTCCTGGATACCGAGACCGGCAGTCGAGTTTTCGAGTCCGGAGCGATCCTTCTCTATCTGGCCGAGAAATTCGGCCATTTCCTCCCCAGGGACGCCGCGGCGCGCACAGAGGTCATGAACTGGCTGTTCTGGCTGCAGGGCTCGGCACCCTATCTGGGCGGCGGGTTCGGGCACTTCTACGCCTACGCGCCCGAGAAATACGAGTACCCGATCAACCGTTTCACGATGGAGGTGAAACGCCAGATGGACGTGCTGGACCGCGAATTGGCGGGGCACCGTTATCTCGGCGGCGACGAATACTCCATCGCCGACATCGCCACCTGGCCCTGGTATGGCAACCTGGTGCTCGGCAAGGCCTATGGCGCGGGCGAGTTTCTGCAGGTCGAAAGCTACATCAACCTGCGCCGCTGGGCCGACGAGATCCTTGAGCGCCCCGCCGTCCAGCGCGGATGCAGGGTGAACCGCAACTGGGGCGAGCCTTCAGGGCAGCTGCACGAGCGCCATGACGCCTCGGATTTCGCTCCGAAGACCTAGTGTGGTGTTGCACGCAGCAGGGAATACAAGCATGCCAGCGGCGACATGGTTTCAAGCGGCTGTCCGGCGTCCTGAAAGTCGCGTCGGAAATACAGCGCCGCAGCCGCGTGCACGTCATTGCGAGGAGGCGTGGCCGACGCGGCAATCCAGCTTCATCCTCTGACTATCTTCCGCCGCATCGACCACGCGAAGCGCAAGACCCCTGGATTGCCGCGTCGGCTTCGCCTCCTCGCAATGACGGCGTGGGGGGATGAGCGCCAGTGGCGGCGACGAGGGCCGCCCCGGCAGGGACCCTGCGAACTTCGGCCACTACAGGGTTTTCGCCCTGCTTTCAGCGGGCGCCAAAAGCCTCATCAAGAATGCCGCGCTACAGCAGGGTAGTGTTGCACGCAGCAGGGAACACAAGAATGCCCGCGGCGACTTGGTTTCAAGCGGCTGTCGGGGATGCTGAAAGACTCGTCGGGAAGGCGGCAACACGCCAGCCCGCTCGTCATTGCGAGGAGGCGTAGCCGACGCGGCAATCCAGCTTCATCCTCTGACTATCTTCCGCCGCATCGACCACGTGAAGAGCAAAACCCCTGGATTGCCGCGTCGGCTTCGCCTCCTCGCAATGACGGCGTGGGGGGATGAGCGCCAGTGGTGGCGACGAGGGCCACCCCGGCAGGGACCCTGCGAACTTCGGCCACTACAGGGTTTTCGCCCTGCTTTCAGCGGTCGCCAAAAGTCTCATCAAGAATGCAGCGCTACACTCGACTGACTGGTGCTGAAAGCGCCGCGGCTTGGTGAAGCCTGGCAGAAAATCCGCCAGCGTCTTGCACGTTCGAGCTTTGACAAGGACGAACCGGCTTGACTCGTCCTTCTGGTCCACCCGTCGGCGGGCTACAATCGACCGTCCTGACTCCTCCGTCTTCCGTAGCGGTCGCGTTGAAGTGGGCCGTCAGAAAACCGACATTCCCGATGTTGCGACCCGCACCGACAAACTGACAAAGGATGCCCCATGTCCCACGACAAACCCCCTTCGATCATCGTTTTCGACGTCAATGAGACGCTGCTCGACATCACCACGCTCGAACCCCTGTTTGATCGCGTCTTCGGCGACCGGGCCGTTCTCAGGGAGTGGTTTGCGCAACTGATCCTCTACTCGCAAACAATGACGCTCTCGGGCCTCTACACGCCGTTCGGCGAACTGGGCGTCGGCAGCCTGCGCATGGTGGCGTCGATCCACGGGGTAAGCGTCGCCGACGGCGACATCGACGAACTGAAGAAGCGGATGAGCGCAATGCCGGCGCATGCCGACGCCGTTCCGGCGCTCAGCCGGCTGCGCGACGCGGGATTCCGGCTCGTCACGCTGACCAACTCGGCGAGCGCGTCTTCGCCGACGCCGCTTGAGCGCGCCGGGATCGGCGGGTTCTTCGAGCAATCTTTCAGTGTCGAGTCGGTGCGCAGGTTCAAGCCAGCCCCCGAGACCTACCGCCTGGTGGCCGAGCAACTGGGCGTCGAGACGTCAGACCTGTGCCTTGTCGCCTGCCACCTGTGGGATACGATCGGCGCCCAGGCCGCTGGCTGCCGTGGCGCACTCGTTACCCGTCCTCACAACGCCATTCTGCCCGCAGCAGAAGTTCCTGTCCCGGACGTGATCGCGTCGGAACTGACCGATCTCGCCGATCAGCTCGTTCAACGCTGGCGATAGCGGGTAACCGGGGGCGGGGACGCTCGCGCCCCACCGACGATGCGACGCGCGAGGGTTTTCGTCACTGCCCGCAGGGCGGCTGACTGCCGTCTCGCCCGCCCAGATTCGGATGCTGCCCCGTCGAATGCACGATGCCGGTACTGGCATCGAACATGACGTCAAAGAATTCCTGCTGATTCCAGCTGTTGCAGAACAGCCATGACCAGGCGAGTTGATTGCTGCGCGCGTAGAACTGCGTCCATTGCGATCCCGAGGGACCCAGGATGCGCAGCACCTGATCCTTGGTCATTCCGCCCTGGACACGCGCAAAATGGGCGGCGTTCAGCACCTTGTCGATGCGCTGGAGTTTGCCATCCGGGCCGACAAAGGCCATGAAAGTCTGCGTGCCGGCCGGCCCGCGCGGGTAAGCCAGTTGCTCGCTTCCATCGGCATCCTTCCAGCTCATCGCCGGCTCGCCCATGGAAGCCACGACGTCGGCAAGCGTCGCCACACCCGGCTGGAGATTGCTGCCGCTGTAACCGGCGCAGGCGGCAAGCAACAGGACCGTGAAAGCAAGGAGTCCGCGGCCTCCCCAGACTGAAAATCTGCTGTCCATTTCGCCTCCATGTTCGAAAAATCTTGAGTTCGGTTTCACGCGCCCACGGCACCGATGAAGGATGAAAAATCCAGAGGGCCTTGGGCAAGGATTTGTGATGCTGACAGTCAAAGTCAGCTCGCCGATTTTCGCTGATTTCTCTCCCGCCAGGGGTGACGATTCACCGTCGTGCCATCCGCACCATGGCGCAAGCGCTGCCCTGCCGTCAGCCGGCAATCTCGGCGATCGACCGGCCGGTCGGCGCGCTCAGTTGCGCGCCAGCGGCACGGCCATGTAACCGGCTGCTGTCCCCGTCAGCTCCCGCCACAGCTCGCTGATCGGCACGCGGTTCTTGATCGTCCGATCGACCCACTCGGTGGGCGTCGCCGTGCCGGGGTGGAAGCGGACGCCCCAGATCGGCTCGAAGCCGTCTGTCCGCAGCGAGTAGCGCGCGTCGCCGATGACGCTCGGGTCGGCGCTGGCGCGCGCCACCCAGCCGGCGGAGAAATAGCTGAAGCGCGCGTAGTCGCGGCGGACACGTTCATCGGCGAGCGCCGGCGGCGGCAGATCCTTCTCCAGCAGAAGGTCGACCGTGCTGCCCTCCTTCCAGCGCGTCGCGGCGCGGCTCACCACGCGCAGCCGGTCGGTGTACAGCGTTTCGCCGGACTGATAGACCGATCGCCAGAGCAGCGGATTGCCGACGGTCGGGAACATTTCGGCACGATCGAGCGGATGGCCGCGGGCGGCGGCGATGCGCACCTGCATCTCGAGCGCGCGCTCGCGCTGCCAGGCCGCCGTGCCGACGTAGGCAACGCTGAGCAGCAGCGCCACGGCCGCCGGAAGTCGCGCGCCGCGGCGGACGGCGAAGACCAGCCCGACGAGCAGCATCAGCGTCAGCAGCGGGCCGATGGTGGTGATCCAGTTCCAGGCGACGCGCAGCGGCGAGAACGGCCAGAGCAGGTGCGTTCCGTAGTTGGTACAGGCGTCGAGAACGGCATGGGTGGCGTAGCCGATGGTCGTCGCCGCGACGATCGGCCGCCAGTTCGGACGATGAGCCTGCCGCGCCAGCCACGGCAGGGCGGCGACGATGCCACCCACCGGAATGAACGCCAGGGCGTGCGTGAAGTGGCGATGGTACTGAATCGCCAGCAAGGGGTCTGCCGAACTCCGGATCACGATGTCGGCATCGGGCAGCACGCCACCGACGGCGCCGAGCAGCCACGCCTGGCGGCCAAGGCGCGGGCCAAGGGCGACCTGTGCGGCGGTGGCGCCGAGCAGAGCATGAGTCAAGGGATCCATTGGGCTTCCAGGAACGGGTTCGGGTGGCAGCAGCGGGAATAGACCCGGCAGGAGGAAATCGGTTGCAGGCAGAGACCTGCCCAGCAGCCGGCATTATCGCGCGAAGCGGCGCCCGGCTCCGACGAATCCGCCGCATCGGCGTCACAGGGTCCTTCGCAGGGCCCTTTTTCGTCGGCGCCACGGGACGGCATCTGTTGCGCCAATCGATCCACCACAGCATTGACAGGCATCTGCCCCTTGCCTATAATTCGGCCCTCCTCGGGGGTCGGTAGCTCAGTCGGTAGAGCACTGGACTTTTAATCCATTGGTCGTGAGTTCGAGCCTCACCCGACCCACCAAGAAAATCAAGCAGATAGCCCGGCTCACAAGGTCGGGCTTTTTGTCGTCTGCGAAAAAGTCGGCAAATCGTAGGCGGATTCGAGCAATCCGAATCAATCCTGCCAAGCCCATTCCGCCGACGAAAATACCCGGCGTGCCTCCGGACGCCTGATTGGTAGCGCCGATACCGGTCGCTTGCTTTGAAACTCGCGGCCATGCTATACAGACGAAACAGGCCATTACACGTACTGAAAGGATGGAAATTGAAAGCCGCTGCCGCCCTGTTGGTCGTGAGTGTTGCCATGTCGTCGACGGCCATCGGGCAGACATACTACAAATGCAAAACCCCGTCAGGCGGAACAGCTTTCTCCGATGCCCCTTGCTCCGGCGGGGATCGCGAACAGCAAGTTTTTCAAGGGTCGGTGCAGGTCTACCCGAACCCTCGGGAGGTCGCCAGGACACGGGATCGCGAAACCAGCATGCTCGATGCGAAAGTCGCCGAAGCACTGGCTACACGCGACTTCAGCAAAGCCAAGAGCTTGGCGGTTACCGAGAAGCAGTGGCAAATGGTTTCAGACGCTGAGCAACGATATGAGCGTAGAGACGACGAACTGCGAGCGGAATCGAGGCGTAGTCAGGACTGCGAAAGAGCGCAGTGGAGCTACGACCTCGCAGCAGGGTCCAATAGTTCGACTGGCGCGACAATCGGAGCGGCGAAGCGGCGCATGTATTCGGCGTGCGGGATGCGCGAGCCAGACACGACTACGACTATCATCAATAACAACCCGAGCCCCCGGAATTACCGTTACCGATAGCACCCCGGCGAGGAATGCCGGGGTGGCATGCCTGAGTCAGTGCTGCAGCGGGCACTCGCTGCCCGGCGGTGCCTTGGCAGTATGGACAAGCTTGCGGCCCCTGCGGGGCGGCGCCCCTACGACGTCGCTACCCTTGCCGACCAATCAATGCTCGTGCCGATGGTGGATATCGGGGAAGTGGCGATGGCTGTGCGCCATCGGCAGGTGCCGGTGGTGATGACTGTGCGGCTCGTCGCCGGCCCAGCCGGGGTCATGTGGGTGCTGGTGATGCTCGTCGTGACGATGGCTGTGGGCATGCTGCAGGTCGTCGTGGGTGTGCTGGTGGCCGTGCTGCTCGGTGAGGTGCAGCCAGACGCCGACGCCCATCAACGCCGCCGCGGCCCAGAACACCGGCGAAGTGGACTCGCCGAGAAGGAGCAGCGCAACGGCGGCGCCGATGAACGGTGCGGTCGAGAAATAGGCGCCGGTACGCGCAGCGCCGAGGCCGCGCAGGGCAAGCACGAACATCACCAGGCTCACCCCGTAGCCGAGCAGGCCGAGGGTCATCGCCGGGATCAGTGTCGCCACACCGGGTAGCGTCATCCCCAGAGCCAGCGCCAGCAGCGTGTTGACGCCACCGGCGACGAGACCCTTGCTGCCGGCAATGAACAGGGCGTCGGACGCGGAGACGTGGCGCGTGAGATTGTTGTCGATCGCCCAGCACAGGCAGGCAGCGCTGATCGCCAGCGGGCCAAGCCAACTGTCCTGCCCGGTGTCGCCGGTCGGCCACGAGAGCAGCACGCCGCCGGCGACGATGGCCAGCATGCCGAGGACGATGCGCCGGTCGGCATTTTCCTTGAAGGCCAGCCAGGCGAGGAGCGCGGTGAGAACGGCTTCGAGATTCAACAGCAGCGACGCCGTCGCCCCGCTGGTGTGCACCAGCCCGTAGAGCAGGGCGACCGGTCCGAGGACGCCGCCGAAGAGCATGGCGCCGAGCAACCACGGCCATTCCGCGCGCGCCAGACCTGAAGGCTGCCAACGCCGATCGCGAATCAGCCGCGCCACACTCAGCCCGATACCGCTACCGAGGTAGAGCAGACCGGCAAGCAGGAGCGGCTGCACGTCGCCGACCAGCAGTTTGGCGACCGGAGTGCTGGCGCCGAACAGAACGGCGGCCAGCAAGGCGTAGAAGACAGAGCGGTTCATCGACGTCGCCTCCTCACCGCGAGTCGACCTCGAGCACGTAGCCCATGCCACGCACGGTGCGGATCAGCTTGGGCTCGAAGTCGTCGTCGACTTTCGCGCGCAGTCGGCGCACGGCGACATCGATGACGTTGGTGTCGCTGTCGAAGTTCATGTCCCAGACCTGCGAGGCGATCAGCGAGCGCGACAGGACTTCGCCGCGCCGGCGCAGCAGCAGTTCAAGGAGCGCAAACTCCTTCGCCGTAAGGTCGATGCGCCGCCCGCCGCGGCTGGCCCGACGGCGGAGAAGGTCGAGCTGCAGGTCGGCGGCCTGCATCAGCTCCGCTTCCTTGCTCGACGTCCCGCGGCGCAGCAGTGTGCGCACCCGGGCAAGCAGTTCGGCGAAGGCAAAGGGCTTGACCAGGTAGTCGTCGGCGCCCAGCTCGAGGCCTTTCACCCGATCCTCGACGCGATCACGAGCCGTCAGAAACAAGACCGGTATGCCAATGCCGGCGCTGCGCATTCCCGCCAGCACCTGCCAGCCATCCAGGCTGGGCAGCATCACATCGAGGATTGCCAGATCGTACTCGTTCGTCTTGCCCAGATGCAGGCCATCGGCACCATCGCGCGCCAGGTCGACGACGAAGCCGGCTTCGCTCAAGCCCTGTCTCAGGTAATCACCGGTCTTGGGTTCGTCTTCGACGAGAAGAATCTTCATCGTGAAACCTGTGGGTCGCAAAGCGGTGGATTGTGCGCTCAACTGCACGCCTTGAAATGCCTGGAGCAAAGAATTACGAAAATGTAATCTCGCTGTCAGCTTGCGGTACGCTTGCCCTGCGCAAAATGCCTATTTCGCAAGCGTTCACCCGTCGCCTTTCCTTCGCCAACGCACGCTGGCCGCAAGCCGCCGCGGTCCCTGACCTCCTCTTCTGCCGCACCCCGGCCACCCAACGAGATCCTGCCATGACGCTGATTCGCCTCTTCTTCGCCCTTGTGCTGCTTTCCGCCACCGGCGCGTTCGCCCAGAGCGCCCCGCGCGTCGAGGTTTACAAGAACGCCGCCTGCAGCTGTTGTGGCGGCTGGGTCGACCATCTGCGCGAGAATGGCTTCGCCGTGACCACCCACGATATCGACGACGTGCCCGCCAATCGCAAGACGCTGGGCATGCCGGAGGAACTGGGCTCGTGTCACACGGCGAAGGTCGACGGCTACGTGATCGAAGGCCACGTCCCGGCGGCGGACATCAAGCGCCTGCTCAAGGACAAGCCCAAAGCCCTCGGACTCGCGGTGCCGTCGATGCCGGCAGGATCGCCGGGAATGGAGAGCCCGCGCCCGGTTCCCTACGACACCCTGCTGGTTGAGCGCAACGGATCGACCAGCGTCTACGCGCGCCACTGAGGCGCTGAGGCCGGGGTCACCTACGGCGCGGAGACGACCGAAGGTTTACGGGCATCTACCCCCTGCCAGGAGCCAGCCATGTCGCCAATCAGGACTCTCTTTCTCTCGCTCGCCAGCGTGGCTTTCCTCGTCGCCAGCGAGAATTCGCTCGCCCACACCGACGAGGTTCTGGCGACCCAGAAGGCACCCAACGGCGGCGAGTTGCGCGTCGCCGGTCCCTATCACCTTGAACTGGTGGTCGCCACCGACAGCCGGGAGGTGCGCGAAAACCCTATCGTTCTGCATGTCTCGGACCATGACGGCGTCGCCATTCCGACGGCCGGAGCGAGGGCGACGGCAACGCTCCTGGCGGGCAAGATCAAGGCCACGGTGACCCTGGCTGCCGACGGTGGAAACCGCCTGAAAGGCTTCGCCAAGTACGCGTCGACACCGGACATGAAGGTCGTCGTGACGCTCACGCTGCCCGGCCAGCCAGCCGAGCAGGCGCGCTTTACGCCACTGGCAACGAGCAGGTAGCCATACCGGCGCCGGATGCAAGCAGGCGCACGCGCGCTCCTCGGTCTGATCGCGTGGCTGATCCGACCCCTGACGAAGGCGCGCAGACGACCGTCCCCCGGTGATGGGAAGCGCGCCGCCTGGCTCGCTGAACACGGAATGGACGTTGAAGCCACCGGCAGAAGAAATGTCTGCGGTAAAAAAACGTCTACTATGGGACGAGGCGCTGCGCGTTTCACCAGGAGAATGCCCGATCGTCAGCGCGCGCCCGGCGAGGCATTCAGCAGAAGGAGAACGCAATGGTGAACAGCAAGAAACCACCAACGTGGAGCGACGTCAAAGCCACCCTGAAGGATTTCGACCGTGCCGACCTGCTGGGTCTGATCGAGGATCTGTACGCCGCCAGAAAGGACAATCAGACTTTCATGCACTCCCGTTTCGGGCTCGGGAGCGATGCCCTGAAACCGTACAAGACGATCATCGATCGCTGGCTGTGGCCGGACGTGTTCAGCAACCAGAGCTATTCGGTCGCCAACGCGCAGAAACCGCTTGCCGATTACCAGCGGGTGGTTGGCGACCCCGAGGGTCTGGCCGAACTGATGATCTTCTACTGCCGGCACGCCGTCGGTTTCAGCACCGAAGTTGGCGTTGCCGACCAGGAGTATTTCGACGCCCTGGTGCGCATGTTCGAGCAGGCGCTGACCACCGTCATGACCTTGCCGGAAGCCAAGCGCGAGCACTTCCTCGTCGAACTGGGCGAGATCAGGGCAACCGGGCGCAACCTGGGCTGGGGTGTTGGCAGTGGATTCAACGATGCCTGGGCACTGATCGGCCAGAAATTCGGCGAGTAGCAAGGCGTTCCGAACAAGGTCGTCGCCCTACCCGCCGGTCTCGCCTGCTGCTGCCGCGATGCCGTTGCCGTGGAGTGCCTTGCAGGTGTGACGTGTGCGTTTTCCGAGCACGGTGCCGACGCCAAGTCAGAGCGAGGCGCCCGTGCCGTTGAAGTCGCAGGGAAGGAAGTGCCCTCGATGGGCACTCACTCGCCAGCGACTCAGGTGAGCAACTTGCGACGCATCGCCAGCAAAGCCGGCAAGGCCAACAGCCAGGTCGCCGGTTCAGGAGTGCTGCCGCCACCGCCCGTGTTCTCCGCGACACTGCCGAAGTAGAGGTCGTCCGAATAGCCCACTTGATAGATGGACCCGGTGGCATTTGGATGAATAAGCCCGTCGATCTCGATGCGCGTTATCGGGTTCAAGGCATCGGTGAGGAAGCCGACAAATTCTTCGCCAGTGGTGCTCTGGTGCTCCGCAAGCAGCGTCGTTCCGCTAAAGAACCGGGTCAGAGCAAAGGTATTCATCGTTCTGGTGAGTCCGGCCCTGAGTTGTCCCGTGGCAAAGACGATCTCATAGACCGACTGACCGTCAGTGATGCCTCCGGCTCTGACGCCACCGATCAGATGGTCGGTTTCTGAGCTGCCACAAGAACTGGAAAACGGGTTCGCAGGGCTGCATATCACGTTGACCTCAAGGTCGACCGGGGGACGGAAGGAACCAAACCCGAAGCCGTCCGCCGTCGTGCGGAAAGTGACGCCCGGTACTTGAGTGGTCAGGTTGGTTTGCCCGGGAAACCCGTCGAAGCTTTCGTAGGTATCGCCTAGCGTGGCAACAAAGCCGTCAAACTGGGTGCGGGCCGACGTACCAAAAACAAGGCCCGCACTTGCTGGAACGCTGACTGAGAACAGCGTCGGAACCAAGGCGGCCATCACCATCGTTCTGCACTTAACCATCTTCATCTCCTCCATGATTGTAAGCACACGCTCGCCAGTCAAAACAAAACAGACCTGTAGCGTGCCCTTAGCAACAAGCAGCATTTATGCCACTTCGGGAAGATGGTTAAATAACTTCCTTCTATTCAATGGATTGAAGGCATCGGAAGCTCGACCCTCCCAAATAACAACATTACAGTGTAAAGAATTCCGACACGCGTCGAGCATCTGCGTTGGGATCTGCGTTGCGTTGATCAGCATTCATCACCGGCCAAGCGCACATGGCCCTGGCGCAGGAAAACGGCGGCAAACCAGGAGGATGAGAACCGGCAAGCGTACGCAAACGCTATGGGAACGCGTTGCTCCCCGGGAATTCGGAAACCACCCTGCTACCGCGGCGACCCGTCCCTGCTCGGCCTATCCGGGCGTGTTCTGCTCGATCCGCTTGCTATGCCGGCTGAGGCTGCCACTCAGTTGGCCAACGATCTCCGAAGCGGCATTGATGATCTGGCTCGAGCCGAAACCGGCGCGCGTCATCTCCTTGTAGAAAGACTTGGCAAGGATTCTGGCCACCTGGTCAGGATTGGCCACGGCACACTCCAGTGCACTGCCAATGTCCTTCTCGGCGAACTGCATCAGTGCCATCTGGGTGAAGCGCGACTTCAGGATGTTCTGCAGCTGCACCACCTGGATCGCCTTGCCGACGAACAGCGCAACGACGTCGAGCAGACTCAGGTCGTCCCTGGTAAAGCTGCGCCCTTGCAGGTGCCCGCTGATATTGATCACGCCGATGGTCTTGCCATCGATGGCGATCGGCGACGAAAGCAGACTCTTGCGCGGGTCACTGGCCCGCCGTGCCCACTGCGCAAACTCGGAGCGCTCGATGTCCTCGATCAGCAAGGGCTTGCCAGTGGCGACCACCCGCCCGGCAATTCCCTCGCCGGTGCGCGTGGTCTCCTTGTAGGCCGCGGCTGGCAGCGGACCGCAGCTGCCGCAGACGCGCAGGCACAGGTCGTTCATCTCGCCCGCCTCGTCTTCGGTCTCGGTGAGCAGCATCAGCGAGCAGTTCTCGGAGTTGAGCACGCGCGCGGCAATTGCTGCGAGTTGCTGCATGTTGTCGTCGAAGCTGCCTGCGTCCAGAAAACTGGCGAGATCCTGCAGCTTGATCAGCGAATTCTCTCTGTCACTCATGATGTTCCCCTGCGAATGCTGCCCATGCCGCAAGAATGCAACGGTAATCCGATTATAGGCGCGCGAACGCTGCGGCGATCAAGCTTTACGGTGCGGCCGTTCCGCCCGGCGGGGCGAACGTCGCGGCCGCTGCCGGCACCGGCGATGGCGGCGTCAAGGCCGGGGCGGGGGTCAGCGGCCGGCCTCCCAGTGGCGGAATCGCGCCGCTGCCTCGGCCCGCCAGGCGGACGACAAACACCCATTGCGTATAGCGCGTCGCCTCCTCGAAAGCCTCGTTTTCCAGATCGAAATCGGCGACCTTGATCGGTTTCGCGTTCGAAAGGCTATGCACGCCCATGATTCCGCCACCCGGCGCGGCGACCAGACCCCACTCGTTGCTGCCGCTGATCGGGTCCGGATAGAGCCGTCGCAGGTGCCGGCGAACGCCCGGATAGCGCGGGTCCCTGAGCAGGTCGGCGAGCGCACCCGGGTAGCGGCGGTCGCCGGCCGGGCTGCTGTTCAGGTAGCTGGCAATCGCCCGCCGATACGCGTCACCCACTTCGAGAAGCCTCTCCTCGGCCTCCCGCCTTTGCACGATGCCACCCAGGGTCAGCGTGGCGCTGGTCGCCAGCGCCAGTATGGCTACCAGGATCAGCAGCCCGAGGTAAGTGAAGCCGGCTTCGCGGTGGCCTCGGCAAGCGCGCGCCATCGCTACAGTTCGGCGAACGGCTGGCCGTCGCGGGTGGCGCCGGCGGCCCCGCTCTTAAGATCATAGACCCGGCCCTCGACGCCGACCGAATCGGGCGCGATCAGCAACCAGGTGCGAGTACTGCCGGTGATCGGATCGTGGGGCAGCGAGCGCAGGTATTTCTCGCTGACCAGCTCGTCGAGGCTGTCCGGGTAGCGTCCCTTGTCAGCGTAGAACTTGTCGATCGTCTCGCGCACCAGATGCAGGTTTTCGCGCAGCACCGCCTCCTTCGAGACATCGATGCTGTTGAAGTACCTCGGCACGGCCAGAGTGAGCAGCAGAGCGATGATCGACAACACGACGAGCAACTCGATCAGCGTGAAACCCCGCCCGCGCAGCCGCTGCCGATGACGATTCACCATTGCCGGTAGGGCACGCCGTTCAAGCCGACGCCGCCGGATTTCGAGTACACGTCGTACACGTCGTCGCCCTCGCGCGGGTTATCGGCGTCGCTGGCGTAAGCGCGTTTTCCCCAGGTGTCGGCCGGCGGCAGGCGGGTGTCCGCATGCAGCGGATCGCGGGGAATCCGCCGCAGGAAATAGATTTTTCGCCCCTTGGGGTCGCGCAGATCGACCTCTCCCTCGAGCAGAATCTGCAGATTCGCCGGATAGCCACTGTTGCTCGTCACCGTCCGGATACGTCCTTCGTCACCGGCCCGCTTGTAGTGGTCGATGGCCGCACGCAGTTCGCGCAGCGCGAGTCTCAGCTCCTGTTCCTTGCCGCGCTGGATGGTGGTCTGCGCGACCGGCACGACGACCCCGGCGAGGACGGCGACGATGGCCAGGGTGATGAGCAGCTCGATCAGCGAAAAGCCGGCCGCGCGCGCGCCCGTCGGCAGCGAAAAACGCGTCGGCAGCGGCCTGACAAGCGCCTTCTTCATCGCTCACTGCACGACGATCACGCGGTGCGCCGGCGGCAGCCTGGCGCTGATCGCCGATCCGCGCGAACCGACCGGAGCGACGGTAATCAGCTCGACGCGTGAATCGCCGGGCGCCAGCGCGCGGAAGTTGAGCGTGGCGACGACATCCTGTGCGGTCGCACCGCCGTCACCGGAACGGGTGCCGGTGATCAGGACCTGACCGGCAGGGTCGACGCGATAGGTGAAGCTGGTCTCGCCGCCATTCTGCCTGAGGAAGCCCCCCTCGCTGACGTCGGCGACCTGCACCACGCGCGGATCGAAAGCGATCGCCAGCGGCAGGCTGACCACCGGTTGGTCCGCCTGCATGATCAGCTGCAGCGCGAAGCTGTCGCCGGCGGTGAGCTGCGTCGGACCCTGCCAGAGCAGCTGCGCCGCGCCGCCGGACTGGACGGCCGGCTGGGCGGCCGCCGGGGCGCCCTGTGCAATGGCCGCCGGCGCTGACTGAGCGCCGTTGCCGGCGGCCGTTTGCGCGAAGGGATTTGCCGGCGCTCCACCGCGCGCACCGGCCGCGCCGGCAGGCTGACCCGGCAATCCCGGCGGCAATGCGCTGCGCGCCGCCGCGTCCGCGGGGGCGGCGAGCGCCGCTCCCTGGGCAACCGGCCGGCCACGGAAGCTGGTTTCGGTGCCCCCGTCGAACTCGGCGAGATGGTTCGCCGCCCGCTGGATGTTGCGCAGCACCCGGGGCGTGATCGAGAGCACGATCTCCGTCTTGATTCCCTCGTCGTGATGCCCCCCGAACAGGCGACCGAGCACCGGAATGTCACCGAGAAAGGGCAGCTTGCTCGCCGTCCGGCGGTCCTCGTCGCTGATCAGTCCGGCGAGCAACTGGTTCTCGCCGTCCTTGAGACGCAGGACGCTGGTCGCCGTGCGCGTGCCGATCCGATAAGCGACGGTACCCGACTTGGTCTCCACCCGATCGACGATATTGCTCACCTCGAGGGTCACCTTGATGGCCACTTCGTTGTCGAGGTAGATCGTCGGTTCGATGTCCAGCTTGAGGCCGACATCGATGTAGGTGATCGACTCGGAGACAAAGCCGGTCGACGTGGCCGTCGAAGTGATGTTGGGCACCCGTTCGCCAATCAGGATCTTGGCTTTCTCGCGGTTGCGCGCGCGAATGCGCGGATTGGCCAGCAGATTGACGTCGGCGTCGGTCTGGTTGGCGCGGATCACGACCGGAGCGACGGCGGCCCCGATGGACGACGAGTTGAGATTGCGCAGGTCGTTCAAGGTCAGCGTTCCGCCGCTCGTCGACGGAAGCGGAGTCAGTGCCAGCGCGTTCGGCCAGTTGACGCCCAGGTCGCGAAGTCGCGAACGCTTGACCTCGAGGATCTCCACTTCGAGCATCACTTCGGGCTCCGGCACATCCTGCAGGGCAACCAGCTTCTCGGCGACGCGGATCGCTTCCGGGCTGTCGCGAATCATGAGCAGATTCAGCTTCTCGTCAACCACCACATCCTTGCTCTTGAGGATTGTCTTCAGCGTGGTGGCGACGGTCTTGGCGTCGGAATTGGCCAGGTAGAAGGTCTTCACCGTCAGCGCCTGGTAGTCACGCTGTTTCACCGCCGTGTTCGGGTAGATCAGGATCGAGTTGCCATCGAGGACACGCTGTTCGAGCTGGTTGGTCAGCAGCACCAGGTTGATCGCCGCCTCGATGCTGCTGTTGCGCAGGAAAATGGTGACTTTCTGATCGGCGCGCAAATCCTTGTCGAAAACGAAGTTCAGCCCGGAGGTGCGCGAAATCACTTCGAAAACGGTTTTCAGCGGTGTATCCCGGAACTCGATGGTGATCGGTTTGCGGTAGGCCGTTTCCAGCACCGACTCCTTGGCGACACGGGCACTGCTCTCGTCAATGACGCGCAGCAGTTCCAGCGCGCGTTCGTGGCGGGGGTTGGTGGCGAGGATCTTGCGCAGGCTCGCGCGCGCCGCGGCGGCGTCGCTCCTGCTCCACGCGGCCAGCGCTTCGCTGTACAGGATGTCGTGGCGACCTGCCGCGTCCACCAGCTGCAGACCGACCAACGCCCGCTCGTTACCCGGCTGCAACGCCAGCGCGCGTCGAAAAGCAGCCCTGGCGGCGTCGTAGCGCGCTTCCGCCAGGGCCCGTTCGCCGTTGTCGAGGCTGGCATTGACGTAGCGTTCCTGCGCCCGCGCATAGGCAATGCGATACTCGGCGGAGCTTGGTTCGAGGGCGATCGCGTCCTGAATCCTGGCCAGCCCGGCATCGACCTGTTCGGCCGCAAGCAGCTCCTGGCCTTCGGTGAACGCCGTCTGCGCGGCACAGCCTGCCAGCAGCAGCGCCGCAGCCACGCCCAGGCAGCCCCTCCACCTGCCTGCCGGTCTGCGCTGCTCCGACTTCTCCTTGCTCACGATGGCGATCCTCCGATGGAAATGGTCTGCGACTGCTTCAGCGGCAGGTAGATCAGGGTCAGCGTGGACGGGGTAATCGCCTTGACCCGGTAGTTCCTTTCGAGCGTCATCCCCTCGCGAACGATGAACACTTCCTCGCCGCGTCCGAGGTAGGCCTCCCACTGCCCGGCTTCGAATTTGTTGCCAAGGTACACGAAGGGCGGCGGCGGTGCCATTGGCGCGCGTGCTTTTTCAGACGTCGCCGGCGTGGGCGGTGGCGGCGGCCTCCAGCTCAGCGAGGGGAACAGATCGCGACTTTCGTGCGCCTCACCGACGCCGGGAATCAGTTGCTCGCGCGCAATCAGCGCCGCGATTTCGAGTTTTCCAGCGGCCTTTGCCGTACGCTCGGTCGCGGGCGCTCGTCGCGGCGAGGTCGGCGCGACGACCTCCACTGGCGACCTGTCCGGCGGCGTCTTGTCGCCGAACAGCGCCAGCCAGGCAGCGACCGGCAGCAGGGCGAGGAGCAGCAGGCGACGCGCGTTCATCGCCCCACCTCATTCACCTCATTCACCACATCCGCCACATCCGCCGCATCCACACTCGCCGCTCCGAGGCGCTCGGGCGGCGTGGGCCGATGATGCCAGATGGTCAGGCGAACCTTCGCTTCGATCTCGTTGCGGCCGATTTCGTCGCGCTTGAATCCCAGTTCATTGACCGCGACGAAGGCCTGCGTCGCCAGTATTTCCTCGATCCAGCGGCGCACATCCGCGTAGCGCCCGCTCACCGGGACGGTCATCTGCAGGGTATCGACCTGCGCCTGCCGGTCGCGGCCACGCTGGTACTCGGCGCGCGTGCTCAGCAGCTGATGCCTGACCGCCGAATCGAGCACCGCCTGAATCGTCGCGAGGACCTGGCTCTCTTCGGCGAGCACCTCCCGGAAAGCCTGGTAGTGGCGTTCCGACGCCGATTCCGGCGCTTCCACGGGTGGCGCGCCGCCGGGCACGCGCGCCTGCAAGGCACGCAGACTGTCCTGCTTCTCCACCAGTTCGGCGTGCAGGGCGGGAACAAGCATTCCGGACACGAGCAGCAGCAAGCAGGCGGTCAGCGCCAGAAGCAGCCACCACGGCCCGTGCCGGTGCAAGGCGATCTCGGCACTCAGCCGCAGGCGGTCGACGAGCAGAGAAATCCTGTTCACTGGCGCTCCCGGGCATGCTCGCCTGGCGCGGCCCGGTTTGCGGCGCCGTTGTCGGCCGCGCTGTCGCCGGACGTCTCGTCGAACAGGGCCTCGAAGCTGAAGCGCAAGGGCCGATGCGGGTCCCTGTCGTTGATTTCCTGTTTACTGACCACCGCCCTGACAAAGGGGGCGGCCGATCCCAGCGCGGCAAGATAGTCGAGCATCCCCTGGTGATCCCTGGCCTCGGCGACTCCCTTCACCAGGCGCCGCCGGTTGTCCGGCTCGATCTGCAGCAGTGCGACCTTGGCCGTGGCGACGCTCTCGAAAGCGTCGAGCAGCGCCGGCCAGGGCGTATTCAGTTGGCCGATGGCGCCGTTGATGGCCAGCACCTGCGCCTCGGACAGGAGCAGCGGCGGTCGTGGCGGCGGCGTCCGTGCGGCGACCTCGTGCCGGGCCAGGGCAATGGCCTGCGTCGTTTCAGCAATCTGCCGTTCGAGGTGCAGCACTTGCCAGCTCAACGCGACAGCCGCGACGCCAGCCACTGCGCCGAGGGCGACGAGAATCGCCCGTCCGCGCGCCGCCACCGGCTGGCGCCACAACGGGCGAACGACGAAATCGACGTGCAGGGGCTTCATGGCCGACGACCCGCAAGCGCCAGCTGCGCCGCTGCCGAGCCCGTTGCGGCCGGCGAAACTACGCCCGACAAAGGCATCGTCCGCGATTCCAGGCCGGCAATCGTGGTCGGCTCCGGCAGCCAGTCGGCAGCGCCCGCCCACAGCAGCGACTGTCCTCTGGCGCTCTCGCCCGAACCCGGGCTGCGCAGGCGTTCCTGCTCGACCAGGGTTTCCAGCGTGGCAAGATCCGGCGCGCAGGGCAGGCGCAGGCTGCGTGTCGCCACGACCCGGTCGTGACAGGTATTGAGCAAGGTCAGCGTCAGCCCGAAACCGACCAGCAGCCAGCCGTCGGCCGGGATCGCCGTGCACAGCCGATTGCCAACGCGGATGAGGGCCGGAGCCAGCGAAGCGAGCCGCCACGAATGCGCCTGCGCCAACTCGTCGAGCGCCTGATGGAGCGGCCGTGGCAGCGCACAGACGATGAATGGCGATGTCGCATGCCAGTCACCAACCAGCAGGCAATCGTCGGCCGACTCGCCGTAGAGTGCCGCAAAGCGGGCCGCCGCCGTGGCGCGCAATTCGCGCAGCCCCTGCGCCCCGCGTGGCGGGGTGACGACGAAACTCCGGGCCAGGCTGTCGTCAAGGGTCACGACCAGCAGGCGAGCAGGCGAGCGAGCGGGCGAGCGAGCGTCCGCCACGCTGGCGAAGGCCTCGGGCCGGGCGGTCTTCAGCGTTTGCAGCGCCGCACACAAGGCGGCACTGACGTCGGCGAGCGCCGCCGACGCCGGAGCGACGGACTGCGCGACGAGCTGCTGCGCCGTCGCCGTGCCCGCTTCCGGATCGGCCAGCAGGACGACTTCGCCGGCGCTGCAGCCGAGCAACAGGCGCCTAGCCTGAAAGCGTGACACGGTGCAGTTCCTCGAGAGTGGTCTCGCCGCTGGCGACCAGACGCAAGGCGGCTTCGGTCAGGCTGCGCGTGCCGTTGCGGTAGGCGACTTCCTTGAGTTGCCGGATCGGCCGTTTTTCGATGATCAGCTCGCGCAACTCGTCGTTCAGATTCAGGACCTCGGCAATCGCCTTGCGCCCACGATAGCCGGTACCCCGGCAATCGCCGCAACCGCCACCGCGGCGGAAGTCGAAACCGGCCAGCGCATCGGCGGCAATGAGGTAACGTTCGAGCGCCGCGTCGCCGGGCGTATAGGACTCGCTGCAGCGGGCGCAGTTCACGCGCAACAGCCGCTGCGCCCAGATACCGTTCAGCGCCGAGGCAAAGGCGTAGGGGTCGATGCCCATGTGCGTGAAGCGGCCGAAAACGTCGAAAACGTTGTTGGCATGCACGGTGGTGAGCACCAGGTGCCCGGTCAGCGCCGACTGCACCGCGATCTCGGCCGTCTCGCGATCGCGGATTTCGCCGACCATGATCTTGTCCGGATCGTGCCGCAGGATCGAGCGCAGGCCGCGCGCAAAGGTCAGGCCCTTCTTGTCATTGACGGGGATTTGCAGGACGCCGGGCAACTGGTACTCGACCGGGTCCTCGATGGTGATGATCTTGTCGCGACCGCTGTTGATCTCGGAAATCGCGCCGTACAGGGTCGTCGTCTTGCCCGAGCCGGTCGGACCGGTGACCAGCAGCATCCCGTAGGGCTCTTCGACGAGGCGCCGCAGGGCTTTCAGCGAATGCGCGTCGAAGCCGAGCAGGTCCAGCGTCAGCGAACCATGCGCCTCGATGACGCCGCGCTTGTCGAGGATGCGGACGACCGCGTCCTCGCCGTGAATGCTGGGCATGATCGACACCCGCAGGTCGATGTCGCGGCCGGCGACCTGCACCCGGAAGCTGCCGTCCTGCGGCGTCCGCCGCTCGCCGATGTCAAGCTCGGCGAGCACTTTCAGACGTGACACCACCTGCTCGGCGAGGAGCACGCCGCTGATCTGCGCGACCGTGTCGAGCACCCCGTCGAGACGGTACTTGATGGTGATGCCGGTCGGCGTGCTCTCCAGATGGACGTCGCTGGCCGCCGCCCGCACGGCGTCATAGACGGTCGAATTGACCAGCTTTACCGCCGGGCTCGACGCTTCGCTGAGTGACGCGAAACTGAGGACCTCGGCACCCCGATGCTTCTCGGTAACGCCAGCGCCGTCGTGCACCAGCGATTGCACGGCATGCACCGACTCCTCGTGCTTCGACAGATAGGCCTGGATGTCCGCCGCCAGCGCCAGACGGTAATGCACCGCCGTGCCGACCAGGCTGCTCAGCCAGACCATGCAGTCGCTATCGAAAGGGTCGGCGATGACGGCGATGATCGGGCATTCAGCCGCGTCGTCGCCAGCCACCGCGCGCAGCAGCAGGCAGCCACGCTGCTGCGCCCTGACCAGCGGCAGCAGGTCGAAGGCCGCGCCACAGGCGAGCATCCCGGTGGTATCGATGACCTGCAGGCGAAAACGCCGCGCCAGGACGTCGACCAGCTGGCGCGGTTCGCCGGCGGTCAGCGCCTCGAGTTCGCCGAGCAGCGAGCGCCCGGACAGCCGCGCCAGGTTCCTGGCCTTCTGCAGCAGGGTATCGTCAAAGCCCTGGTTGGCGGCAGCGCCGGGAGCGTTCATTGCAGGGCACCCGCAAGGTCGAAAATGGGCAGGTACAGGAGCACCACGATCAGCCCGACGAGAAGCCCGATGGCGGTCATCAGCAGCGGCTCGAAGACCTTCGCGAAGCGCTCGATCCAGCGCGCACTCTCGCCTTCATAGAACAGCGCCGAGCGGGTGAGCATGGCGCCCATCTGCCCCGATCTTTCGCCGACGCGCAGCAGGCGCAGGGCGACCGGCGTCGCCAGGCCACAGCGCTCGAAGGCTTCCGACAGGGAACCACCGTCGGAAATGGTGCGCCGCGCGGAGCGCAGCGCCTCGCGGGTGGTCGGTGAAACGGTGTCGCCGACGATGTCGAGCGCGGCAAGGATCGGAATGCCCCCTTCGAGGAGCATGCCGGTGGTCAGGTACAGGCGCGACAACTCGATCAGCCGGATGCGCTCGCCGATACCCGGCAGGCGGGTCAGGAAAACGATCCAGCGCCCGCTGCGAATGAAGTGCCGCAACCAGAAAACGGCGACCAGCGCCACGACCAGCAGTCCCCCGAAGACGACGTCGCTATGCTCGCTGACCAATTCTCCCCAGTCGAGCAGGAGCTGTGACAGCCAGGGGAGCGAACGGCCGCTGCCCTGGTACACGCCGGCGAAGCGCGGCACGACGTAGGCCATCAGAAAAACGGTCACCGCACCGCCGACAGCGAGCAGGATGGCCGGGTAGATGGCGGCGCTGAGCACCTTGCTGCGCACGGCGTCGAGCCGCGTCTGGTAGTCGATATAGCGCGCCAGGGCGTGCGGCAGGTCGCCGGTCCCCTCGGCAGCCCTGACGATGCCGACGTAGAGCGGCGGGAAGACCTCGGGTTGGCGGGCCAGCGCGGCCGAGAAGCGCAGGCCTTCGCGCAGGTGGGCGGTGAGCCGTTCGAGCACCGCGCGAGCGGTCGGTGAGCCTTCCTTCTCGAGCAGGGCCTCGAAGGTTTCGACCAGACTCAGGCCGGCTTCGAGCAGGGCCAGCAACTCGGCGCTGAAGAGGAGCAGGGAAAAAGTCCGCCGGCCACGTCCGGGCAGGCGCCCCGAGTCACCGGCACCGCCGGCAGGCTTGATCGACAACGGCTGCAGCCGCCGTTGCTGGAGCAGCCTGCCGACCTCCCCGGCATCCGCGGCGTCGACGCTGTGCGTCTCGATCAGGTTATCGGCAGATAGGGCACGAACCTCAAAGCGCATCCTCGCTCCGCCGGATTGTCATTGATAGGTGACGTCGGCGGCGTCGCCGGTCCCCCCGGGCTGGCCGTCCTTGCCATACGAGGTGATCTCGAAGTCGCCGCTGACGCCTGGCGAGCGATAGAGGTAGGGGTGGCCCCAGGGGTCGTCCGGCACCGCCTTCTGCAGGTAGGGGCCGTTCCAGCGCGCCGCACCTGCCGGTTTGCTGAGCAAGGCGTTGAGCCCTTCTTCCGTCGTCGGATAGCGGCCGACTTCCAGGCGATAGGTGTCGAGCGCGCGCGCGAAGGCCTCGACCTGCGCCTTGGCCACTCCCTGTTCGGAGCGCCCGAGCTGCGAGAAGTACTTCGGTCCAACGTAGGCCGCGAGCAGGCCGATGATGGTCACCACCACGAGCAGTTCGAGCAGGGTGAAGCCGGCCGCGCTGCGCGCCTGGAAAGTACGCTGCCGGGTCCCGCTCACAGCCCTCCCCCCCTTGCCGCCGCCGCCAGCACCGCCGGCACGTAGAGCATGGTTTCGCGATAGGGCGGAATGCGCGCGCCGTTCCTGGCCACCGCTCCCTGGCCGGCGTTGTAGGCCGCCAGCGCCAGGGCAACGTTGCCACCGTGCAGGCGGAGCAGGTCCTTCAGGTGGCGCACGCCGGCGTCGATGTTCTGCGCCGGATCGGCGGCGTTGGTCACCCCGTAGCGTGCCGCGGTCGCCGGCATCAGCTGCATCGCACCGGTCGCCCCTTGCGGCGAAACGGCAGCGGCGTCGAAGCCGGATTCGACGGCGACCACCGCCGCGACCAGCTGCGGCTCGACCTGGTGCAGGCGAGCGAAATGCTCGATCAACGGCGTCAAGTTCTGCCGCCCCTGTTGCCGGCTGGCAATTGTCGTTTTTCGTGGCCCGGTGCTGCGCTGCTTGCGCACTGTCTCGCCGCGAATGAACAGGCGGTAACTGGCGTCGAGACGCTGGCTGGCATAACGAGGACTCCCGTCATCGGCGTAGGAAACGAAGACGCTGCCGACGGTCGCGGCAGTCGCCGAGGCCAGCGGCAGACAGCAGGCACACGCTGCCAGAGCCATGAGCAGCCGTACAGGGATGATCGGGCACTGCTTGCGGGTCCCCTCTACCACCGTTCTTTCCCCTCGGAACAACACTTCACTGCCTGAGCAGGCCGGAACTGGCCGCCGACGATGGCGCGCTCGCCAACCGCGCCTTCCCAAACGGCGCCCGATACCTGCATCGTTCGAACCTGCGGATACGACCGGGGCGAGGTGCGCTGACCGCTGTTGGTCAGCGGTTCCTGTGCACCTCGCTGGCCGGAGTCGCTTAGCGGCAGATGGTGCCGCTGACGTCAGCACCTACAGTCTCGTAGCCCCTGATCTCCATGGACACGCTCGCCTTGGAGAATTTCTTGGTACCACCAACGCCAATCAGTTGCTCAACCGCGTACCCGTCCCCGCGCAAAACAGCCGTATCACGCAGAAATATCTGGCCCAGTTCTTTGTCTTTTCTGGCTTCTCGGTCCGCAGTAATCGTCACCACCGTTGCCGCTGTGAATTGGGGGAATCGGGGGAATGTAGGGTCAGGTGGGACGCGACCTGGTCCACATACCGCCTCCTCTTGACCTGGCTGAACATTAAGACGACAGAAGCTATCCGCCGTCACAGCTGATAGGGACGTGCCCGTAACTTCATGGTCTCCCAACGTGCCCGAAATCACCGCGGAAAAACAGATCGCCGGCGCCCCCGATGGACCGAAATCCGCGTCCTCAAAAATGCGCTCTTTTCGCATTATCGTGGTGAAGGCCGTGCAATTAGTCGGCCCTGGATCCAGCTTGAGCGTACCTTGAAAAGGTTCACATCGAGAACCCGCCGTCGCGACACCGACACCACCGCACAGCAACAAACCCCCCGCTACCAGAGCTGCAACCTTTTTCATGTCTTTTCTTCCCCCGTGATGTTGAGAAACAGGAAACGCCAGTATAGATCGCCTCGCCGGCGAATGAAACTCACAAAAAAACAACATCTTGGACAAACGCATTAATTCAATCGCAAGGGATCGGCAGGGAGGAGGCGAGAGTCCGCCGCCGACCTGGTCGCCGTTCGCTGCCTCAGGGAACCTGGCTGGCGACCGGCCGCGCCGGGTCACTGCACCATTCGCTCCACGAACCGGCGTAGAGACGCGCGTCGTGCAGGCCGGCGATTTCCATGGCCAGGAGGTTGTGGCAGGCGGTGACGCCCGAGCCGCAGGTCATCACCGCCTGTTTCGGATCGGTCCCGGCAAGCAGCGCCAGCAGTTCGCGGCGCAGTTCCGCGGCCGGACGAAAACAGCCGTCGCTATCGAGGTTGTCGCGGAAAAAGCGGTTGCGCGCGCCGGGAATATGGCCGCCGACCGGGTCGAGCGTTTCGTTCTCGCCGCGGAAGCGATCCGGGCTGCGCGCGTCGATCAGGCAGAACTGGCCTTCGCGCACGTCGGCGAGCACCTCCTGGGTCGTCGCCACCCAGTCACGCGGCGCGCCCTCGAAGAGCACCGCCGCAACAGCGGGCGATTCGGTCGACAGCGGCCTGCCCTCTGCCACCCAGCGCTCGATGCCGCCATCGAGAACAGCGACGCGATCGTGACCAAGCCAGCGCAACAACCACCACAAGCGACTGGCGATCATGCCGCCAGCGTCATCGTAGGCCACCACCTGGGTGTCCCGCGAAACGCCGGCGGCGCCCAGCCTGGCGGCAAGAAGCTGCGGGTCGGGCAAGGGATGACGACCGTTGCTGCCGTTCATCGGCCCGGACAGGTCGCGATCCAGATGCAGGAAGCTCGCCCCGGGCAAATGCCCGCTGGCGTAGGCGCGGGCGCCGGCGTCGGGATCGCTCAGCTGATGGCGACAATCGAATAGGCGCCAGCCGGGATCATCGAGATGATGCGCCAGGAGAGCGGGACTGACCACCGTCGAGTAGCTCACGCCAGGCCCTCGCCTTCCCCTTCGGCCAGCCACGCGCGCGCTTCGACTTCCTCGTCGAAGACGCGCATCTCGGCTTCGACGAAAATCTGCGACAGCCAGGCACTCCACGCCACCCACTGACTTTCGGTGAGCACGGCGATGCGGCTGAAATCCTTGGCGTGGGCTCGCGAGAAGACGATGTCTTCCCAGGCCACGTCGAGGGTGAAATCGGCCATCTCGCGCAAGTCGAAAAACAGGTCGACCTGCCCCTCGAACTGAATCACGTAGTTGACGGCGTTTTCGAACTCCTGATAATCGGCGAGCGTGAATTCCGCATAAACCGTGACCTCGACCCGCCGCGGTCGGTTTTCGATGACTATCATGGCATCCTCCCGTTTTTTCGTTGCGCAAGTGTAGCACCAGTCCCCGCGCTGGCGCTTGTGCTGCGCCCGGCCGGTGCAGGGCAGCGCGACCATGGCGAGCGCCGCCGGCGGATACCGCCCTTCCAGGCCATCGCCGGTGGCCACCGGGCGGTTCGCCAGAGCAGCCCGCGCAGGACTCGCGGGAATGCTTTCCATTTGACCGCAAGGCCACTAATACGCTATTTTCGGCGGTTTGATTCGAGCCCTTGCCATGCCACGACCGAACTCCGACAAAGCTGTCGACGCCAGCGCGCCCGCGATGGACGAAACAGCCGTCGGCAAACTGAAGTTCGAGGCGGCTCTCGCCGAACTTGAACAGATCGTTCAGGACATGGAGGGTGGCCGCCTGCCACTCGAGGAGTCACTGGCCGCGTATCGCCGTGGCAGCGAACTGCTGACCCATTGCCAGCAGCAACTCAGCGACGCCGAACGCCAGATTCAGGTGCTCGAAAACGGCGCGCTGCGCGCTTTCGACCCCCCGCGTGGCGAGGCCGGATGAGCGCGCCGACGCAAGTCCCGCCGGCGCCAGCGGCGCCTGCCTTCGCGGACTGGATGCGTTGCGTCCAGGCAGAGGTCGAAGCGGCCCTCGCCCGCCACCTGCCGCCGGCGGAAGCCATTCCGGCGCGCCTGCACCAGGCCATGCGCTATGCCAGCCTGAATGGCGGCAAACGGATACGGCCGCTGCTTGTTTTCGCGGCCGGAGAGCTGACCGCTGCCCCGGCGGAACGACTGCAAATCGCGGCCTGCGCGGTCGAGCTGATCCACAGCTATTCGCTGGTCCATGACGACCTGCCGGCGATGGATGACGACGTGCTGCGGCGCGGCCGCCCGACCTGCCACGTCGAGTTTGACGAAGCGACTGCCTTGCTGGTCGGCGACAGCCTGCAAGCGCTGGCTTTCGAACTGCTGGCGCGCAAGGATTTCGGCGAACAGGGCCGGCAACTGGAAATGCTGCGCCTGCTGGCGCGCGCCAGCGGCTCGTGCGGCATGGCTGGTGGCCAGTCGATCGACCTCGAAGCCGTCGGCAAGAGCCTGAACCAGCCCGAGCTGGAACTGATGCACGCGCTCAAGACGGGCGCCTTGATCCGCGCGGCAGTATTGCTCGGCGCCCTCTGCGGCGCAGCCCTGAGCACCGGCGAAAGCGCTGCGCTGGACCGTTTTGCCAAACGCGCCGGCCTGCTCTTCCAGGTCGTCGACGACATTCTCGACTGCACGGCCAGTACCGCCACCCTCGGCAAGACCGCCGGCAAGGATGCGGCTGCCGAAAAACCGACCTACGTCAGCCTGCTGGGCCTCGAACGCGCCCGCGACTTTGCCGACGATCTGAGAAAGCAGGCGCTCGAAGCACTCGCGCCTTTCGGCGAACGCCGCCAGCGCCTTGTCGAGCTCACCGGCTTCATCACCCAGCGCAAGTTCTAGGCACCGCTTCCGCTCATTGCTCGCCGCCACCGGCGAGCGCTTCTGCAGGACCCAACAAGACCATGACCCTCTACCCTCTGCTCGACACCATCAGCGATCCGGCGCAAGTGCGCAAGCTCGACCGCCGCCAGTTGCCACAACTGGCTGACGAGTTGCGTGCCTTTCTGGTCGATTCGGTCTCCCGGACCGGCGGCCACCTGTCGTCGAACCTCGGCACGGTCGAACTGACGGTCGCCCTGCACTACGTTTTCGACACGCCCCACGACCGCCTGGTGTGGGACGTCGGGCACCAGACCTATGCGCACAAGGCGCTTACCGGCCGCCGCGAGGGCATGGCCAAGCTGCGCATGCATGGCGGCATCTCCGGTTTCCCGAAGCGCAGCGAGAGCAGGTACGACACCTTCGGCGTCGGCCACTCGTCGACGTCGATCTCGGCGGCCCTGGGCATGGCGCTCGCCGCCAAGATCAGGCACGAAACGCGCAAGGTCGTGGCCATCATCGGCGACGGCGCGATGTCGGCCGGCCAGGCCTTTGAGGCGCTCAACAACGCCGGCGTCGCCGACGCCGACATGCTCGTCGTCCTCAACGATAACGACATGTCGATCTCGCCGCCCGTGGGCGCACTGAACCGCTACCTGGCGCGGCTCTTCTCCGGCAACACCTTCAACGCGGCACGCAAGGCCGGCGAGAAGATTCTCGACTTTTCGCCTTCGCTGCTCGAATTCGCCAAGCGCGCCGAGGAGCACGTCAAGGGAATGCTGACCCCGGGAACGCTGTTCGAGGAACTGGGCCTGAACTACATCGGCCCGATCGACGGCCACGATCTCGAATCGCTGGTGCCGACCCTGCTCAACCTGAAGAACCTCAAGGGCCCGCAGTTTCTGCACGTCATCACCAAGAAGGGCCAGGGTTACAAGCTTGCCGAGGTCGATCCGATCCTCTACCACGGTGTCTCGAAGTTCAAGCCGGAGGTCGGGATTGCCGGCGGCAAGCCCGGCGCAAAGCCGAGCTACACGCAGGTTTTTGGCGACTGGCTGTGCGACATGGCGGCGGCCGACCCGCGACTCGTCGGCATTACCCCGGCGATGCGCGAAGGCTCCGGCCTGCTGCGCTTCAGCGAATGTTACCCGGACCGCTACTACGATGTCGGCATCGCCGAGCAGCACGCCGTCACCTTCGCCGCCGGCCTGGCCTGCGAAGGCATGCGACCGGTGCTGGCCATCTACTCGACCTTCCTGCAACGCGGCTACGACCAGCTGGTGCACGATGTGGCCCTGCAGAACCTGCCGGTGGTCTTTGCCCTCGACCGCGGCGGACTGGTCGGCGCCGACGGCCCGACGCACCACGGCGCCTTCGACGTTTCCTTCCTGACCTGCATCCCGAACATGGTACTGATGACGCCCAGCGACGAGGACGAGTGCCGCAAGATGCTGACCACCGCCTATCGCCTCGACGGACCGAGCGCCGTGCGCTACCCGCGCGGCACCGGCACGGGCGCGACGATCGACAAGGCGCTGGTCGGGCTGCCGCTTGGCAAAGGCGAAATCCGTCGCCGCGGTTCGCAGGTAGCCCTGCTCGCTTTCGGCAGCATGCTGACGCCGGCGCTCGAAGCAGGCGAAGAGCTCGACGCGACGGTGGCCAACATGCGCTTCGTCAAGCCTATCGACCGCGAGCTGATCATCGCCCTGGCCGCGGAACATTCTCTGCTCGTAAGCGTCGAAGAGAATTCCTTGATCGGCGGCGCCGGTTCCGAGGTCGCGCGGGTTCTCGAAGATGTTGCCGGCACGACTCGACTCCTGCGCCTGGGGATCCCCGACCGCTTCATCGAGCATGGCGACCAGGCACTCTTGCTGGCGGAAATTGGCCTGGACCGTGACGGAATCGTCGCTGCGGTGCGTGCGCGGCAAGACAGCGCCGCAGGGGCAGCCGAGGAAATCGTCGCGGGCAGCATATAGAAAACAATCAGGAGCAGTAATGAACGCACCAGAAAACCCACAACCGACCACGATGGTGGACGTCCAGGGCTCAGCCGATACCCGCCGCATCGCCATCAACAAGGTCGGCATCAAGGCGATACGGCACCCGGTCAAGGTGCTCGACAAGTCCGGCGGCGTACAGCACACCATCGCCATGTTCAACATGTACGTCGGCCTGCCGCACAATTTCAAGGGCACGCACATGTCGCGCTTCGTGGAAATCCTCAACAGCCATGAACGCGAGATTTCGGTCGAAAACTTCCCGGCCATGTTGCGCGACATGGTCGACCGGCTGGAAGCGGAAACCGGTCACATCGAAATGAACTTCCCGTATTTCATCAACAAGACCGCTCCGGTGTCCGGGGTGCAGAGCCTGATGGATTACGACGTCACTCTGGTCGGCGAAATCGGCCATGGCGATATCACGTCGACCATCAGGGTGGTGGTTCCGGTCACCAGCCTGTGCCCGTGCTCAAAGGAGATTTCCGAGCGCGGCGCCCACAACCAGCGCTCGCACGTAACGGTCACGGTGAGCATCAACGATCACCTGTGGATCGAAGAGCTGGTGCAATTCGTCGAAGCGCAGGCGTCGTGCGAGCTCTATGGCCTGCTCAAGCGCCCGGACGAGAAGTACGTCACCGAACGAGCCTACGACAACCCGAAGTTCGTCGAGGACATGGTGCGCGACGTGGCCGCACGCCTCAACGCCGAATGCCGCATCGACGCCTACGTGGTCGAGTCCGAGAACTTCGAGTCGATCCACAATCATTCGGCGTACGCGCTGATCGAGAACGACAAGCGAGCCGCCGCAGCAGGCTGACCCGGCGCTGGTGAACCAGGCAGAAGAAAAAAACGTGGCGGAGTCTCTCGACTCCGCCACGTTTTTGTTTACGCCAGCAGCGCGGCTGTTCAGCGCTGCTTGCGGACCAGCTTCTCCTTGATCCGCGCCGACTTGCCCGAACGCTGACGCAGGTAGTAAAGCTTGGCGCGACGAACGTCGCCACGACGCTTGACCTCGATCGCCGCGACCAGCGGCGAGTAGGTCTGGAAGGTGCGCTCGACGCCCTCGCCCGACGAAACCTTGCGCACGATGAAGCTGGAGTTGAGACCACGATTGCGCTTGGCAATCACGACCCCTTCGTAGGCCTGCAAACGCTCGCGCGTACCTTCCCGCACCTTGACCTGGACGACGACGGTGTCGCCCGGCGCAAAGACGGGAATGACTTTGCCCAGACGGGCAATTTCTTCTTGCTCAAGTTGCTCGATCAGATTCATATTCTTGACTCCATGTATGCGAACTACGCATTCTTGTCCTGACCGCATTGCTCCTGAAACTGCCGCAGGAGTTGCGTTTCCGTTTTCGACAGCGAACGCCCCGCCAACAACTCGGGACGCCGCTGCCACGTCCGACCCAGCGCCTGTTGCAGACGCCAGCGTCGTATTTCCTCGTGGTGACCGGACAAGAGCACATCCGGCACCCGCCGCCCGTCGTACTCCTCGGGCCGCGTATAGTGCGGGCAATCAAGCAAGCCCGCGACAAACGAATCCTGTTGTGCCGATTCGGCGTCGTTGAGCACGCCCGGCAACTGCCTGACGACGGCGTCGATCAGCGCCATCGCCGGTATTTCGCCACCCGAAAGGACGAAATCACCGATAGAAATTTCTTCATCGACGCCCGCGTCGATCAGCCGTTCGTCGATCCCTTCGTAGCGCCCGCAAACCAGCACCAGCGCTTCGTCGCCGTGCGCCAGCTCCATCACCCGCTGGTGCGTGAGCAGCGAGCCCTGGGGCGAAAGGCAGATCACACGGCTGGAGGCCACTCCGGCCCCCTGCTGCCGCGCCTTCGCCGCCGCGATCGCCGCCGCCAGCGGCTGGGCCAGCATGACCATTCCCGGGCCGCCGCCGTAGGGACGGTCATCGACGGTGCGATGCCGATCCTCGGTGAAGTCGCGCGGATTCCACAGCTGCAGGGTCCAGCGTCCGGTCTCCAGTGCCCGCCGGGTCACCCCCGAGTGGCTCACCGCCGTAAACATTTCGGGAAACAGGCTCAGCACATCAACGACAAACGGGCTCTCGGGCAGCGACGCGCCGCCTGGCGAAGTCACCAGTCGATTTCCCAATCGACGCGAATTCGCTCTTGCGCAAGCTCAACTTCCAGTACCACCGCGGCGACAAAAGGCAACAAGCGCTCGACGCCCTGGCCGTCGCCAACGCGCAACACCGCGTTGGCCGGCGTTTCGATCAAGCCGAGAACCCTGCCCAGAGACTGGTCCTGCGTATTGACCACCGCAAGGCCAAGCAGATCGGCCCAGTAGTATTCGTCGCTCGCGGTCGCCGGCAAGGCCCGGTGCGGAACGCCCACCAGCACCCCGGCGACGGCCTCGGCAGCAGACCGGTCAGCAACACATTCGAGCTGGGCAATGAGCATCTCGTTGCGCAGGTGGCAGGTGATCAGCCGCGTCGGACGCCACAACGCAGGCGCATCACCCTCGTGACCCAGCCACCACTGCGGCAGTCGGGACCAGGCAGCGGGATCATCGGCAAACGGATAAACGCGCACCGCACCCTGCAGCCCGTGCGCACCGGCGACCTTGCCGAGGACGACGATGTCCTCGACAGCAGCCGGATCGACGTCGATTCCTGCCACAGCCACAGTGCCAGCCCCGTCAGACCGCGAACTGGCGGGCAAGACTCAGGCGGCGACCTTGGCCGCCGACTGCTTGAGCAGGCGAGCACAGGTCATCGACAGTTGCGCACCCTGCTCCTGCCAGTAGCTGAGACGGTCGGTGGCGATGCGCAAGCCCTCTTCCTTCTCCGAAGCCAGCGGATTGTAGAAGCCGATGCGCTCGATGAAACGGCCATCGCGGCGGAAACGCGAATCCGCGACCACCATATTGTAGAAGGGGCGCTGCTTGGAGCCCCCACGGGCAAGACGAATGACAACCATGATCAGCTCTTCCGAAATCAGAAAAAGAGGCGGATTATAGCAAAAAAGAGTCTTTTCAACATGATCTTGCTGCGCCCGCGGCTGGCGTCGACCGGAAAGCGACGAGGGGGGGCGGCGGCAGCGTCTGCCGCCAGCCAGCAGTCGAAGCTTGCAGGCTATAATTGCGAGTAATAAGGTCGACAGCGTAAAGGTCGCTTGCGCAGCAGCTGCTCGACCCAGCCGCAGTTACCCATGTGCCGGAAGAGGCAGGGTAGCGATCCGACGGACGGCGTGACGACACAAACTTGTTTGGCAGGTGGCAAGATGACCAACACCGCTTTCAATCAGCATGGCGTAGCGGAAACCGTGACTTCGCACTCAGGCATACGCACCATTCTGCTATGGCTCGAGTCGCCAATGGCGCCCCACCCGGCCGATGAGCTCCCCTCGCTGCGTGCCCAGGTGAAGGCCTGGAACGAGGTCGGCGGCTCGCCACAGCAGCGCGCTCTGGCGCTGAACGGTTTGTACGAGCGCAGCTGCACGGTTGTTGCGGCACTGCTTCCTGAACTGACCGAGCTGACCTTGCCCATCCCACGCAAGTCGCGACGCCTGGTCCGCAGCGTTCTCGACCTGCTGCAGATGCTCGCTGATGACACGCTGGCGATGGCCGAAGAGGGCGCTCGGCACGATGCCACCGACCGCAATCAAGCGCCCGACCTGGCACTTTGGCGTAGCCTGCATGCCGTCGCGCAACAACTGATGATCAGTCACCTGATCGCCTCTCCGGCACCTACCGGTGCCTGGCAACAACTGCATCAGACCTACGCCAGGGCACGCGACCGGCGGCTTGAAGCGGCCATCCCACGCGGCCAGTCACGCAAGCTGCAGCACATCTATCACGCGGCCGTCCTGCTCGGCTGCGCCCAGCCAGCGTCGTTGACGGCACGTGAGGTGGTCTTCCTTGCCGCTTACTTCGAGCGCTTCGCCGGCCAGATCGAGACCATCTCGGCGGAAGCCGCCGCCACCGCTCCGGGGAGCTTCTGGGTCGATCCGACGCGCGACGCGCCCGCCCTGCCGTTTTCGCGCAAGCTGGCGCCGTCGACAGCTCCCCTCGAGTACTTTTCGTGCGCCCGCCTGGGCCTGCTGCTGAAGACGCAGATCGCCCAGCTCAACGCGGGCACGCCAGCCGAAGAAATCGGGCTTCCAGAGCTGGCCAGCACTCCCGCCGGAGTCGGCGTCCTGCGCCGCCTGGCGGGACGCTGGAGCGACTTCGGCAAGCGCCGCTTCCATCGTCGGCGACAGGGCTATCGGACGGTTCTGGGCACCGGCATCGACGGACTCTGGCAACTCAGCAAGGAAGGCGACTCGGCCGCTGTCGAGTTGTCGAGCTGGATGATCACCAACGAAAGCCCGGACGGCTATGCGATCAGGCACGTCTCCGGCAAGATCGGCACCCTGTCGGTCGGCAACGTCGTCGCGGTGCGCACGGGCGACGAAAAGAACTGGCAGATCTGCATGGTGCGCTGGGCGGTATCCGAAAACCCGGAGGATCTGGAGCTGGGCCTGCAGATCCTGGCTCCGAAGGCTGTCGCGGCGATTCTGGCCCGTCCTGTCGAGGGCGAAGGAACGGAACATCTGCGCGTCCTGGTGCTGCCGGAAATTCCTCTGCTGCGCACCAGCCAGCTGCTGGTCGTTGCGTCGGGTATGCTGACCCAGAACAACGAGAAACTGGTGCTGGTCATCGAGGACGAAAACCTGGTGGTTCGTGAAATCAAGAGCATTGGTATCGACGAGCAGACGGGCAGCGTTGACATCCTGTCGATAGAACCCGACCAGAGACGCCTCTAGGCCGCGCCCAGAGGCAGCGGACGACAGGTCGCAGCACGAAGACCGGAAAGGCGAGCGGGCCCGCGACCGCCGCGGGGGAAAAGAACCGTTCGCCACAGTTTCCGGGATAATGGCGCAATGTCGGAAATACTGGTTCTCTACTACAGCCACCGGGGTTCGGTGCGGGCTCTCGCCCAGCACATCGCCCGCGGTATAGAGTCAACGGACGGCGCGACAGCGCGTCTGCGGACGGTTCCCAAGGTGTCGTCCGTCTGCGTCGCAACTGCTCCGGAAATACCGCCCGACGGAGCACCTTACGTAGCCGCCGCCGACCTTGACGAATGCATAGGCCTTGCGCTCGGCAGCCCGACGCGCTTCGGAAACATGGCGGCGCCAATGAAATATTTCTGGGACAGCACTGCCGCACAGTGGTCGTCTGCAACCCTGGCCGGAAAGCCCGCCTGCGTCTTCACATCGACGGCCAGCGCTCACGGCGGACAGGAGAGCACGCTGTTGTCGATGATGCTGCCGCTGCTGCATCACGGCATGCTGCTCGTCGGCCTGCCCTACAGCGAAGCGGCCTTGACGAGCACTCGTGGTGGCGGCACACCGTATGGCGCCAGCCATCTTGCCGGTGCCGAGGGAAACCCGACGCTCAGCGAGGAAGAGCGCCAACTGGCCTTCGCGCAGGGGCGCCGCCTCGCTGCCATTGCCATGAAGCTCGGCGCCCGATGATCCGCGGCCTGTACCTGGCAGCGTGCAGCAGCCTGATTGCGCTGATTTTCCTGTGCCTGGCCTGGGAATTGCGGCTGGCACCGATCCAGCCTGGCGGCTCATGGCTGGCGTTGAAGTGCCTGCCGCTGCTGGCACCCTTGTTCGGCATTCTCAACGGCCGCCGCTACGCGTACCAGTGGGCCAGCATGCTGATTCTGCTCTACTTCACCGAGGGTATCGTGCGCGCCACCACCGAGACGGGAATGGGACAATTGCTGGCAACCGCCGAAACAGCCCTCTCCCTGATCTTCTTCTGTGCGACCGTCGCCTACGCCAGACTCACGCGCCCGTCGGCGCAGAAAAGCGAAGCGCCGGCGCGCCCGTAGCCGCGACTCTCTGCCACTTCGTTCGCGGCAGGCGTCAAACGTCACCCTGCGGGTCGACGCGATCGGGAATCTGCAGCTTGTTCAAGGCGTTGAGATAGGCTTTCGCCGAGGCGATGACGATGTCGGTATCCGCTCCATTGCCGTTCACGATGCGACCGTCTTTCCCCAGGCGAACGGTCACTTCGCCCTGTGCGTCGGTGCCCGTAGTGATCGCATTGACCGAGTAAAGCAGGAGTTGCGCGCCGCTTGCGGCCACCGACTCGATGGCCTTGAAGGTCGCGTCTACCGGCCCGCTGCCGATCCCGGCCGCTTTTTTCTCGACGCCATCGACGTTCAGGGTGACATCCGCAGCCGGCGTCTCACCGGTTTCCGAGCAAACGCGCGAATAAACCAGCTTGTAATACTCGCCCTCCTGCGTGACGTCCTCGTCGGAAACCAGCGCCTGGAGATCTTCGTCGAAGATCTCGTGCTTCTTGTCCGCGAGTTCCTTGAAGCGGGCAAATGCGGCATTCAGAGCCTCTTCGCTATCGAGCACGATCGCCAGCGCCGCCAGGCGCGACTTGAAGGCGTTGCGCCCCGAGTGCTTGCCGAGAACGAGCTTGTTCTGCGCCCAGCCGACGTCCTCGGCACGCATGATCTCGTAGGTTTCCCGGTGTTTGAGGACGCCGTCCTGGTGAATCCCCGATTCGTGCGCAAAGGCGTTGGCGCCAACGACTGCCTTGTTGGGCTGCACGGGATAGCCGGTGATCTGCGAGACGAGCTTGGACGCCGGAACGATCTGCGTGGCGTCGATACGGGTCTGCACCGGAAAAAGGTCAGCGCGCGTCCTTACCGCCATCACCACCTCTTCAAGAGAGGCGTTGCCGGCTCGTTCGCCAAGGCCATTGATCGTGCATTCGACCTGGCGCGCGCCGGCGAGGACCGCTGACAGCGAATTGGCGACCGCCATTCCCAGGTCGTTGTGGCAGTGCGTTGACCACACCACCTGTCCGGCACCGGGCACCCGCTCGATCAGCGTCCGCATCAGGTCACCCCACACCGACGGGACACTATAGCCGACCGTATCGGGAACGTTGATTGTCCGCGCTCCGGCCTTGATCACCTCCTCGAAAATCCGGCACAGGAAGTCAACGTCGGAGCGTACCGCGTCTTCCGCGGAAAACTCGACGTCGTCGGTGTATTCGCGCGCCCAGTTCACCGCCCGTATGGCCGACTCGACCACCTGGTCGGGCGTCATCCGCAGCTTCTTCTCCATATGGATCGGACTGGTGGCGATGAAGGTATGAATACGACCGCTCACCGCTGGCTTGATCGCTTCGCCGGCGCGACGAATGTCATTCTCGTTGGAACGGGCCAGGGAGCACACGGTGGACTCCCTGACGATCGAGGCAATCGACTTGATGGCATCGAAGTCGCCCGGCGAAGCCGCGGCAAACCCCGCTTCGATCACATCGACCTGCATGCGCTCGAGCTGGCGCGCCACGCGCAGCTTTTCGTCCTTGGTCATCGAAGCGCCGGGGCTCTGTTCTCCGTCGCGCAAGGTGGTATCGAAAATTACCAGATGATCTTTCATTTCCCGACTCCGCAAGTGAGGGTGTCAATACACGGCGTGACGGCCGGTGTTCGGCAAGCGGCCGAAAACAGGCATGGCCGGGAGTGATTCTAATGCCTGCCGCACAGCGGCGGCGCTGCCGGCAACGCGCGACCATCGCGAATTAACCGTCAGTCGTCAGCGCCGCGCTGTTCGATCGGTGGTGGTGGCGCCTTGCGTCGAAGGCGGTGCGTCAGCGCCAGGACATAGCCGGAAAGCGCATAGGCGACGAAAAGTCCAAACAGGGCCACCGGTGTGTCGTAGGAAACGAAGGCAAAGCCAAGGGCAATGGCGACCACGAAGATGAAGGGCACGCTGCGCCGCAGATTGACGTCCTTGAAGCTGTAGAAACGGACGTTGGTGACCATCGAGATGCCGGCAAAGATTACCAGTGTACAGGCCGCCCAGCGCACGTCAGCCGCGGCCACGTCCTTGTCGATCATGACCCACAGGAAGGCCGTCACCAGTGCCGCAGCCGCCGGGCTCGGCAGGCCCTGGAAGTAACGCTTGTCGATGACTTCCAGCGTTGTGTTGAAGCGCGCCAGGCGTAGCGCAGCACCGGCGCAGTAGATGAAGGCAGCGATCCAGCCAAGCCGGCCAAGATCCTTGAGTGCCCACGCGTAGCTGACCAGTGCCGGCGCGACGCCAAAGGAAACCATGTCGGAAAGTGAATCGTACTCGGCGCCGAAGGCACTCTGGGTCCTCGTCATGCGCGCCACTCGCCCATCAAGACCGTCGAGCACCATGGCCACAAAGATCGCCACGGCCGCGGCCTCGAAGCCACCTTTCATCGCCTGGACAATGGCGAAGAAACCACAGAACAGCGCTGCGGTAGTAAACAGGTTCGGCAACAGATAGATCCCTCGACGCCGCAACTCCGGGTTGAAGAGGGTCTTGCGAGGTTTCATTTCGGGCATTGCGCAGTTGTCGTTTGGCCGCTGGCTCAGGCCGGTTGAGGAGGAAAGGAACCGGAGGCAGCAGCTATCGGGACGGGAATCGGAGGCGGAGAGGGGCAGGTCATGAGGGATTCAATACCTCGGCGTTCTTGTCCGACGAGCGCGCGACCCTCGTCGCGCCGCCGCCGGACAAGCCACGGCGCCGATCAGTTCTTGCTCTGATCAACCAGCCTGTTCTTCTTGATCCAGGGCATCATGTCGCGCAACTTGGCGCCGACGATCTCGACCTCGTGCTGGGCCATCAGGCGGCGACGGGCAGTCATCGACGGGTAGTTGGTACGCCCTTCGAGGATGAACATTTTCGCGTAATCGCCGTTCTGGATTCGCTTGAGCGCCGCACGCATGGCAACGCGGGACTGCTCGTTGATCACCTCCGGCCCGGTCACGTATTCGCCGTACTCGGCGTTGTTCGAGATCGAATAGTTCATGTTGGCAATGCCGCCTTCGTACATCAGGTCGACGATCAACTTGAGTTCGTGGAGACACTCGAAGTAGGCCATCTCGGGCGCGTAACCGCCCTCGACCAGCGTCTCGAAGCCCATTTTCACGAGCTCTACAGCCCCCCCGCAGAGGACCGCCTGCTCGCCGAAAAGGTCGGTCTCGGTCTCTTCGCGAAAATTGGTTTCGATCACCCCGCCCTTGGTGCCGCCATTGGCCGCGGCATACGAAAGGGCAATGTCGCGGGCTTTGCCGGAACGGTCCTGATGGACAGCGATCAGCGACGGCACGCCGCCACCCTTGAGATACTCGGAACGCACCGTATGCCCAGGGCCCTTCGGGGCGACCATGATCACGTCCACATCGTCACGTGCCACAACCTGGTTGTAATGAACGTTGAAGCCGTGCGCGAAAGCCAGTGCGGCACCCTTCTTCATGTTCGGCGCCACCTCGGCGTTGTAGACCTGCGGGATGGTCTCGTCGGGGAGCAGCATCATCACCACATCGGCGCCCTTGACTGCGGCAGCAACCTCGGCAACTTTCAGGCCAGCCTTCTCGGCCTTGCTCCACGAAACGCCATCCTTGCGCAGACCGACCGTCACCTTGACGCCGGAATCGCTAAGGTTCTGCGCGTGCGCGTGCCCCTGGGAGCCGTAACCGACGATGGTGACCTTCTTGCCCTTGATCAGGGAAAGGTCGGCGTCCTTATCGTAGAAAACTTTCATTCAAATTCCTCTATTTACTGGTCGGTCTGATTAGACTTTTAGAATGCGCTCGCCGCGGCCAATGCCGCAGACGCCGGTACGAACGGTTTCGAGAATCAGTCCCGCGTCGATCGCCTGGATGAAGGAATCGAGTTTTGCTCCGCTGGCGGTCAGCTCGATGACATAGGTCGACTCGGTGACGTCGATGATGTGACCGCGAAAGATGTCGGTCAGGCGCTTGAGTTCCTCGCGGTCCTTGCCGGTGGCGCGGACCTTCAGCAGCATCAGTTCGCGCTCGATGTGTGCCGCCTCGGAGAGATCGACGACCTTGATGACGTCGATCAGCTTGTTCAGCTGCTTGGTGATCTGCTCGACCACCGCGTCGGTCCCCGAAGTGACGATGGTCAGGCGGGACAGCGAAACGTCCTCTGTGGGAGCCACGGTGAGGGTCTCGATGTTGTAGCCGCGCGCCGAAAACAGACCGGCCACCCGCGACAGAGCTCCCGCCTCGTTCTCCAGCAGGATTGAAATTATGTGTCGCATCTTGTCTTTCCCTTACAGATCTTCGGTCAGGAGCATATCCGCCAGGCCTTTGCCGGCCGCCACCATTGGAAAGACATTCGCTTTCTGATCGGTGATGAAGTCGATGAATACCAGGTCATCCTTGTGATCGATGAATGCCTTCTTCAGCGCACCCTCGACGTCCTCCGGCCGCTCGACGCGGATGCCGACGTGGCCATACGCCTCGGCGAGCTTGACGAAGTCGGGCAGCGAATCCATGTACGACTCCGAATAACGGCTGCCATAGAACATTTCCTGCCACTGGCGAACCATTCCCAGGTAGCGGTTGTTGAGATTGATGATCTTGATCGGCAAGCGGAACTGCTTGGCAGTCGACAGCTCCTGAATACACATCTGGATCGACCCTTCGCCGGTGACGCAGGCAACCTGCATTTCCGGGTTCGCCAGCGCCGCCCCCATGGCGTAAGGCAGGCCGACCCCCATCGTCCCGAGACCCCCGGAGTTGAGCCAGCGGCGCGGCTGATCAAACTTGTAGTACTGTGCGGCCCACATCTGATGCTGACCGACGTCGGAAGTCACGATCGCCTGGCCTTTGGTCACCTCATAGAGCTTTTCGATGACGTACTGCGGCATGATGACGCCCTTCTTCATGCGGTATTTCATGCACTGCTTGGCGCGCCACTCGTCGATCTGCTTCCACCAGCCGGCCAGCACCTCCCCATCCGGAGTGGCATTGCCGGCATCGAGCAACTTGGACATTTCGTCGAGAACGTCCGGGACGTTGCCGACGATCGGCACATCGACCTTGACGCGCTTGGAAATCGACGAGGGGTCAATATCGATGTGGATGATCTTGCGTGGAATGGACGAAAAGTTGGCTGGATTACCAATCACCCGGTCGTCGAAGCGCGCACCGATAGCCAGCAGGACGTCACAGTTCTGCATCGCAAGGTTGGCTTCGACGGTACCGTGCATGCCGGGCATGCCAAGAAACTGCGGATCGCTCGCCGGATACGCACCGAGACCCATCAAGGTGTTGGTAATCGGAAATCCGAGCCGCCGTACCAGCTTGGTCAATTGCTCGGCACCGTTGGAGAGGATGACTCCCCCACCGCTGTAGACCATCGGCCGCTTGGCCTCGAGCAGAAGATGCAGGGCCTTCTTGATCTGCCCCAGATGCCCCTTGACAACCGGGTTGTACGAGCGCAGCTGGATCGTTTCCGGATATTCGAACTTGCACTTGGCGGCGGTAATGTCCTTGGGGATATCGATCACCACCGGACCCGGACGACCGCTGTTGGCGATGAAGAAAGCCTTCTTTATGGTCACTGCCAGGTCGTGCACGTCCTTGACCAGGAAGTTGTGCTTCACGCAGGGCCGGGTGATGCCGACGGTATCGCACTCCTGGAAGGCGTCCTGACCGATGTACTCGGTCGGCACTTGCCCGGCGATGACGACCAGAGGAATCGAATCCATGTACGCCGTGGCGATGCCGGTCACCGCATTGGTCGCACCGGGCCCTGAAGTGACCAATGCCACGCCGACCTTGTGCGTCGAGCGCGCCAGGCCGTCGGCGGCATGTACAGCCGCCTGCTCGTGACGAACGAGAATGTGCTTGACCTGATCCTGCTTGAAGAGCGCGTCGTACATGTGAAGGACAGCCCCGCCAGGATAGCCGAATACGTACTCGACCTTTTCTTCCTGCAGGCACCTGATTACAATCTCCGCACCGGTCATCATTGTCATTACCGTCGCCCCAGCAAGCAAATTGCTCGAAAAAAGTCTGCAACGTTAAAGCTTAGACGTGGTTTGGTCAAGGCATTCACGAAAACCGACGCCGGGGAAAGCAGGCTTCCCGCCCCACAACCGCAAGGATTTCCACCCTGGCCAGCCAACGCGAACTGTCAGACTTCCTCACAGCAGTCGAACGCCGCGCTTTCAAGCAAGCAATGTTCGCAGTGCGCAACGAAGAGTCCGCACTCGACATCGTCCAGGATGCGATGATGAAGCTCGCCGAGAAATATGGCGACCGCCCGCCAACAGAACTGCCCATGCTTTTCCAGCGGATCCTGCAGAACACGATTCGCGATTACTATCGACGCAGCAAGGTCCGCTCGCTATGGACAACGCTCCTCTCCGCCCTTTCGCCGAATGATGACGAGGAGCACGACCCTCTCGAAACGATCAACAGCGAATCAGGGCCCAACGGCCCTAAAACGCCGCACGGTCAGTTTGAGCAGGCACAGGTCCTGGGAATGATCGAGAAAGAGATAGAATCTTTGCCTGGGCGTCAACGGGAAGCGTTTCTTCTGCGTTACTGGGAGGATATGGACGTTGCCGAAACGGCGTCGATCATGGGTTGCTCGGAGGGGAGCGTCAAGACACACTGTTCACGTGCCAATCACGCTCTCGCGGCCGCACTGAAAGCAAAAGGAATTACCCTATGAATGAACTACATTTTGCCTTCAAAGCCAGACAGCACCTGAACCGGGGGCTGCATGAACTGCCACCATCAACGCAGTCGCGCCTGCAGGCCGCCCGAGAGCGGGCGCTGGCTCGGCAAAAACTTGCCGTCCACCAATCGATACTGGTGGCGGCGGGGAGCTTTGTTCAGGAGCACACGGAAGGCTTGCACCTGCGGCAAATTCTCGTTGCCTTGGCGCTGGTTCTCGGCGTAATGTTCTACGCTTACTGGCAGGCCGACCGGAGCATCGCCGAACTGGAGGTCATTGATAGCGCCCTGCTCGCCGACGACTTGCCGATCGCGGCCTTCACCGACAGGGGCTTTGATGCATGGTTGAAAAGCTCCGCGTCGCACTGATCCTCAGCAGCTTCGTAGCCGTCACGGGCTGGGCCGATGTGCTCAGCCCGTCTGCCATTGCGACGCCAGCTCAACCGCAGTGGGGTGAACTCACGGTCGAGCAGAAAACAATCCTCGCACCGCTCAGTTACGACTGGGACGGGATGGACTATGCGCGCCAGAAGAAATGGCTGGGAATCACGCGGCGCTTCTACAACATGACCGCCGACGAGCAGCGCAGAGTGCAGGTCCAGATGCAGGACTGGGGGAAGCTGACACCCGAACAACGGCGAGTCGCGCGCGAGAATTTCATCACCGCCAACAAGCTCCCCGTCGAGAAGAAGCAGGAACTCAGGCTGAAGTGGCAGGAGTACTCAAGCCTGCCGGACGAAGAGAAAGATAGGCTCAAGCAGCAAGCGGCCAAACGGGCGGCGCCGACCAAACCGGGGCTGCCGGGCAGCAGTGGCACAGCGGGCAACCTGACCTCGCCGCCGCCATCGACGACGCTGTTGCCGCTCGGCAGCCATCATACTCCGCCAGCACCCGTCACCACGGCTGCGCCGGCAAGCGCATTGGAAAACCGGGATTGACGGCGGCAACCGAGGCCCCCGTCAAGCGACCGAGCATCACCCGTCGTCTGGCCAGCATGCTGTACGAGTCCTTGCTGCTGTTCGGCGTCCTTGTCGCGCTGCTTGTTGTGCCACACTTCCTGCTCGGCACCCTGACCCATCGCCTGGCGACGCCGGTCGTCGTGCAGGCACATACCTTCATCGTGCTGCTCGCCTACTGCCTCTGGTTCTGGAGTAACGGGCGGCAAACGCTGGCCATGAAGACCTGGCGCATGCGCCTGCTGACCCGTGACGGGCAAACCGTCCGGCCGGCCCAGGCGCTGCTGCGCTACCTCCTGTGCTGGCCAAGCATCATCCTGGGAGGAGTTGGCATCCTTTGGGCCGTCGTGGACCGCGAGCGCCTGTTTCTGCACGACCGTCTCGCCGGCACGCAACTCGTACTGAGTGGAGATCTGGCGAAGAAGCCATAGCCCGTAACTGGGCTAGGCGAACCATCCGGCGACGGGCAAGGATTTCAATAGCCTGCCCAAGCGACCTTGCGCAGTTCCCCCGGTCAACGCACTCCGCCAATCAGCGTCGCTCGACCCACCAGATCATCGTGATCGCGGCCAGCAGGAAGAGCAAAGACGGCGTGACCGCACTGAGCAATGGCGACCAACTATTGATCGCGCCAAGATTGGCAAACAAGCCGTTGAGCATGTGGAACAGGATACCGATCATCACCCCGGAGAAGATCTTGAGGCCCACTGCGTCAGACCGGTAGTGCGCACCACCAAAGGGTAGAGCCAGAGCGACCATCACGAATGCAGCCAGGGGGTAGACCACCTTTTTCCACAATGCAATGTCATAGCGGTTGGTGGTCTGGCGATTGTCGGACAGGTGCTTGGTATAGGTCGCCAAGTGTCGCAGGGACATCCGATCGGGAGAAACCATAAGTACCGCCAGGATGTCCGGGTTCAGCGCCGAATGCCAGACCATCTCGGGGATCTGCTGAACGTCGGCACGCTCGGCATGCAGGACCGTCTGCACTACATTGCTCAAGCGCCAGCTGTCAGGAAGCACGTATTCGCCCTCGGCGGCCTCGGTGAACGAGTGCAACTTCGCCTCCTCGTCGAACTCGTAAATACGAATCCCCCGCAAACGCGTATCCGGCAGCACAACGCGCACGTTGATGAAACTTCGCTCGTCCTTGACCCACAATCCTGAACGCAAGTCCTGCCCGATCATTCGACCCCTGGCTTTCAAGCGCAATTGGTTGGCCTCTCGCTCGGCCGTCGGCGCCACATACTCGCCGATCAGGAAGGTGGCGACGGCAAACAAGCCGGCGACCAGAAACAAGCCACGCAACAAGGCTCCCGAAGAGAGACCAGAAACCCGGAGAACGGTGATCTCGGAATGCCGAGCCAACGACGACAAGGCGTAAAGCGTCCCGATCAGAACGGCAATCGGCATCAGCTCGTAGACCCGCCCCGGCAGACGTAGCATGACGAAACCAAACGCATGGTGGAGTTGGTAGCCGCCCCGCCCGATGTCCTTGACCTCGCCAAGCATGTCAAAAAAAGCGAACAGTGCCAGAAACGCCAGCAACACCAGGAGGATGGCGGCAGACACCTCACGCACCAGATAACGACGATAGATCTTCATCGGGCGAGGCGCAGGAAAGATGACATGGCGATACGGTGGTAGAAAAGAAACGGCAAGAGAAGCAGCATGAACAGATGGACCACCAAGACGCCGACGGCAAAAGACACCTGGCCACTGGCTACCCAGCCCTGGCTGATGGTCAGCAGATTGTTGTAGATCACGTAAACCAGTATGGCCAGGAGCATGTTCGCCGAACGACCCGCGCGCGGGTTGACGAACGACAGCGGAATCGCCAACAAGGCCAGCACAGCTGCAGCAAGCGGCATGCCAACGCGCCACAGCAACTCTGCCCGATAGGGGGGCAAGTCGAGTTGCAGCAACTCCAGCGGCGGCATGTTCTTGGGTGTCCGCTCGATGCCACGCGCCTCCTTGGTCTCCAGGCGAACAGCATAGCGTGCGTACTCGAGAATACGGAAACCGGCCGTGCCCGGATCGAGCTCGTAACGACGGCCGTCCTGCAGGACAATGAAGCGATCACCGTTGGCCGCCGTCTCCTGGTGCCCCGTTCCGGCCATCGTCACCCCGAGGCGCTCGGGTGCGGCTTCGCTGACAAAGACGTTGCGCACGTGGGTGGTATCTTCGGCCACCGCTTCAACAAAGATCACCCGGTCACCCGCCGATGATTCCTGGAAGGTTCCCGGAGAGATTTGTCCGGCATCCTTCTGGTTGCTCAGCTTGCCGCGGTATTCGGCGCTCTGCGACAAGGCCCAGGGCGAGAGAAACAGCGACAGCAAGCCGATGGTGACCACCAGGGGGAGGGCAAAGGTGAATACCGGTCGCATCCAGGCCGTCAGCGACAGCCCGGAAGAGAACCAGACGACCATCTCCGAGTCACGATAGCTGCGCGAAAGGGTCAACAGAATGGCAACGAACAAGGAGAGCGACAACAGCGGCGGGAGATAATTGAGCGCTGCGAAACCCAGCAGCGCGGCCACAGCCCCGGGGTCGACTTCGCCCTGCGCAGCTTCGTTCAGCAGGCGGATCAACTGCGTGGTCACCAGGATCGCAAAAAGCGCTATGAAAACACCGGCGGTCGAGTGGGCGAACTCGCGTCGGACAGCACGCTGGAAGATCATTTTTTGACTTTGGTGAAAAACTGCAGTGATAATCGGCGTTTTCGACGAAACACGCCTGTCCTGGGGAGGGTGAGTGGAATTTAGCATAAAAAGCGGTAACCCGGAGAAGCAGCGCAGCGCCTGTGTGGTGGTCGGCGTTTTCGAACCCCGCAAGCTGACGCTGGCCGCCGAGCTCATCGACAACGCGGCGCGCAGCCATCTTTCGGACATCATTCGCCGCGGCGACATGGAGGGCAAGGCCGGCACCACCCTGCTGCTGCACAACGTTCCCGGCACACTCTGCGACCGTGTCCTCCTGGTCGGCCTCGGCAAGGAAAAGGAATTTGGCGATCGGGAATACTGCGACGCGATTCGCAGTGCCGTCAGGACGCTCAACGAAACGGGCTCGTTTGACGGCACGGTCTTCCTCACCGAAACCAGCGTCCGCAAGCGCAGCGCCGCCTGGCGCGTACGCCAGGCGGCGCTGGTTGCCCAGCAGACGGTCTATCGCTTCGACCAGTTCAAGAGCAAGAAGGATAAGGTCCGTCGTCCGCTGCGCAAGCTGACCTTCATTGTTGATCGTCGCAACGAGCTGGCCGTCGCCGAAGAAGCGCTGTGCGAAGGGCAGGCCATCGCCGAAGGCATGTCGCTGGCCAAGGATCTCGCCAATCTTCCCGGCAACGTGTGCACCCCGAGCTTTCTCGCCGAAACCGCGCAGAAGCTGGCCGAAGAACACCTGATGGAGTGTCAGGTTCTTGAACGCGAGGAGATGGCTGCGTTGGGCATGCACGCGCTGCTCTCGGTCGCGCAGAGCTCACACCAGGCGCCGAAGCTCATTGTCCTGCAGTACAAGGGTGGCAAGAGCGACGAGAAGCCGGTCGTCCTGGTCGGCAAAGGCGTCACCTTCGATAGCGGCGGCATTTCGCTCAAACCGGCGCCCGAAATGGACGAGATGAAGTACGACATGTGCGGCGCCGCCAGCGTACTCGGCACCATCAAGGCGGCAGCCCTGATGAAGCTGCCGCTCAACCTGACGGTGATCGTGCCGAGCACGGAGAACATGCCTGGCGGCGGCGCCAGCCGACCGGGCGACATTGTCACCTCGATGTCCGGGCAGACCATCGAAATCCTCAACACCGACGCGGAAGGCCGCCTGATTCTCTGTGACGCCCTGACCTACGCCGCGCGCTTCGAGCCGGACACGGTGATCGACGTCGCCACCCTCACCGGCGCCTGCGTCGTCGCGCTTGGTCATGTCGCGACCGGACTGTTCGCCAACAACGATACGCTGGCCCGAGAGCTGGAAAACGCCGGTGACGAAGCACACGACCGCGCCTGGCAAATGCCGCTCTGGAATGACTATCAGGAACTGCTCAAGAGCCCCTTCGCCGACATGGCCAATATCGGCGGCCGCTGGGGCGGCAGCATTACCGCTGCCTGCTTTCTTGCCCGCTTCACCAAGAAATACGTCTGGGCCCACCTTGACATCGCCGGCACCGCCTGGACGTCGGGCACCGAAAAGGGAGCCACCGGACGACCGGTACCGCTGCTGATGCATTACCTGCTCAAGCGCGCCGGAAAGCTCAAGTGACGCAGATTTTCTTCTACCACAACGCTGCGAACCGTATCGGCACGACCGCCTTCCTCATCGGCAGGACCTTCGCGCAGAAGAAGGCCTTGCTGGTCTATGCGCCCGACGCCGAGATCGCGGCCGCGCTCGACCGACAGCTATGGGCGCAGCCGCCAACGGGCTTCGTCCCGCACGTCGGCGCCGGCTCGCCGCTGGCCGCTCAAACACCGGTTGTCATCGCCAGCACGCTGGAGTCACTACCCCACGACGAACGGCTTTTCAACCTTTCCAGCGATGTGCCGCCGGGCTTTTCCCGTTTCACGAGCCTGATTGAAATCGTCGGCCGCGGCGACGAGGAACGCGCCGACGGCCGCAAGCGCGCCCGCTTCTACAAGGATCGTGGCTACGATGTCAGATATCTCGATTGCACAGGAAAGCACTGATGGCCGATGACGAAGACCTGCTCGACCGCGCCAATTCGCTGATCAACTCTGACGCCGGGGCAAGGCGCGACGAGTCGAGCAACAGCGCGCGCCCGATGCGCAGGCGGCGCAGCTTCCTGGCCTCGGCAGATGCTGACCATGCGGACGGCGGACGGCGCTTTGGCCTCAGGGGCAGCGAAGACGATGATCTGCCGCTGCTGACGGATGTCGTCGTCGTGGTCGAGGCCGAACCCGAAACAAGCGTCGATGACATCGCTGCGAACCTGCGCCCGACGCTTGCCGCGGAGTTTGCGGAACTCATCGACCGACACCTGGCCGCGGCCTTGCCGGTACTGGTGGAGGCCGCCACTGCCGAGGCTGCCGCGAACCTGCGCCAGGGTATCGAAGCGAGCATTGCCACTGCGGCGCGCGATTTCATTGCCCAGCGCGGGCAACTGCAACTGCCGCTCGAGGATCCGGCGAGCGGCGAAGCCAAGCAGGAGCAGGAGTAGGAGCCGGGCGGATCGGCTTGGACCGGGTCAGCGTCGCGGCCCGGAGCTGCAGCGCGATCCGGTATAATGCGCGCTCCTGAAATCCACCCTCACCCTCCTCCATGGAACTCGCCAAGAGCTTTGAACCGGCCGACATCGAGCGTCGCTGGTACCCCGAATGGGAAGCCAGAGGCTACTTCGGCGCCGGCCTCGATACCGACAAGAAACCCGAAGACGCCTTCTGCATCCTGCTGCCGCCACCGAACGTCACTGGTACCCTGCACATGGGGCACGGTTTCAACCAGGCGATCATGGACGCGCTCACCCGCTACCATCGCATGCGCGGCGACAACACGCTGTGGCAGCCGGGAACCGATCATGCGGGCATAGCGACTCAGATCGTCGTCGAACGCCAGCTCGACGGACAGGGGGTCTCCCGACACGACCTCGGCCGCGAGAAGTTTCTCGAGAAAGTCTGGCAGTGGAAGGAATTCTCGGGCAACACCATCACCCAGCAGATGCGTCGCCTGGGTACCTCGCCGGACTGGAGCCGCGAACGCTTCACCATGGACGCAGGCCTGTCGAAGACGGTCACCGAGACCTTCGTCCGGCTGTACAAGGAAGGCCTGATCTACCGCGGCAAGCGCCTGGTCAACTGGGATCCGGTGCTGCAGACGGCGGTCTCCGACCTCGAAGTCGCGCAGGAGGAAGAGCAGGGCCACCTCTGGCACATTCGCTACCCGTTGAGCGACGGCAGTGCAACGCTGACCGTTGCCACGACGCGACCGGAAACGATGCTCGGCGATACCGCCCTGATGGTCCATCCGGACGACGAGCGCTATCGTCACCTGCTCGGGAAGATGGTCAGACTGCCGCTTTGCGAGCGCGAGATTCCGATCGTTGCCGACGCCTACGTGGACCTCGCCTTCGGTACCGGCTGCGTCAAGGTCACTCCGGCTCACGACTTCAATGACTACGCAGTCGGTCAGCGCCACCAGCTGCCGATGATCCCGATTCTGACGCTCGACGCCCGCATCAACGAGAATGCGCCGGCATGCTACCAGGGCATGGATCGCTTTGCCGCGCGCCTGCAGATCGTCGCCGACCTCGAAAAACAGGGCTTCCTGGACAAGGTCGAGCCACATACTCTGAAAGTGCCGCGCGGCGACCGCAGCGGTGTGGTCATCGAACCGATGCTCACCGATCAGTGGTTCGTCGCCATGAGCAAGGCCGGTGCCGACGGCAGCAGCATCGCCGGCAAGGCTCTTGAATGCGTGGCCTCGGGTGAGATCAGGTTCGTCCCTGAAAACTGGGTCAACACCTACAACCAGTGGCTGAACAACATTCAGGACTGGTGCATCTCGCGGCAACTGTGGTGGGGCCACCAGATCCCGGCATGGTACGGTGACGATGGGCGCATCTTCGTCGCCCACGATGAAGGCGAGGCCAGGGCCCAGGCCGACGCACAGGGCTATGACGGCCCGCTGAGTCGCGATCCCGACGTCCTCGACACCTGGTATTCGTCCGCGCTGTGGCCTTTCTCGACGCTCGACTGGACGCCGCAGTGGCCGGCGGAGACGAATACTGCCCTCGACCTGTATCTGCCGTCTACGGTGCTGGTCACCGGCTTCGACATCATTTTCTTCTGGGTCGCGCGCATGGTGATGATGACCCGCCACATCACCGGCAAGATCCCGTTCAAGCATGTCTACGTGCACGGCCTGATCCGCGATGCGGAAGGGCAGAAGATGAGCAAGTCCAAGGGCAATGTCCTCGACCCCATCGACCTCATTGACGGCATCGATCTCGACGCGCTGATCAGCAAGCGGACCAGCGGCCTGATGAACCCCAAGCAGGCGGCGCAGATCGAAAAGCGCACCCGCAAGGAGTTCCCCGAGGGCATTCAGGCCTTCGGCACCGACGCCCTGCGTTTCACCTTCCTGTCGCTGGCCAGTCCCGGCCGCGACATCAAGTTCGACCTCAGCCGCTGCGAAGGCTACCGCAATTTCTGCAACAAGCTGTGGAACGCGACGCGCTACGTGCTGATGCACACGGCAGACCAGGATCTTGGGCTGTCCGCCTGCACCCCGGAGAGCTGCTCGACGGCACTGAGCTTCTCCTTCGCCGACCGCTGGATCGTCAGCAAGTTGCAGCGCACCGAAGCCGAGGCCGCGCAACGCTACGCCGACTATCGCTTCGATCTGCTCGCGCGCTCGGTCTACGAGTTCGTCTGGGACGAGTTCTGCGACTGGTACGTCGAGCTGTCAAAGGTGCAACTGCAAAACGGCAACGAACAGGAAGTTCGCGCCACGCGCCGGACGCTGGCACGGGTACTGGAAACCGTCCTGCGCCTGGCGCATCCGCTGCTGCCATTCATTACCGAAGAACTCTGGCAGGCCCTGGCGCCGATTGCTGGCCGCAAGACGCACGATTCGGTGATGCTCGCCGCCTATCCGCAGGCGCAGCCGGAAAAAATCGACCCGGTCAGCGAAGCGAGCGTCCAGCAATTGAAGGACCTGGCCTACGCCTGCCGCAACCTGCGCGGGGAGATGAATCTTTCGCCGGCGCAAAAGGTGCCCCTGCTCGCCAGTGGCGACAGCGCCACGCTGGCCGCCTTCGCGCCTTACCTGAAACCGCTCTGCAAGCTCTCGGAAATGCAGATTGTCGACGACCTGCCCGCCGACGCCAGCGCACCGATCGCCATCGTCGGACGAACCAAGCTCATGTTGCAGGTTGAAATCGACGTCGCCGTCGAAGGCCAGCGGCTCGACAAGGAGATCGCCCGCCTGGGCGGCGAGATCGACAAGGCGAGAGCCAAACTCGCCAACGAGAGCTTCGTCGCGCGCGCCCCAGCGGCAGTTGTTGAACAGGAAAAGAAGCGTCTCGACGACTTCCTGGCGACGCTGGAAAAACTCGCCCCGCAGCGCGAACGCCTGCGCCGCTAACCCGGGTCGGCTTCAAGGACCACCGGCAGCAGGCCACGCAAGGCGTTGCCGACGTACAAGGCAGGCGCCTGCAGCAGGTCCTCACGCCGCAGGACCTGCTCGACGGCACGTCCGGACTCGAGCAGCGTGCGCCGCATGACGCCTGGCAGTAGCCCGCAAGCCAGCGGTGGAGTCAGCAGCACGCCGTCGCGCTCGACGAAAACGTTGCTGCGCGCACCTTCACACACCTCGCCGCGGCGGTTGAGGAAGATCGCGTCGAACAGCGCTGGCCGCGCGGCGAGCCCCGCCAGCGTGCGGTCGTAGCGAGCACGCGCCGTGGTTTTGTGGCGCAGCAGATAGTCATCAGCAGGTAGCGCTTCGCTCGCCAGGCACACCCGCCAGCTTTTCCCGGGTTCTTCGCGCAAAGCGGAGACCTCGACCCGGCAGCTCCCGTTGTGTGCCAGGGTCAGGCGAACGCGAAACAATGCCTTGGGCCGCGCCGCGGCCTCGGCAGACAGCGCCGCCGAGACGCTGACCAGCGCGCAGGCGAACCCGAGGCTGCGTGCCGACGCCTGCAGGCGCTCGAGATGCAGGTCCAGCAGTGGATAGCGGCCTTCTTCAAGGCGCAGGGTCTCGACGAGTTCGAATCCCGGATCGAAGGCAGTCAGAAAGCTTGCTTTCAGCAGGCATTCGGCGTACTCGCGCTGCGCGTCGGAGTCAATCACGATGCCACTGCCCACGCCGAGCCGAGCCTGGCCATGCGGGCCGGCCTCGACGGTGCGAATGGCGACGTTGAAGCGACAGTCACCGCCCGGCGACAGCCAGCCAAAAGCTCCCGTGTACAGCCCGCGCGGCGACTCTTCAAGCTCGGCGATGCGTTGCATGGCTCTGATCTTCGGCGCCCCGGTGATCGAACCGCAGGGAAACAGGGCGGCAAAGAGCTCGGCGATCCCAACGCCCGGCAAGTCCGCGGCGACAGTGGACACCATCTGCCAAAGGGTCGGGTAGGCCTCCGCCGCACACAAGGCTTCGACAGTCACCTTTCCGGGCTGCGCCAGGCGCCCCAGGTCGTTGCGCAGCAGGTCGACGATCATGATGTTCTCCGCCCGCTCCTTGGCCGACGCCAGCAAGGCCGCACGATTCGCCTGATCTTCCAGTGGCGTCCGGCCGCGCGGTGCCGTTCCTTTCATCGGCCGGGTGACTACTTGGTCACCGACGCGCTCGAAAAATAACTCTGGCGAGAAAGAGAGGATTGCTTCGTCGTCGCCGCCGAGAAAGCCCCCATAACGAACCGGCTGTCGTTCGCGCAGACGCACATAGAGCGCCAGCGGATGTCCGTAAGACTCGAACGTCAGCGGAAATGTGAGGTTGATTTGGTAGCAATCGCCGTCCCTGATCCAGCGATGAATCTGCCTGACCTGCGCGGCATGCCTCGCCGCATCGACGGCAGGACACAATTCCGCAATTCCCGCCACCTTCTGGTACTCGGGCAGCGCCGCCAGCTGCTCGGCAAGGAAGGCGGCGCCGGCCGGCGCATCGAGCACTCGACCCTCGGTAAATACCCAGGCCCGCAACACCGGCCGGTCGCCGGGTACCGCGGGCACTGCCGGCTCGAAGGATGCGCCGAGGGCGTAGTCGGCGGCCACAGCCAGCCACTGACCAGCCGCAAGCGCCGCTTCAATCGTGCTAAAAGCGGCGCCAGGGTCGCCGGAAGCCGCAAGGACAATGGAGCGCTGGAACCCCGTCAGCAGGACGGCACGGCCAGCGTCGCCATCGAACAGCGCGAACCGAACGCCAGCAAGCATCAGTCAGCGAATCGACAGTGCGCGCAGGCCTGGCCCAGCGGCGCCGGCTGAAGCGCTCCGTCGCAGCTGCGGACACTACTTGCGCTTGAGGTAGAACTCGAAAACCTGATTGCCTTCGCCGTTCGACAGCAGTTCGTTGCCGGTCTGTTTGGCGAAAGCCTGGAAGTCCTTGACCGAACCCGGGTCAGTCGCCAGGACGTGCAGCACATCACCCGACGCCATCTCGGACAACGCCTTCTTCGTACGCAGAATCGGCAGTGGGCACTTCAGCCCTCGGACGTCGAGCTCGCGATCGCAATGCATGTGTTGGTCCAGAACAAAATCGAGGGCGTATTTTAACCATTCCAATTACTCTAACCGCCATTGCGCTTCTTCTCATTGACCTCTTCCGCCAGCAGCTTGCGCAGGTCGCGCAGGCGAGCGTCGACCGCGGACTTCTCGAAAAAGTCGCCGTCACCAGCCTGTTGCGCGAACTGCAACTGTTCGACGGCAGCACCCAACTGCCCCAGCAACAGGTAGGACTCGGCCTGCGAACGGTGTTGCTGCAGGCGCTTGCCAAGCGCGGCAAAAGTCTTCGCCTGCAATCCATACAGCTTGTAGTCGGCGCTGTAGAGCTGTAGCTGCGAGTCGAGAAACTTCAAGCTCTGCTCGTATTGCCGCCCCGCCAGCAGGGCGTCCGCGTAGCCGTAAACCAAAGCCTTGGACTGTGGATAACGTTGCAGCGCGTCGCGATAGATCTTTGTCGCGCCGGCTTGATTGCCAGCGGCAATTTCGGTGCGTGCCGCCAGGCCGGCGATCATCGGCGATGAAGCCTTGAGCGCCAGCAGCGCACCCAGCTCCTTCTGCGCGGCGGCGAGATCCTTGGCCTGCAAGAGCGAATACGCGAGTCCGTAGCGGGTCGCCACCTCAGAAGCATATTTCTTTTCGCGCAGCAGCTTGCTGAACTCGCTGACCGCCTCGCCAGGCGTAGCCGCCTGCGCCCGCAGCTTGGCGCGCACCAGATGAAAATCAACGCTGTCGGCAACCTGACGGTAGGAAGCATCCTGCGACCTGTTCTGCATGTCGGAGATGCGCTCGACGGTCAGCGGGTGCGAACGCAGATAAACCGGCGCGTTGTTCTCGTACACCCGACCCGCCAGCTGCATGCGGCCAAAGAAGTCGCCCATGCCACGCACGTCGTAGCCGGCCTTGGCCAGCGTTTGATAGCCGAGCCGGTCGGCTTCGCGCTCGAAGTCGCGACTGTAGGCCAGTTGCGATTGAATCGACGCGGCCTGCGCCGAGGCGATCGTCGCAGACGCCACCTGTGAGTTCGAACGCGCAGCAAGAACACCGACGGCCATGGCGACCATGGTGGCGATCGAACTCTGCTTTTCCCTGGCAATCTGCCGCGCCAGGTGATTCTGACTCACGTGCGAAATCTCGTGCGCGATCACCCCGGCCAACTCGGACTCCGACTGCGCGGTAAGCAGCGTGCCGGTGTTGACCCCGATGAAACCGCCAAACATCGCAAAGGCGTTCACCGTGTTGTCACGAATCGCAAAAAAATAGTAATCGCCCGCCGCATTCGAACTCGCGGCGACCAGGCGGCCACCAAGGAGATTCAGGTAGTCATTGATCTCGGGGTCGTCAACGTAGCTCGGCTCGCGCACGCGTATGTCATTGAAGATCCGCTCTCCGATCTTGCGCTCAAGCTGCGGCGAGAGGTCAACCCGCGACGCGTCACCAAGCTCCGGAAGGCCATCGGCCGCAACCGGCGGGGAACTGCCCGCGAAAACCGCAAAGGTCAAGGACACTGCGGCACAAATCATTCTGCTCAAGACGAAACCCCCGGCCAGCCTCGGCGCCCGCCAACAAAGATTTGCTATGATACCCAATTGTAGTCTGGTGAATTGTCACCAAGCGTTACTCGGCGCCCTCGGCTGGTTGTCAAGCGATCCCCGCGACTGGCATCATCCCCGTCAGCGACCCTCATGCCTCCCCTACCGCCTATGTCAGTCAGTCCACTTACTCATTTCAATTCACGGGGCCAGGCCCAGATGGTTGACGTCGGAGACAAGGCCGAGACCGCCCGCCAGGCATGCGCCGCCGGCAGCATCCTGATGCTCCCTGAGACCCTGGTTCTGATCGTCGGCGGTTCGGCGAAGAAGGGCGACGTTCTGGGCGTCGCGAGAATTGCCGCCATACAAGGCGCCAAGCGAACCTCCGACCTGATCCCCTTGTGCCATCCGATCGCGCTGAGCAAGGTTTCGGTCGACTTCGAGATCGACAGCGAGGCCAACGCGGTACATTGCCTGACGCGGGCGGAGTGCGTTGGTCGCACCGGCGTCGAGATGGAAGCCCTTTGTGCCACCAGCATCGCCTTGCTGACCATCTACGACATGTGCAAGGCGGTCGATCGCGGCATGCGTATCGAGAACATCAGACTTCTTGAAAAGGCCGGCGGCAGGTCTGGCCACTGGACTGCAAACTGACGCCTGCCGACACAATGCCGAAAGGCAAAAAGGAGCCAAAAAAAACCCGCCAGAGGCGGGTCCCTTATTGCACACCCAAAGAAATCAGGCGCGCGCGATATTCGATGCTTGCTTGCCCTTCGGGCCCTGCGTCACGTCGAAGGAAACCTTCTCGCCCTCTTTGAGGGTCTTGAATCCACCCATGGTGATCGCGGAGAAATGGGCGAAGAGATCTTCACTACCATCATCCGGAGTAATGAAGCCAAAACCTTTAGCGTCATTGAACCACTTAACTGTACCAGTTGCCATATTGCCACTTCCTTGAAAAAAGACTAAATCCGGGCGGAGCCCGACTTGCATGTTTCCAATTCAAGCACTGCGCTGACGGATCTTCGGGAACGAAAACCGGCACAACGCAGCCGTGAACGAAAACATTCGACCTTTTTACGCCAAGTGAGGTTGATGCGTCAAGCGTTTTCATTGTCTGGCGCCTGCACCGCCGCCCCCGGGTACCGAGAATTGGTGACGGGTGGTATTGCGGATCCGGAAAGACTGGTTAGAATTCACGCATGGCAACACAGCATCAAGACAACTCTCTACTCCAAGCGCAGCGCACGCAGCTCAAGCCGCCACCACTTTACAAGGTCCTGTTGCTGAACGACGATTTCACCCCGATGGATTTCGTGATTGTCGTTCTGCAGCGGTTTTTTGGAATGGATCGAGAACACGCGACGCGAATCATGCTCAAAGTTCACACCGACGGAAGGGGCGTGTGTGGAGTCTATCCGCGCGACGTCGCGGCCACGAAAGTTGAACAGGTCACAGCCTTCGCACGAAGCAACCAGCACCCCCTGGCGTGCGTAATGGAGGAAAACTGAATGATTGCGCAGGAACTTGAGGTAAGTTTGCACATGGCCTTCGTTGAAGCGCGACAGAAGCGTCATGAGTTCATCACGGTCGAGCACCTCCTGCTCGCACTGCTCGACAACCCGTCGGCAGCCGAAGCCATGCGCGCCTGCGGCGCCAGCATCGAGCAACTGCGCAAGGATCTGACCCGCTTCATCGGTGAACACACGCCAACCGTCGCTGGCGAGGACGAAATCGATACGCAGCCGACGCTCGGCTTCCAGCGTGTGATCCAGCGCGCCATCCTGCACGTCCAGTCGTCTGGTCGCAAGGAGGTCAACGGGGCCAACGTTCTTGTTGCCATCTTTGGCGAGAAGGACTCGCACGCGGTGTATTACCTGCAGAAGCAGGGTGTGACCCGCCTCGACGTGGTCAATTTCATCTCCCACGGCATCAGCAGGATTCCACAGAGCACGCCACGCGGTGAGCCGGAGGTCGAACCCGAAGGCGAACAGCAAAGTGCTGCCGGGCCGCTCGAAAGCTATACCATCAATCTCAACGCCCTGGCTCTTCAGGGCAAGATAGACCCGCTGATCGGTCGCGACCGGGAACTTGAACGGGTCATCCAAACGCTATGCCGCCGGCGCAAGAACAACCCCCTGCTGGTCGGCGAAGCCGGGGTTGGCAAGACAGCGATCGCCGAGGGGCTGGCGCGGCGAATCGTCGAGTGCGACATTCCCGAAATCCTGGGCAAAGCAAACGTTTACTGCCTAGACATGGGATCTTTGCTCGCTGGCACCAAGTATCGTGGCGACTTCGAACAGCGCCTGAAGGCCGTTCTCAAGCAACTCAGCGAAAATCCACAGGCAATCTTGTTCATCGACGAGATCCATACCTTGATCGGTGCCGGCTCGGCCTCGGGCGGCACCCTCGACGCGTCCAATCTGCTCAAGCCGGCACTGTCCTCAGGGCAGCTGAAGTGTATCGGCGCGACCACCTACAACGAATATCGCGGCATTTTCGAGAAAGATCACGCGCTCTCGCGGCGATTCCAGAAGATCGACGTCAACGAGCCGTCGAGTGCGGAAGCGGTAGACATTCTCAAGGGCTTGAAATCGCGCTTCGAAGCCCACCACGGCGTCAAGTACTCGGCCGCGGCGCTGAGTTCGGCGGTCGAGCTGTCGGTGCGCTTCATCACGGACCGTCACCTCCCGGACAAAGCGATCGACGTCATAGACGAAGCGGGCGCCGCGCAGCGGATCCTGCCCAAGTCCCGGCAGAAAAAGATGATTGGCAAGGTCGACATCGAGGAAATCGTTGCCAAGATCGCACGCATCCCTTCGACGCACGTCTCAGCAGACGACCGCAACAACCTGCGCAACCTCGACCGTGATCTGAAGGCTATCGTCTTTGGTCAGAATGCGGCGATCGACGCGCTGGCCAGGGCCATCAAGATGGCTCGTTCGGGCCTCGGCAACCCGGTCAAGCCCATCGGCAGCTTCCTTTTTTCGGGCCCCACCGGCGTCGGAAAAACGGAAGTCGCGAAGCAACTTGCGTACTGCCTCGGTAACGAGCTGATACGCTTCGACATGTCCGAGTACATGGAGCGGCACGCGGTTTCGCGGCTGATCGGCGCGCCACCCGGCTACGTCGGCTTCGACCAGGGCGGCCTGCTGACCGAAGCCGTTACCAAGAAACCTTATAGCGTTCTGCTCCTCGACGAGATCGAAAAAGCGCATCCGGACATCTACAACATCCTGCTGCAAGTGATGGACCACGGCACGCTTACCGACAATAACGGCCGCAAGGCAGATTTTCGCAACGTGGTCATCATCATGACCACCAATGCCGGCCAAGAGGCAATCCAAAAAGCGACGATGGGCTTCACGGCATCACGACAGGCGGGCGATGAAGCGATCGAGATCAAACGCATCTTCACGCCCGAGTTTCGTAACCGGCTCGACGCCACGATCTCCTTCAAGTCGCTCGATCACGAAGTCATCCTGCGGGTCGTGGACAAGTTCCTGATGCAACTCGAAGCCCAGTTGCACGAGAAAAAGGTCGAAGCCATTTTCACTGCGGCGATCAAGGCTCATCTGGCTACGCACGGCTTTGACCCGATGATGGGCGCGCGTCCGATGGCACGTCTGATTCAGGACACCATCCGCGCTTCGCTGGCTGACGAGTTGCTGTTCGGCCGGCTGGCGCACGGGGGCCACGTCACCGTCGACCTTGACGAAGACCAGAAAGTGAAACTGATTTTCGAAGAGGCGTCCGAGGCGATTGCCTGATCATGGCAGGCCGTGGCGACCGCCACGGGACACGCACGCCGCTCGTCGAACAACTGCAAACCAAGCACACGAGGCACGCACAATGAGTTTCAAGACCGCCGATCTGCTCGACGACAACGAAAGCAAGCTGCGCGACGAAAGTGTTCGCGTCGTGACGCCGATGTTTCATCCGTACGGCGGGCAAAGTACGTTCAGTGGCGAGATCGTCACTCTAAAGGTCTTCGAGGACAATTCTCTGGTGCGCGCAGCGCTTGCCGAGGATGGTGCAGGAAAGGTTCTGGTCATCGATGGTGGCGGCTCCCTGCGCTGCGCGCTGGTCGGCGATCAGCTGGCCATCCTGGCGCACCAGAAGCGGTGGGAGGGAATTGTCGTCTACGGTTGCATCCGCGATTCGCATGACATAGGCGAGATCAAGATTGGGGTGCGTGCACTTGCCACGCACCCGTTGAAAAGCATCAAGAAGGGCGTTGGCGAACGAGACCTGCCGGTAAGCTTTGGCGGCGTGACCTTCAGGCCCGGAGACTGGATCTATGTCGATGACGACGGCCTGGTTGTCAGCGACCAGCCACTGACTTGAACGGCGCGAGGACCCGCCAGCGGTTGACGCTGAACATTTCCCGCAAGCGCGACAGTGGCGTGAGCGCGCACTTGGTGGCGTCTCTTCCACCGCGACAGTGATCGATGCATGCCAAGCGCACCAACGCGCCGCCACCCTTTCCAGGCCGCCCAGAGTACGGGTACTGAATGCGTTGCTGAAGGCCGGAAGTACTTGGTCCTGCGCCCGCCTCGGTAATATTGTCAAGAGCGCAGGCGCCACGAATTGACCAGAGGGGCGACACGGACGATACTTCGCCTGCCAGCTATCGTGGAGTTGCCAAGAGAATCGGAGATACGTTGTGACCACTGCCATTGACCTGCTCAAAGCGATCCGGACAGGCCGCCTGCAAGAGGTACGAGCCCTGCTCGACGCCGGGACCTCGGTCGAGATAGATGACGGCCGGGGAGATCCCGGCTTACCGCTGGGTGTTGCGTGCTTCATGGGGCACGTTGATATCGTTCGGGAACTGATCAGCCGCGGCGCAAAAGTCAATACAGCGGACAACGGCCAGCTCACCTCGCCCTTGTCGATGGCCCTTCGTGGTCGCCGGACCGAAGTTGTGAAGGCACTGATCGAACTGGGGGCCGATGTCCCACCTGGCATGGTGACCGGGCTGACCGACCAGGAAATGCTGATCGCGCGCTGGCGCGGGCGCCACTACGGCGCGACGAGCACCAGCGAGGCAGCAGAGTCGAGCGACGAACACCCGGTTTTCGAGGAAATCGAAATGATCCGCTGCTACGGCACGGACACCTCGGTCCTAGACGCCGACCTGATCCGTGCGGCACGCGACATGGACAAGAAGTAGCGGCACGAATCCGCCCGCGACTGCTCGCCCTGAGCGGCGATGGCGAGTGAGCACGCTGTACGCTGATCGCGCGCGAGTGTGGAAATAGCTGCAGCCAGCGTACAGCGCGCGGCGTTCCGGGGCAGATATGGCCAACAAGGAAAGCGCACACTTCTGGCGCCGGCGTGAAACGCAGGCGTAGCTCGTCTGGCTGAACGGCTACGCCAATTGCCTGGTTACAAGCGGCGCAATCACCGTCCACTTCGACCAGCGAACGGAGAGCCCAGCCCGGCTGGTCGCGATGCTCACCGAAGCGGTGGACGAGTACTGCCGCGAGAGCGCTGTCGCCGAGGGCACGGGCAGCAAGCCAGAGCGCCCTTCGGCCAGCTGCGCCAAGAACGCTGGAAAGTGACCCTTCCGGGACGGGCCTTGGTACCAGAAATCCCTTGAGCATAGGCAAGAAGCATTTCGCACACGACAATTACGTCTCGTAATGCGAAAACACGACGACAAACGGCTGTTTTGTCTCGACAAAAAATATATCTTATGTCTTATATAAGACCATTGCGAGCATTAGCAAAGGCCGTTATACTGGATGCCATTGGTTACCCGCTGTCGAGCCTCTGACCCCCTGCTGCTTCGACCCCGGGCGCCACTCTTGTCGCAACCGCACTTCCTAATTTTGGAGAGCCAATCATGAGTACCAAAGAACAGCAGATCGCCGAACTGGAAAAAGACTGGGCCGAGAATCCCCGCTGGAAGGGCATCAAGCGCGGCTACTCGGCTGCCGATGTCGTGCGCCTGCGAGGTTCCTTCCCAATCGAGCACACCGTCGCCCGTCGCGGCGCCGAAAAGCTGTGGAACCTGGTCAACAACGAACCCTTCGTCAACTGCCTCGGTGCGCTCACCGGCGGCCAGGCGATGCAACAGGTCAAGGCCGGCGTCAAAGCGATCTATCTCTCCGGCTGGCAGGTTGCCGCCGACAACAACTCGTACGCGGCGATGTACCCCGACCAGTCGTTGTATCCGGTCGACTCGGTACCCAAGGTCGTCGAGCGCATCAACAACTCCTTCCGTCGTGCCGATGAAATCCAGTGCTCGAAAGACATCGGTCCTGGTGACAAGGGCTACATCGACTATTTCGCGCCAATCGTCGCCGATGCCGAGGCCGGGTTTGGCGGTGTGCTGAACGCCTTCGAACTGATGAAGGCGATGATCCGCGCGGGCGCAGCCGGCGTGCACTGGGAAGACCAGTTGGCGTCGGTCAAGAAATGCGGCCACATGGGCGGCAAGGTCCTGGTGCCGACGCAGGAAGCGGTCCAGAAGCTGATCGCCGCGCGCTTCGCCGCCGACGTCTGCGGCGTACCAACCCTCGTCATCGCCCGTACCGACGCTGAAGCAGCCGATCTGCTGACCTCCGATTGCGACGACAACGACAAGCCCTTTGTCACCGGCGAGCGCACTTCGGAAGGCTTCTACAAGACCAAGAAAGGTCTGCAACAGGCTATCTCACGCGCCGTCGCCTACGCCGAGTACGCCGACCTGGTATGGTGCGAGACAGGCACGCCCGATCTCGAATTCGCGCGCCAGTTTGCCGAAGCCGTGCATGCCAAACACCCGGGCAAGATGCTCGCTTACAACTGCTCGCCATCGTTCAACTGGAAGAAGAACCTCGACGACGCAACGATCGCAAAATTCCAGAAGGAACTCGGCGCGATGGGCTACAAGTACCAGTTCATCACCCTCGCCGGCATCCACAACATGTGGTACCACATGTTCGATCTGGCGCAGGACTACGTCAAACGCGGCATGACCGCTTACGTCGAAAAAGTCCAGGAACCGGAATTCGCGGCGCGCGATCGCGGCTACAGCTTCGTATCGCACCAGCAGGAAGTCGGTACCGGCTACTTCGACGACGTAACCACGGTCATCCAGGGCGGCACCTCGTCGGTCACCGCACTGACCGGATCGACCGAAGAAGACCAGTTTCACTAAGCGACAGGGACAGCCAAGGGAACCGCGCGCAGGCGCGGTTTTTTTTTTCCGCTTCCAGCACACCCTTCTCGCGAGCAGCCGCGCGCAGCCCGTTCTTGCCGCCGATCCACGACATCGGCGTTCGGAAAAACATTGGCGCACGCTGGTGTAAAGTGGACTCTCGAACAGCTGCGCAAGCAGCGCGTGACTCCGACTACCACCCGCCGATGAACGATGACTTCTGACGCTGATCGCGTCGACCTCGAGCTGACCGGTAGCGCCATCCAGAAGGCCAGCGCCTCGGCGCTGGCAATGGTCTTTGGTCAAGCCATCGTCGCCGTGATCGCCTGGCTCTACGTCTCGCAGGGGATCGCCCTGCTGATCCTGACGACGGCGGTGCTTGTCGCCGCCTGGCGACGCGCCCTGCACCACAGCTGGCCACTGATGGCGTCGACCGCGACGGGCTTCCGGCGTGCGCGCTTGAGCTTCCTGGGGATGGTCAGCGTGCTGGCAACGATCAACGTGCTCAGCATTGCGACGGTCTATCCGCAAGTACCCGCGCAGGCGGCAGCGCTGGTTCTCATCGTCCTTCTCGCCGCGCTCACCGTCGCGGCCTTGTTTCTCACCCTTGTCAGGTGGGCACTCCTGCTCTGGCTGCTGCCCCCCTTGTTGACGACGATGGTCGTTTCGCTGCTCCAGGGTGACGGCCACGGTCACGCCCTGGCCGCCGTGGCGCCCGTTTACGGGCTGATCACTGTCCGTGCTGCACGCGACCAGCTCGCGGCGGCCACCGCCGAGATTCGGCAACGGATCGCTCTCGAAGATGCTGCCACGGCGCTGGCGCTTGCCAAACAACAGGCCGACGACGCGAACCTGGCCAAGTCGCGCTTCCTGGCGACGATGAGTCACGAGATCCGCACGCCAATGAACGGCATGATCGGCACGCTCGATCTGCTGGCCAACTCGCCATTGACGGCGACGCAGGAGCGCTGGGTCAATACGGCGGTATCCTCCAGCCGCGCGCTGCTCGAGGTCATCAACGATGTCCTCGACCTGTCGTCGATCGAAGCCGGAAAGCTGCGGCTTCGCCAGGAGGAGTTTTCCCCGGCTGCTGTCGCCGAGGCAGCCGTCGCCCTCTTTTCGGCAGCTGCGGCGGGCAAGCGCGTGCGCTTGTTTGCCACCCTGGCACCAGACATCCCGCGACGATTGATCGGCGATTCGGCGCGCACCCGGCAGATTCTGCTCAACCTGCTCGGCAATGCGCTCAAGTTCACCGAGCGCGGCGAAATCTCGCTCTCCGTGGGGAAGGACGATGCCGACGCCGCCAGCGACGATCAGTCGCCGATGATTCTGTTCACCGTCCGCGATACCGGTGTCGGCATTGACGAGAAATGGCACGCAGCGCTCTTTCAGCCATTCAGCCAGGCCGACCAGGTGAGCACCGGGCAGCATCAAGGCACAGGTCTGGGCCTGGCGTTGGTAAAACAGCTCGCCGACGCCATGGGCGGTAGCATAGGCTGGCACAGCAGCACTGCCGCCGGAAACAGTGGATCGACTTTCATCGTCCGCATCCCGTACCAGAAGCCTCGGACGAGCGATGAGGAGCAGCCGAATGTAGAGCCGGCGGCCGCGGCTTCGGCCACGGCAGCAAAGGAAGACCTTCCCGCGCTGTTGACAGGCCGAACGGCGGCTTCCGCACTTGCCGGAAAACTGCTGCTGGTCGACGACAACGCGATCAATCGCCTGGTCGGGAACAGCATGCTGTCATCGCTAGGCTTCACCGTTGTTGAGGCAACCCAGGGCGAAGAGGCGCTCGCTGCGCTGGCATCGGATTCCTTCGTGCTGGTCCTAATGGATTGCCAGATGCCGGTCCTGGACGGCTTCGAGGCCACTCGCAGGATTCGCCAGCGCGAGGCTGCACTGGGTCTGCCGAGAGTGCCGGTGATCGCAGTCACGGCCAACGCTTTCGAAGGCGACGCCACAGCCTGCTACGCGGCAGGAATGGACGGCTACCTGGCAAAGCCCTTCACGTTGTCCCAGCTCCGCAGCACCGTCGAGGCTTTCCTGAACAGGCGTTAGGAACCACCCCCCCACTTCGCCTGCGACCGGCGGAGCCTTGGCCAGCGCGCCGAAAGTGCCGTCGACACACGCGTTTCGCGGCACTTGACGCCCGGCGGGGTGGACCTGCGCTCCGGGTTCTCACTTCCCAAAAACTGATCGAACTCCCGCCCCCTTCCGGCAGAGGTCGTGAACTGCGACGCGACGCCATGAACCGGCGGCGTCAGTCGCCCCGATCCCGGCAGGAGAAGACTGTCAGCTTTCTTTACAGCGACAGCGGGGAACATTAAAACGACCTGATAAATCAGCCTGTAACTCACTGATTACATAAGCCCCCCTTATGTGCCGGCATGGTCCTTGCTTATCTATGATTGACAAGGCTGGCGGGTTCCCGGGCGAGGACCGGGCGAGCGCCACGACTTGCCGCCTCCCGGAGGTTTCTTGGTCGAGCGCCTCAGACGCTGCGCTAGGCCATTGAACGGAATGGGGTTTTTAAGCCAGCCGCAGGCGCTTTGCGGTCATGGAGCGGCGCAGGCGCTTGTCGCCAGCACGGATTCCGCAGACTGTTTCGTTCGGCGCCTCCGTCGCCGGCGGGCGGCAAAAGCCGCCGTTCACCTAAGCGGCGAACGGCCTGGCGACCACTTATTGGCGAGGCACAAACCCATGCCGTGCATTAACAGAGTTTTTACAGTTTTCCGCCCGAGCACATTGCCGTACCCCGATGTTGATGACCACGATAGTTCCGAAAAACCGCTGCCTCGAGCAGCTATTGCGCGACTCACTTAGCCAATGAAAACGCTCACTGCCCCCCCGCCAAGCGATCCAGCGACGAGCATCGACCGATCGCCACCGCCTTTTCCACGCCATCTGAACGAGATTCGCGAGCATGGCCTGTGCGCCGAGAAAGCCAAGGACACGGCCCCCTACGCGTCTCCGTCGCAGAGAGTCTGCACGCTTGCCGGCGCCCTTTCCGCAAACCACTCCCCTGATCCGGTAACCCCCATGACCACGAAAGTCTGTGTCAAGTGCAAGCAGGAAAAACCCCTGCTCGAGTTCCACAAGAACTCGCGCAGTGCCGATGGCCTGCATTCCTACTGCAAGGAGTGCAACCGTGCGCAGGCACTAGCGCACATCAAGGCCGAGAAGGCGCGCAAGGCCTTGCTGAGAGCCGCGAAGAAGGCAGCCGCCAGCTCTCAATAAACGGCGGACGGCGCTGGGCAGCCCGGCAAGCAAGCGCTTGGCCGGGAATTCTTGCCCGGCGCCACGGCACTTCACCGGCTCGCCGCCAGAAGGCGAGCACTCGCGCAGCGAGCGCCACCGCAAGGCGTGCGCGCCAGGGTTTCAACGGCCGAGCCCCCAGTACTGCGGGTTGCCGAAAGTCGTCTTCAAGCGGTCAATGAACAAGCGTACGCGCAGCGGCAGATGGCGGCGTTGTGGGAATACCGCGTAAATGCCCACCGGCGGTGCGGCATAGTCGTCGAGCAGGGAAATCAGTCGCCCGCAGCGCAGGTCGTCCCCCACTTCCCATACGGATCGCCAGGCCAGGCCCTTGCCGGCCACTGCCCACTCGTGCAGAACCGCGCCATCGTTGCACTCGAATGCTCCCGACACCTTGCGCTGCACGACCTCTCCGGCCGGTGTTTCGCGCAAGGTCCAGCCACGCTGCTGGTCAAGCGACAGGCAGTTATGCGCCGCCAGATCGGCAGGAGCCAAGGGCTGCCCGTGCCTGGCCAGATAGGCGGGACTGGCCACCACCACCCGCCGCATTTCGCCGAGCTTGCTGCTGGCCAGACTCGAATCCGCCATTTCCCCGATGCGCACGGCACAGTCAACGCCCTCGTTGAGCAGGTCGACGACGCGATCGCTGAGGTCCAGCCGTACGCTGACGTCGGGGTTCTCCTCAATGAAAGCGACCACCTGTGGCGCCACGTGCCGCCGTCCGAAACCCGCTGGCGCTGAAACCTTGAGGTGACCGCTGGCACGAACGCCACCAAGAGAAACCGCCGCTTCGGCATTCGCCAGTTCATTGAGGATGCGTTGGCAGTCTTCGAGAAAGGCCTGTCCCTCGAAGCTCAAGGACAGCTTTCGCGTCGTGCGCAGCAGCAACTTGACGCCAAGGCGCGCCTCGAGCGCGTCAAGACGGCGTCCGATGACCGCGGGAGTGACGCCCTCGACCCTGGCCGCCGCCGACAGGCTGCCGCGCGTCGCTGAATCAACGAAAGCACGAATTTGCTTGAGGTGATCCACGCCAGCGATTACATACCAGAAGTAAAAGATCATTTGATTCTAATCGGTCTTCTCTTTCAATGCTGCGTCTAATAGAATTGCCGCACTGCATCATAAACCTTCGACAGGAGCCACGACATGAGCCTCAATCTGCCCGCTGGAATGGAAATCAACGCCCCCATCAAGCCCGGTTACGAAACCATTCTGACTGCTGACGCGCTGGCTCTGGTCGCCAAACTGCACCGTGCGTACGAAGGCATCCGCCAGGAGTTGCTGCAGGCGCGCATCGACCGCCAGGCGGCTATCGACGCTGGCGAAATGCCCGACTTCCTGCCTGAGACCAGGAATATCCGCGAGGGCGACTGGAGCGTTTCCCCGCTGCCCAAGGCACTCGAGCGGCGGCGCACCGAGATCACCGGTCCGGTTGAAGCGAAGATGGTCATCAATGCCTTCAACTCTGGCGCCGACTCGTACATGGCCGACTTCGAAGACTCGAACAGCCCGAAGTGGGACAACCAGATTCAGGGCCAGGTCAACCTCTACAAGGCCATCCGGCACGAGTTGTCGTTCGTCAACGAAGCCGGCAAGGAGTATCGCCTCAACGACAAGGTCGCCACGCTGCAGATTCGTCCGCGCGGCTGGCACCTCGACGAGAAGCACGTGACCGTCGACGGTCGACGCGTTTCCGGCGGCATCTTCGACTTCGCGCTGGTCTTCTTCCACAACGCCAAAGAGCAGATCGCGCGCGGCGCCGGCCCCTTCTACTACCTGCCGAAGATGGAGTCGCACCTCGAAGCGCGTCTGTGGAACGACATCTTCGTCATGGCTCAGGAGCATGTCGGCCTGCCGCGCGGCACGATCAAGGCGACGGTACTGGTCGAGACCATTCTGGCGACCTTCGAGATGGAAGAAATCCTCTATGAACTGCGGGAACACTCGGCCGGTCTCAACGCCGGCCGCTGGGACTACATATTCTCGTGCATCAAGAAGTTCAAGAAGAATCCGGACTTCTGCCTCGCCAACCGTGCCGCGATCACCATGGAAGTTCCCTTCATGCGCAGCTATGCGCTGCAGCTGGTCAAGGTCTGTCACTCGCGTGGCGCGCCGGCGATGGGTGGCATGAGCGCTCTGATTCCGATCAAGAACGATCCGCAGGCCAATGAAAAGGCGCTCGCCGGCATCCGCCACGACAAGGCGCGCGATGCCAAAGACGGCTTCGACGGCGGCTGGGTCGCCCACCCGGGCCTGGTCTCGATCGCCGCCGAGGAGTTTCAGAAAGTGCTCGGCGATCGCCCGAATCAATGGGAAAAACAGCGCCACGAGGTGTTTACCGCGGCCGACTTCCTCGACTTCCAGCCCTCGCAACCGATCACCGAACCAGGCGTGCGCAACAACATCAACGTCGGCATCCACTACCTCGGCAGCTGGCTCGCCGGCAACGGTTGCGTGCCCATCCACAACCTGATGGAAGACGCGGCAACCGCCGAGATCTCGCGCTCGCAGGTCTGGCAATGGGTGGTGTCCCCGAAAGGCGTTCTCGACGATGGGCGCAAGGTCACCGCCGAAATGGTGCGCGCCATGATTGCCGAGGAACTGGTGAAGGTGAAGGCGGCAGTCAGCGAACAGGGTGAAGACACGGCCACCTACGACCGGGCCGCGGTGATCTTCGACAAGATGTCGCTGAGCGCCGAGTACCCCGAGTTCCTGACCCTGCCGCTGTACGAAGCGATGGACTGAGGGCGGCGCAAAAAGCTCGCTGAAAAGGCGCCGCACGTACGCGGCGCCTTTTTTTGTTCATTGGCCAATCCCGCGTCCGCCGTCTTCCTGCGCAGAGCCGCGACGCGAAGGCTTTCCAGTCCGTCACCAACTGAATCGACGGGGTCAATCGGCCCGGGCAGGTGTGAGACAATCAGCAAGCTCGGCACTCCAAAGCGCATCACCCTCGCATCGCGCCTCCGATGTCGGAACCTCCCCGCACGCGGACGGGTGGCCGGAGGAAGCTGCAACAAGGATAGACAGACCCATGCTCGACCTCGCCTCACCGACCTTCTGGATCGCAGTCCTGCAGATTATCGCCATCGACATTCTGCTCGGCGGGGACAACGCCGTCGTCATTGCGCTGGCCTGCCGTAAGCTGCCCGATGCGCAGCGCAAGAAAGGCATTTTCTGGGGGGTAATCGGAGCGATCGGCCTACGTGTTGTCCTCATCTATTTCGCCCTGCAACTCCTTGCCGTTCCTTACCTTAAGATCGTCGGCGGATTGCTGCTCTTCTGGATCGGCATCAAATTGGTAATCCCGGAGAACGACGAGGGACATGGCAACGTCGCGACCAGCGCGACATTGGCCGGCGCAATCAAGACCATCATTGTCGCCGACGCCGTCATGAGCGTCGACAACGTCATCGCCGTCGCTGCAGCGTCGCACGGATCGATCCTTCTCGTGGTCTTTGGCATCGCGGTTTCGGTCCCTATCGTCGTCTGGGGCAGCAAACTGGTCCTTCTGCTGATGGATCGCTACCCGGTGGTGATCACCGCCGGCGGCGGACTGCTGGGCTGGATCGGCGGCGGCATGTTGCTTACCGACCCCACCATCCCGGCAAGCTGGCGCGAAATCGTTCCCTACAGTACTTATCTGGCGTCAGCACTGGGGGCACTGCTGGTGGTCCTGGCCGGAAAGGCGCTGGCGAGCCGGCAGCATGCAGGACATCCGAGTGGCGAGCTGACCACGGCAAGCGGCAGAGAACTAATGGAAGGAAAACCGAAGTGAGAGCACACTGGCTGGTTCCTGTCGACGGTTCGGCGCCCAGTCTGCGAGCCGTCGAATATGTCGTGCGCCAGGCGCCGTCCGCTACCGTCACGCCGACGATCAGCCTAGTGAACGTGCAGGCGGCACTACCCTCGGACATCACGCGTTTTGTCAGCAAGAAAAACGTCGACGACTACCACCGGGAATCCGGCGAGGCGGCGTTGGCGCAAGCCTGCGCCAGACTGGAGGCGGCGGGCATCGCTTACTCGACGCACATCCTGGTCGGCGAAGCCTCCCAGGCCGTCGCTGATTACGCCAGAGAGCACGACTGCACGCTGATCGTCATGGGCTCGCGTGGTCTCGGCGCGGTCGCCGGCATCCTGCTCGGCTCGGTCACCACGCGGGTCGTACATCTGTCCGAGTTGCCAGTCGTCGTGATCAAATAGGCAACGCCGCACGCTCGTCACACGGCGACTTCGTCAATCCGACTCGAGGAAAAATCTGGCGCAGGGCTGCGCCGGAGGCGCTCATCGAGGTGACGGCGGCCACCGCCTGCGACAAGGCCTACAAGACGTAGCGCGACAGATCCTCGTTCTTCGCCAGTTCGGCGAGACGCGCGTCAACGTAGGCGGCGTCGATGGCCACTCTCTCGAAGCGTCCCTCGCTGGCAACAAACGACACCTCCTCAAGCAAGCGCTCCATCACCGTATGCAGCCGCCGGGCGCCGATGTTTTCGGTACGCTCGTTGACCGACCAGGCGATCTCGGCCAGCCGCCTGACACCCTCGTCCGAAAAGTCGAGGGTCACGCCTTCGGTGGTCAACAAGGCCTCATACTGCTTGGTCAGGCAGGCGTCGGTCTGCGTCAGAATGCACTCGAAGTCGGCCACCGACAGCGAATCGAGTTCGACACGGATCGGAAAGCGGCCCTGCAACTCGGGAATCAAATCCGAGGGCTTGGCCAAGTGGAAAGCACCGCTGGCAATGAACAGCACGTGGTCGGTACGAATCATCCCGTACTTGGTCGACACGGTCGTACCTTCGACCAGCGGCAGCAAGTCACGCTGCACGCCCTGGCGCGAGACGTCGACGCCCTGGGTGTCGCTACGCGAGGCAATCTTGTCGATTTCGTCGAGAAAGACGATGCCGTTCTGCTCGACGCTTCTGACCGCCGTCAGCTTGACGTCCTCATCGTTGACCAGCTTCGCGGCCTCCTCGTCGACCAACAGCCGGCGCGCCTCGGAAATCTTCAGCTTGCGCGACTTCTTGCGACCGCCACCCATGTTCTGGAACATGCCCTGGATTTGCGAGGTCAGCTCCTCCATGCCCGGCGGCGCAAAGATCTCGGCCTGCATAGATGGTGCTGCCACCTCGATTTCAATTTCCTTGTCATCGAGCTCGCCTTCGCGCAGCTTCTTGCGAAACTTCTGCCTTGTCGTGCTCTCTTCACTCGCCTGCGTGTCGTTGAAGTAGGTCGCACGCGCGGAGGGTAGCAAAGCGTCGAGAACACGCTCTTCGGCGGCGTCCTGGGCGCGCTCGCGAACGCCCGTCATCGCCTGCTCACGTACACTCTTGATGGCAATCTCGACCAGGTCACGAATAATCGTCTCGACGTCGCGCCCGACGTAGCCAACCTCGGTGAACTTGCTGGCCTCGATCTTGATGAAGGGCGCGTTCGCCAGCCGCGCCAGGCGGCGAGCGATTTCCGTCTTGCCAACGCCAGTGGGGCCGATCATCAGGATGTTCTTGGGGGTAATCTCCTGCCGCAGCGGCTCGGCCACCTGCGCCCGCCGCCAGCGGTTGCGCAGGGCAATGGCCACCGCCTTCTTGGCCTTGCCCTGACCAACGATGTGCTTGTCGAGTTCGTGGACGATTTCCTGCGGAGTCATGGACGACATGTTTATTCCAGCACCTCGATGGTGAAATTCTGATTGGTGTAGATACAAAGATCGCTGGCGATCTGTAGCGACTTGCGAACCACCTCGGTCGGATCAAGCTCACTGTTCTCGACCAGTGCCCGCGCCGCCGAATGCGCAAAAGCGCCGCCGGAGCCAATGGCAACGATTCCGTATTCCGGTTCGACGACGTCTCCATTGCCGGTGATGATCAGCGAATTCTCCCGGTCGGCAACGGCGAGCATCGCCTCAAGGCGTCGCAGCGCCCGATCGCTGCGCCAGTCCTTGGCCAGTTCGACCGCCGAACGCATAAGATTTCCCTGGTGCTTGTCGAGCTTCGCTTCAAAGCGTTCGAAAAGCGTAAAGGCATCCGCCGTTCCGCCCGCAAAGCCGGCGAGAATCTCGCCCTGGTGTATGCGGCGAACTTTGCGCGCGCTGGCCTTGATCACCAGGTTGCCCAGTGTCACCTGCCCGTCGCCGCCCATGGCCACACGCTTGCCGCGGCGAACCGACAGAATCGTCGTCCCGTGGTACTGATCCATCAACAACTCCCGTGGTTTGTTAATTCCTGGCCAGATCGATTTCCGCCACGCTGCGCAAGCCCACGACCCGGAACAACTCGGCAAGCAAGTGGTTGGGATGACGGACAATGATCTGTCGCCCCGAGCGTTTGACCGTGGTCAAAGCGTTGAGCAAGGCTCCGGCGCTGAGGAAGTCCATGCGCGTCACCGTCGAACAGTCGACCAGAACCGGATCTTTGGCCGCAGCGTACGCCTGCAGGTCGCTGAAACGGGCACCCCTGATTTCGCCCTTGATGACATAGGCCTCGGTCAGCAGTTGGTCGGCCGCTGCCAGTTCGAGCGGCGCAGGCTCGTTATCGGCCACTCGCTCAAACTCCCAGGACGGCGGAGATATTTCAAAGGTCACCGCGTAGTTGATCGCCATTTCCTCGAACACTTCCAGCTGCCCGCGCAGCTGGCAAAGCTCGAGCTTCAGCAACCAGCAAGCCCGGTCTTCCGGGCGGCCGGCAGCAATGCGGCTGTCAAGCAGGGCGCCGAGACCATCGCGGCCCAGCAAATCGATCGCTCCCCTACCCCGACGCGCCTGCTGCAGCAGCGCGAGGAGCCGTTCACAGCCCGCCGCGTCCAGCTGACGCACCTTCGACAAATCAAGGCGAAGCTGCGAATTCGTCTTGAGTGCCAGGCGAACCGCCTCAAAGCCGGCGTCGTTGTCGCCGAGCAAGTCACCCTTGAAGAGCGCCGTTCCAACCACTTTTCCCGCCTCGCGTGCGCCGACTGCGGCGTCGCGCCACACCGGAGGCTGCTTCTCGAAGGCTTGCGCGTACTCGATCTCAAGGGCCTCGAAGGCGGATTTCTGCCCGGTCAGGCGAAGGAGATCAAAAAGCATCAGCCACAACCGCTCCCCAGGGCCAGAGCGACGTGCGCTGGTCGACTTTTCCAGCAACGCGCGAGCCGCAGCGTCCTGCCCATTGGCAAAAAACATCGCCGCCTCTTCGGCTTCGGCGTCAAGCGGATCAAGTTCCGCTTCGACCTGAAACTCGGCAGCAATCTCGCTGAACACGAACTCGCTGAGATCCAGCGGCGGATTTTCGCCGGTCGGCGCCGGCGTGGCGAAGGGGACATCGGAGCGGGCCAGACCCACCGGAGCAGCGACCGGCTTCGGCTTTTCCTTGGACGAAACGCCGGTGGCCGAGCCGCGATCGTTTGTTGGCTGCGGGACAGCTGCCGGCCGGGCACGCATTATCTTTTCCGGCTGCTTCTTGAAAAATGAAAAGACCATGGGCGAGAGGGAATGCAGGTGATTTTGCGATGGAATCCCCTTGTAACACATCGTCCAGCACACTGCAATTTGAACCCGGATTCGAGAAATCCGGCGACTTCGGCAAAGTCAGCGAAATGAGCAGCTGAGGCGCCTTCGGCCGCTGGCGCGATGTCGATTCCGGTCGGGGCACGGCGTCGACGCGCCCCAGACGGAGCTCGATTTGTGTTGCACCAGGATTGACGCACGGCAAGCGCCGGGCCACACGGGCAATCTCGTCGGACGTCGCCAGATCGCATTCGGCGAGCAACAGGCAGTCAGCCATCGCCACCTGACGAACGGCGTCGAAATGGCGCCCGAGCTGGCCATCCGCGTGCCTGACATCGACCGCCGAGACGACTCCGCCGATACGAAAGCGCTCGGCGATGAAAAAGTCTTCGCGCAAGGTCTAACACACGGGGGGCGGGATCGGCGAGACCCGTGGTTTCGATCAGCAGGCGCGAGAAAGCGGGAATTCCGCGGCGCAAGCGGCGCATGAACAGGTCGCGCAGGCTACGCGCAAGTTCGCCACGAACGCTGCAACAAAGGCAGGCGGAAGCGAGAACGATGAGATCGTCGTCAGCTTTTTCGACCAGTTGGTGATCTGCCGCGACTTCGCCGAACTCCTTGATCATCCCCGCCGCGTCGGCGAGCTCCGGCTGCCGCAGCAGATGATTGAGCAGCATCATCGCCTTGCCAGCACCGAGGAAACCAGCAGGATGACCGGAGTGGCCCGCTGCAGGTCTACGCGTGGCAGGGCTGCAAATTAACGGCGCAGACGATGTTCTCTGCCAAGCAGGGTGTCCGGCGGTGCAGCCCTTGCCCGCCGAAAAAAGAGTAAGGTTTTCTCGTCCTGCTACGACCATCTGGCAAATCCAACCAGGAGAAAACGATGTCTTCCACGCGCAGATGGTCAGCAGCAGTTGCTGTGCTGGGCGTACTCTGCCTGACGCCGTCGCCCGCTGCGCAAGCGGCGGGCTGCGCGAAACAGAGTCCCGCGCACCGCGTTGCGCTGGTCGAGCTGTACACCTCCGAAGGTTGCAGCAGCTGCCCACCCGCAGACCAGTGGCTGGGGGAACTGTCGCAACGCTTTTCGGCCGAACAGCTGGTCGCCCTGTCACTGCACGTCGACTACTGGGACTACATTGGCTGGCAGGATCCCTTCGCCCGGCCAGCCTTCGCCGAACGGCAGCGCTGGCTGGCGCGTCTGGCCAGATCAAGCACGGTGTACACCCCCGAGGTGTTTACGAACATGAAGGAATTGCGCGCATGGCACACCCCGGCTCACTTCGCCGAGCGCATCGAGAAAATCAACCGGCTGCCCGCGGCCGCCGACATCGCTCTGCAGATGCGGCCGGCAGGCGATAACGCCATTGATCTGGAGGCACGCTTCACGCTCCGCGAAGGCGCGCGCGTGGAACGTGCGGCGGAAGCCTTCGTGATCGTTTACGAGAACCAGCTGCGCAGCGACATTCGTGCCGGCGAAAACAGCGGCGTCAAGCTGCAACACGACCGAGTGGTCCGCTTCTGGTCGATGGCCTTGCCGCTCGGCAGTGCAGGCGGAAGCGCACTCTGGCGGCAGACACTGAAAATCCCGGCCGACTGGCAGCGCAAGCATCTCGGCGTCGCGGCCTTTGTGCAGGATCCACAAGGCGGTGATGTCTTACAAGCGCTAGCCATGCCTGGCTGCCTGCAGCCGACCGCCGCCACGGCAGCACGAAGCTGATTTTTCTATGGAGAAAACAATGGATCGTCGTCAATCACTAAAATGGCTGGGCGGCTTGACCGCCTTCATCCTGCCGCTTGCGATTCCCGGCACCAGCTGGGGAGGTAGCGGCGCCGCCGCCACCACCGGGCTGTCAAAATCGAAAACGGAATGGGCCGACTTGCTGCCAGCAGCCGCTTATCGTGTCCTTTTCGAGGAGGATACGGAACGCGCGGGTACTAGCCCCCTGAACCAGGAAAAGCGTGACGGAACGTTCATCTGCGCCGCTTGCTACCTGCCCTTGTTCGACAGCTCGACGAAGTACGAAAGTGGTACCGGCTGGCCGAGTTTCTGGGCGCACCTGCCACAGTCCGTGGCCACCAAGACCGACTTCAAGCTCTTCTATCCGCGCACCGAATATCACTGCACGCGCTGCGGTGGGCATCAGGGGCACGTCTTCAACGACGGCCCCAAACCAACGGGTAAGCGCTTCTGCAACAATGGCGTCGCGCTACAGTTCGTGGCGCGTAACGAGAAGCTGCCGGAGTTGCGGACATGAGCGCTCGGCGACTCCTGACGGCACTGTCCTTGCTGGTTCTCGGCACCACAGCCGGCGCAGCGGGAACCGCAACGGAGCCCACGCCCACGCACCGGCCGGACAATATGATGGCGGTGCCGAGCCCGGCCGCGCCACAGACGGCGATCTTTGCCGGCGGTTGCTTCTGGTGCATCGAAGCCGATTTCGAAAAGCTACCCGGGGTGATTGCCGTCGAATCCGGCTACACCGCTGGCCAGACCGTCAACCCGACCTACGAACAGGTCAGTGCAGGAGGCACCGGACATACCGAAGCGGTCCGCGTGCGCTACGACCCGCAAAAAGTCAGCTATTCACAGTTGGTCGAATACTTCTGGCGGCACATAGATCCGACGGTCAAGGACCGCCAGTTCTGCGACGTCGGCAGCCAGTACCGCAGTGGTATTTACTGGCAAAACGACGCCGAGCGGAAGGTCGTCGAAAGCAGTCGCGACGCACTTCTCAAGAGCGGCAAGATCGCGCGCATCGAAACCGAGTTGCAGCCGGCATCGACCTTCTACCTGGCCGAGGAATATCACCAGGATTACTACAAGAAGAACCCTGTCCGCTACGCCTATTACCGCAGCGGTTGCGGGCGCGACATCCGGGTGCAGAATCTGTGGGGTAGTCGCTAGCTGCGGCCGTCAGACAGGCTGCGAGGCTGTCTGACGGCCCTCAATCCACTTGGCAGAGCAAGCCCTTGAGATATTCGCCCTCGCTGAAGTGCAGCGCCACCGGATGATCGGGCGGCGCGGCCAGGCGGCGCAGGATGCGAGCGCTGCAACCGGCAGAAACCGCGGCGTCGGCGACGATCTGCTGGAAATGCTCGCTGCGTATGCCGCCGGAGCATGAATAAGTCATCAACAACCCACCCGGGTTGAGCAGGCGAAAACCAAATGCATTGATATCCCGATAGGCGCGCGCGGCGCGTTCGGCGTGCGCCGCCGATGGCGCGAACTTGGGCGGATCGAGAATGATCAGGTCGAAACGCTGGCCATCGCTTTTCAGCGCGCGCAAGGACTCGAAGACGTCGGCCTCGCGCCACAAGGCGCGGTCTGCATCGAGCTGCGGGTTGAGCGCCAGATTGTCGGCAGCCATGGCCAGCGCCGGCGCCGACGAATCGATCGACAGCACGCTCGCCGCGCCACCGGCCAGCGCCTGCAGCGAAAATGCGCCGGTGTAGCAGAAGCAGTTGAGCACCGAGCGGCCGGCAGAAAGCTGACGAGTGAGCAGGCGATTGTCGCGCTGATCCAGATAGAAGCCGGTCTTGTGGCCAGTAACCACGTCAACCTTGATACGCACACCGTTTTCGACGATGAGCAGCGCTGCTTCCGACGCCTCGCCGAGCAGCCAGCCGCTCACCGGTTCGAGCCCTTCCAGCCGACGCACGTCCGAATCGGATCGCTCGTAGATGCGCTTGCAGCCCGTTGCCAGTTGCAGCGCGCCAGCAATCGCCGCGCGCCACTTTTCCGGGCCGGTGGCGGTCAGCTGGACGACCGCCGTATCGCCATAGCGATCGGCAATCAGGCCCGGCAGGCCGTCGGACTCGCCGTGGATCAAGCGCATGCCTCCCTCGCTGCTCAATTCCGGCATCAGCCGGCGACGCTCGACGGCCGTCAGAATGCGCCGCTTGAAGAAAGCGTCGTCAATGATTTCGTCGGCATTGAAGCTCCACACCCTGGCGCGAATCTTCGATTCCGGGCTCCAGGCGGCCTTTGCCAGCGGCCGACCGTTGGCGGCGACGACATCAACGGTGTCGCCGGGGCGGGCACGACCCCGCAAGCGATCGACCGAAACAGCGAAGATCCACGGATGACGGCGGGCAAGGGAACGATCCTTGCCCGGCAAAAGAACGAGTTGGGCCATGCGGGGTATCCAGCGCCCGGCGCTATGTCCAAGCGGCATTGAGGTAAGAGCGGCGCAGTGTACACCAGCCACACCGGCTACGCCCATCGGCGCTGCGGGCCCTTGCCGAAATCGGTGCCTGCTGGCCGTCCAGCGCCGCACTCGGCAGGGGACTTTTTGAGCGCCATCAACGAATGCCCCGGCCGGCAGCCCCTATAATCAAGCGCCGCATACTGCACCGTACGCACTGGAGCCGCCATGAAACGCCTGACCTTGTTCGCCGTCTTTTGCTTTCTCGCCGGGCCGGCCGTGGCAACGCCGCAAGCCGCCGCTTCCGCAATCGCCACGATCGGCGATCTCGGACAGCTGAACGGCCAGGCGCTCGCCTGTGGCGAGATGGCGACCGCCGGCGAGGCCAAGAAACTGGTCATCCGGCATGCGCCGAAAAGCCGTCATTACGGCGAAGCCTTCGAGGAGCAGACCAATGCCGCCTTCCTCGCCCAGGGTCAGAAAGGCCAGGCGCCCTGCCCCTCGGCGGCGACTTTTGCCAGCCGGCTAGGTGAACTGTCCAGCCGCTTGCAGACCTTGCTGCCAGCGACACAAGCTGCAGGGCAGTAGGGCATGATGAAAAAACGGCTGCTCCTGCTTGCTCTTGCCGCAGGGCTTTCGCTACCGTCCGCGGCGGTCGATCTTGCCGCAGAACAGGTGCCCCCCGAGCGCGAAACAGGCGTCATCAATAGCCGCTACCTGCTGATGGACGCCAACGGGCGCGCGGTCAGCAACCAGGACTTCCGCGGCCGCTTTCAGTTGCTCACCTTCGGCTACACCTACTGCCCGGACGTCTGTCCGACGACGCTCGCCGAGATGGCGATGGTCATCAACCGGCTCGGCAAGGACGCCGAGGCGCTGCAAGCGCTGTTCATCACGGTGGACCCGGAGCGTGACACTGTGGACACCCTGCGCAGCTACGTTGCCTTTTTCGACCCGCGCATCATCGCTTTGACCGGTTCGCCAGCGCTGGTCCGGAAAGCTGCCGACAACTTCAAGGTGCGCTACGAAAAAGTTCGCGAACCGGATGCTCCACCTGACCAGTACGCGGTCGACCACAGCGCAGGAATGATTCTTCTCGGTCCCGACGGTCGCTTTATCCGGAAATTTGCCTATGCTATGCCGGCAGCACAGATCGCCGAGCACGTTCTAGACATGATGGCCAGCAACGGACTGCGCCGGGCGCCCGCTTCAAAGTAGTCTCTTGCCATCGGAGAACCATGCCATGAAATCATCCGCTATTGTCGCTTTTCTTGTCCTCGCATCGGCAGCCGCCGGAAGTGCCGCCGAGACCCTGTCGTGCCCGGACCTGGCCACTGCCGTCCAGGTCGGCACCTGCCCCAGCGAGGCAGAGCTCAAGTACACCTTCAACGGCTACTGCAGCGACAATCGACGCATGTACGAGCAAGACACCAGCGTGTGCACCGACTATCAGGCCTATCGAAAACTGAAGAATGTCGCCCAATGGGAATCGGCCGACGGCGCCTTTTCCGCCTACGTCTCGTGCGACCTGGCAGCGGAAACGATCAAGGCGATGCCGGTATCACGCATAGCGGCGGGCAAGCAGGGCAAGATAAGCCTGCTGACCTGCAGCTACGGCGACGGTATCAGCTTCAGCTATCGTTCGCGGCGACAATGCACCGTCGCCGGCAAAGGCGACTGTGCTGGCCATCCAGCCGCCTGCCGCGCGAGTTGCGACTGACCACGCTGGGCATAAGCATAGCGTGAGCGACAAAATGACCGCGGCGCGTACCTGGGGTACGCGCCGCGGTGGTTAAAGGGTCCCGACCGGTCAGCTCTTGGGCTTTGACGGAGTGCTCATTTCAGCCCGGCCATCCTTGGCTTTATCAGCCGAACAGGCAACAGCCGTTGCACTTGACAGCGTCAACGCCAAGGCCATCAGGCCGGCGGTAAGCTTCTTCATACGCATCTCCTTGTGACTGTGCCGACGTTGGCAGCTCCAATGTAGGCCTAAGGTCTGGCCAATACAACCCCGATCGCAACAGCGGTTTTTAGCACAGCTTGACGACGATGTCATCGAGGGCGTTGGCGGCATCGGCCACCCGATCCCCGGCATTGGACATGTGGCGATAGGTCTCACGCCGCTTGAACATATTGAGGTAATCGTCGCCCTGGAAGAGCTCGACAATCGCTCGCCGATACGCTTTCTCGACCGTGCGTTCAGCCTTTCGGGCGGCAGCGGCGTCGACGCCGGCAGCAGCCGGGTCGCTCGCCAGGCGGGCAAAGCCGCGCGCCAGCGCGTCGGCACCCTCCCTGAGGTGTAGCGCCATTTCGAGGCTGTACTTGTCGGGCTGCAGGCCGAGAACATCCATCTCGACGACAGTCGACTTGCAGTAGTTGACAATGTCATCAAGAGTCATGATCGCGCGGTGGATGTCTTCGCGGTCGATCGGCGTCGAAAACGCCTCTGCCAGAACGCCCAGGTTGCTGGCCTTCATGCGATCAGCCTGGTGCTCGTCGGCACGGACTTTCTGGCTCACCACCACGTCGCCGGTCTCCATGAACTCGACCAGCAGACGCGTGGTCTCGGCCGCGTTGGCGCTCTGTTCGGCAAGCATGCCGAAAAAGTCGGCGACCGTCGGGAAGACGCGCTCGTACAGACGGCGGAAAATTGGCTTGTTGGCGTGGGTCTCGTTTTCTTCCATGGTTCATCTCCTCAAGTGTCAGGTGTCAGGTGGTCTGGCCAAGCATGATTCTGGTAATGGCATAAATAACGATTGACGTGAGCGCCGAAGCCGGGATGGTAATCACCCAGGTCTTGGCGATGTCCTTCGCCTTTTTCCAGCGTACGGCACGTGGACGCTCGGAGTAGCCGATGCCCATGATCGAAGTGGCAACCACGTGCGTCGTGGATACCGGCGCGCCGATCATCGACGCGGAAAAAATCAGCAGCGCCGAAGTGAGTTGCGAGTCAAAAGCGTGCAAGGGGCGAACCCGATAGATGGCAAAGCCGAGGGTACGCACGATGCGCCAGCCGCCGGACATGATGCCTAGGGTAATCGCCGCAGCGCAAGACAGCACCACCCAGAACGGCACTTCGAACGTGGGGATGAAGCCGCCGAGCAACAGCACCAGGGTGAGCATGCCCATGCTTTTCTGTGCGTCGTTGGCGCCGTGCGAAAAGGCCAGCCCGGCGGCGGTAACGAACTGCATCTTGCGCAGGGTCGCGTTGGCCGTCGGTTTGGCGCCCGCCAGCAGCCGGCGCCCGAGGCGGTGAATCCCGAAACCGACCCAGAACCCGAGCAGGGGCGAAACGAACAGCGCCAGGAGAACCTTCATCACCCCGGTCAGCTTGCCCTGAGTCATCAGTTCCTGAAAGCCCCAGATCACATGGTCGGAACCCACCGCCGCAACCACGGCGCCGGCCAGCCCACCTACCAGGGCATGCGACGACGAAGACGGAATGCCGAGCCACCAGGTCGCCAGGTTCCAGACGATGGCGCCAAGCAGGCCGCAGAACATGATCAGCACCGCAAGCTGTGGCTGCACATCCCCCAGATCGACGAACTTGCCGATGGTGTTGGCGACCGCGGTGCCGCCGAGCAGTGGGCCCATGAATTCGAAAAACCCGACGATGCAAACGGCCTGAATCGGGGTCATCGCCCGCGACGCGATCACAGTGGCCACGATATTTGCGGCATCATGAAAGCCGTTGGTGTAGTCGAAGATCAACACGACCACCACTGTGGCTACAGCCATCCAGAACAAAGTATCCATACGCACCCTTCTTGTAAAAAAGGCCTCTGCGGACCTCTACTTGTAAAAAGTGGGCGGATTATGCACGAAAATTTTGTTTAGCACACTTTACGATGGCATTTTCAGCAAAAAATGTTCACCCCGAGGACAAATCATGCGCCTGGACAATCAACGCGAAAGTCAGAACGTCGAGGACCGCCGCGGCGGAACCATGCTGCGCGGCAGCGTCGGCATCGGCACCCTGGTCATTGCGCTCGCCGCAAGCTACTTCCTGGGCATCGACCCTGCCCTAATTATGGATTCCGGGTCGGGCACCAGCACGCCCTCGCCGGCCGGGCGGCCGGCGAGGGCGCCAGCAACCAAGGACGAGATGACGAGCTTTGTCAGCAGAGTGCTGGGCAGCACCGAAATCGTCTGGCACGACATCTTCCAGCAGGCAGGGCGGCGCTACCAGGAACCGAAACTGGTCCTGTTCACCGGCGCAACACCCACCGCATGCGGCACCGGCCGTTCGGCGCTGGGTCCCTTCTACTGCCCCGCGGATCAGAAGGTCTACATCGACCTGGCATTCTACCGCGACCTCCAGGAACGCTTTCGTGCCCCTGGCGAGTTCGCCCAGGCTTACGTCATCGCCCACGAAGTGGCTCACCACGTGCAGAACCTGCTCGGCATCTCGGCCAAGATACACGCCGCACAGCAAGGCGGCGGCCGACAAGCGGCGGCCAATGAACTGTCGGTGCGACTCGAACTGCAGGCCGACTGCTTTGCCGGCGTATGGGGTCATCGCGCCGACACCATGCAGCAGATCGTCGAACCCGGCGAAATGGAGCAGGCGCTGGCTGCAGCCGCGGCGATCGGCGACGATCGCCTGCAACGACAAACGCAGGGCCAGGTCGTGCCGGAATCGTTCACCCACGGCACGTCCAGGCAACGCGTACGCTGGTTCAAGCGCGGCATGGACAGCGGCGACGTCCGACAATGCGACACTTTTTCGCCGGAGTCGCTGTGATGGCCGAGCGCATGGCCAGGATCGTCGCCAGAGCTGCGCTCCCGAGCACGGCTCTGCTGATGGCCCTGTTGCCAGCACCATCAGCGCACGCCGCCCTGCCCACGGCAGCCAGTGTCCCGGGCGGCGTGGCGTTGATCGTCCTTGGCCCGATTGCGGCCAACAGCCCCCGGCCGCTGGCCTGGCTGGGCGAACAGCAGATACTGGTGGCCGCCGAGGACGCGCAGTGGGTCGCAGTGGTCGGCCTCGACCTGGCGACCGCGGCGGGGACGTACGAGTTGCTCGTCGACATGGCCGGCGAATGGCAGTTGCAACCCTTTACCGTCGCCGACAAGGACTATCCCGCGCAGCGGATCACGATGAAGGACAGCAGCAAGGTGCAGCTGTCGGCCAGCGACCTGACGCGTGCCGAGGGGGAACTGGCCACCATCCAGCAACTGAAGCGCCACTGGCGGGAGGCGGCGGACACCGACCTGGCTTTCGTCCTGCCGGCGCAAGGACGCCACAGCGGGCGTTTTGGCTTGCGCCGATTTTTCAACGGCGAACCCCGTTCACCGCATGCCGGATTCGATATTGCCGTCGCGCGCGGGGCTACGGTCAAGGCGAGTGCGCATGGCCAGGTGCTCGCCGTCGATGACTATTTCTTCAACGGCAAGACGGTGTTTGTCGATCACGGCAACGGCCTGATCAGCATGTACTGCCATCTCGACAGCGCCGCAGTGCACCCCGGCGACGCCGTAGCCAAGGGGCAGCGCATCGGCGCTACCGGAATGACCGGTCGGGCCACCGGTCCCCACCTGCACTGGAGCGTGATCCTCAACGGCGCGATGGTGAATCCGGAACTGTTCGTGACCAGGCCCGGCGAAGCACGCTGACGCCTTGGACCGTCAACAAGGTTTGCGCGGTACGTGGTCGGTAACGGTCAGCGCTGGCCAGCGCATGAGCGCTCGACCTACGGGTTCGACGATAGACGGTCGACGCCGCCGCGCCTCAGTCAGGGGGTGTCAACTTGTCGCGCTCGCCAGGATTGCTGCTCGAACTGGCGCGATGCGGGCATTGCGCCTTGCTGCATTCCGCGTAGAGGTAGAGCGCGTGTTCGCGAATCAGGAAGCCGCGCTCCTTGGCGATTTTCGTTTGTCGGCGCTCGATCTCGGCATCGTAGAATTCCTCGACGCGTCCACAGTCGATGCACACCAGATGATCGTGATGTTGCCCGGCACTGAGTTCGAAAACCGCTTTGCCCGATTCGAAATAGTGACGTTCGAGCAAGCCCGCCTGTTCGAACTGGGTGAGAACGCGGTAAACGGTCGCCAGGCCAACGTCAAGGTTCTCGGCGAGCAGCAGCCGATAGACATCCTCTGCCGTCAGGTGGCGGACCTCGGTCCTCTCGAACAGGGCGAGAATCTTGAGGCGCGGAAGCGTGGCTTTCAGCCCGATACTCTTCAGATTGTCGGAGTTACTCATCGTTTACCTTGGTCAGCTGCGGACGGAGTGGGCCTTTTTTTCGGTTATCATATACCGTCGACTGCCCTCGTGATCAGCCGCGGCGCCTATTCCATCGGTTTGACGGTCGATCCGGGTACCGGTGGTGGCTACCCGCAGGCCAACACTCACTCTTCCTTGATCACTTACCACGATCCGACCCAAACATGATCTTCCCGCGATTTGCCACTACCGTCCTTGTTCTTTGCGCGCTATCGGCTTGCTCCGAGGTCCCGCGGATCATTTCCGAGTATCGGATCGACGTACAGCAGGGAAACGTGCTGACGCAGGAGATGGTTTCACAGTTGCGCCCCGGACAGACCAAGGATCAGGTACGCTTCATTCTGGGCACGCCGGTCCTGGTCGACATGTTTCATGCCAATCGCTGGGATTATTTCTATTGGCTGAAGAAAGGCAATAGCACCAAGGCCGAGACGCGGCGTTTTGCCGTTTTCTTTGACGATGACGGCAAGCTGGCGCGAGTCGCTGGCGATGTCGCGCCAGCGGAGCCAGGGGACGGTGCCGCGAGGCCCGAAAACCGGATTCGGGAGATCGACCTCGGCTCGCTCCCGACCGACGGAAGTGTAGCCGTGCCGCCGCCGGACGAACCGGGCTTTTTTGGGAAAATGTTGAACAGCGTGGGACTGTGACATGAACGCATTGAGAATCGCTATCGCAGGCGCTGGCGGACGCATGGGGCGAATGCTGGTTGAAGCCACGCTCAAGGACGCGCACGCGACGCTGGCTGCGGCAATCGACCAACCCGGCGCAGCAGTGCTTGGCAAGGATGCGGGCGAAATGGTCGGCGCACCTTGCGGGGTAGCGATCAGCAGCGACAGCGACGCCGGAATTGCCCAGGCCAGCTGCCTGATCGACTTCACCAGACCCGAGGGCACGCTTCAGCACCTCGAAAGCTGTCGCCGACATGGTACGGCAATTGTCATTGGCACCACCGGATTTGATGCCGTCGGCAAAAAGGCGATTGCCGCCGCCGCGCAGGATATCCCGGTGGTCTTTGCGCCGAACATGAGCGTCGGCGTCAACGTCGTTTTCAAGCTGCTCGACGTGGCCGCCCGAATCCTGAACGAGGGTTATGACGTAGAGGTCGTCGAGGCGCACCACCGCCAGAAGGTCGACGCGCCGTCAGGAACCGCACTGCGCATGGGCGAGGTCGTCGCCCATGCGCTTGGTCGCGATCTGGGAGATTGCGCGATCTACGGTCGCCAGGGAGTCACCGGCGAGCGACTGCCGTCGACCATCGGCTTTGCCACTGTCCGGGGTGGCGATATCGTCGGCGATCACGATGTACTCTTCTGCGGTCTCGGCGAACGCGTGGAGATCGGCCATAGGGCAAGCAGCCGTATGCCATATGCGCTGGGCAGCCTGCGTGCGGCCCATTTTCTGTCGCGTGTGAAGCACGGCCTGTTCGACATGCAGGATGTCCTCGGCCTGCGCTGAAGCCTCCCCAACCTTCCGCCGACGGCCCCGACTTTGGCGCTGCACAACCCGCAACTGGCGCGCAAACTGGCCAGCGTACTGGGCGACGATCCAGAGGCTGCGCTTGAGCATCTGCAGTCCGTGCTTGCCGAGCAGTCGCCCGCACTGGCGAGCAGCGTTTCCCGCGTTCTCGAAGCGGCCGACAGCCTGGTATCGAAATACGCGCGCCTGCACGGCGTGCAATCCGAACTTTCGGGGGATGCCTTTTCGGATTGGCACCTTGGCGGCGGTCGCATCGAGTCGGGGCGCAACTGGAAACAGCTTCTCGGCTACGCCGAGGATGAACTTGCCGACAGTATCGCTGCCTGGCGCAAGCTGGCTCATCCGGAGGATCTGAAGGCCTTCAATGCAGTGGTCGCCGCGCACGCTCAGGGCGAGACACCCGTCTTCCATTGCACCTGTCGCCTGCGCACCAAGACAGGAAAATGGAAATGGCTGCTGCTGAAAGGCCGGATCATCGCCCACGACGAGCATGGCGCCCCCTTGCGAATGCTGCTTCTACAGCGCGACATCAGCGACTTCAAACAAGCCGAGGAAGCGGCCCTGGTGGCCAAAGAAGCGGCCGAATCGGCGAACCGGGCGCGCGGCACCTTCCTGGCCAACATGAGCCACGAAATTCGCACGCCGATGAACGGAATCATCGGCATGACCGACCTCGCGCTCGACACGCAACTGGACGCCGAGCAGCGGCACTATCTGAAAACGGTCAAGTCTTCGGCTGAGTCTCTGCTGGCCATCGTCAACGACATTCTTGACTTTTCCAAGATCGAAGCGGGCAAACTGCGCTTTGAAGAAATCCCCTTTCCGTTGTCCAATCTGGTTTTCGACGCCGCCCGCACGCAGGCGATCACCGCCCACAAGAAAGGACTCGAGCTAATCATTTCGCTGGCTCCGGATGTTCCGGGCAGGGTAATTGGCGACCCCGCGCGCCTGCGTCAGGTACTCGGCAATCTCATTGGCAACGCGATCAAGTTCACCGAGCGCGGAGAGATTGAGGTCACCGTCTCGATCGACGAGGCAAGGACCGAGTCGACCCTCCTGCGTTTTGCCGTTCGCGACACCGGTATCCGCATTCCTGCGTCCCGGCAGGCGGCCATCTTTGGCGCGTTTTCGCAAGCGGACGATTCGACAACGCGGCGTTTTGGTGGGACCGGCCTGGGCCTGACGATCTGTACCCACCTGGTACAGATGATGAAGGGCCGGGTGTGGCTCGACAGTGTCGAAGGCCAGGGTTCCTGCTTCTATTTCACCGCCCGTCTTGGTGTCGATGCCAGCGCGCAACGGTCGCCACCGGTAGCGCAATTCAGCGGCCAACGCGCCCTGCTCCTTGAACGGCACCCGACCGTTGCCGCACAACTGGCCACAGTACTCGCGCAATGCGGCGTTGACACGGCGAAAATCAGTGATTCCGAGGCCGCTATCCGGGCGATCGAAAAATCACGCGCCATCGGCTTCCCTTACGACTACGTACTGGTCGACGCGCTGATGCCGCCGCCGGGCGGACTGGCCCTGGCCGAGTCATGGCGGGGAGGCAGCTGTCCCGAAAAACTGATCGTCCTGCTGACCACCGAACAACAGCGGCAAGAGCTCGATCGCCTGCGCGAGCTAGCCGTCGGCACGCACCTGGTCAAACCGATCGCCGCCGAGGACTTGGTCGCCGCTCTCAAGCTGCTCTCCGGCGCCGGTGACGAAGGAACGGAGATCCTGGCGCCCTTTGACTTCGCGGCGGACGCGGGACGGACAAGCACTGGGCACATCAACGCCTTGTTGGTCGAAGACAATCCGGTCAACCAGGAACTTGCGCGACGCCTTCTGGAAAAGCGCGGCTACCAGGTAACCCTGGCCAACAACGGCGCGGAAGCGATCGATCACTTTGAGCAGCAGCCCTTCGATCTGATCCTGATGGACGTGCAGATGCCGGTCATGGGCGGAATCGAGGCGACGGAATCGATTCGCGCCCGCGAGATGCGGCGCAGCTGGGTAATGTCGCACGAGTTCAAATCGGTGAGCATCATTGCCATGACCGCCAACGCCATGGAGGGTGACCGCGAGTTATGCCTCGAAGCGGGGATGAACGACTACGTCGCCAAACCGGTCAAGCCACAAGATCTGTATGCAGCCATCGATCGCTGCCTGGCCCCGGAAAGCAACGAGGATTCGGCACCGTCACTGCCGAATGCGACGCTGTCGGCCACCTCGCTCGATCTGACGGCGGCAGCGCGTGATCTGGGTGATCGCGAGTTGCTGCTGACCATGGCCGGAATGCTGGTCGCCGAATGGCAACAGCACCTGGGGTGGATAACGACCAGTCTGCGCAACCGGGAAGCGGCACAGTTGTCGATGGGCGCGCATACCCTGAAAAGCCTGCTCGCCATGTTTCATGCCGAGAAGGCTCGCCGTCTGGCGCTCGCTATCGAGCATGCAGCGAAGCCCGCCGCCGGTGGCGAAGTCGATTGGTCGCAGTGCATTCGGCTCGCTGACGCGCTTGCCGAGGAAATGGAGCGGCTGAAACCCGAAATGGATCGTTTCGTACGTGGCGAGCGGACCGTGTAGGACACTGTCGATGCCCTCCGGGTGAGCCCACGCTCCCTTCGATGCACCTTGCGACACACCCCAACGCACGGCGCAGATTGCCCAACAACGGTGCGCTCCCGTATAATGCCTCGGCTTGCAAGGATCCGAGCGGGAGGGCCGTGCGCCCGTCCCGCTTTTGCATGTCTTCAGCCCGGACCGGCGACGCATTCACCAGCAGCATCAACAGGAGTCTTTCGTGCCCTTGTTACCCACTCTTCCGCCGGCGATTCTCGCACTGGCCGATGGGACGATTTTCCGCGGCCATGCCATCGGCGCCGGCGGCAGCACCAGCGGCGAGGTCGTATTCAACACCGCGATGTCCGGCTATCAGGAGATTCTTACCGATCCCTCGTACTGCCGCCAGATCGTTACTCTCACCTACCCGCACATCGGTAACGTCGGCTGCAACGCCGAAGACTTCGAGTCGCGTGGCAACTACGCGGCCGGCCTGGTCATCCGCGACCTGCCGATTCGCGCCGAGAGCTGGCGCCTGCAGGAAACCCTGCCCGACTACCTGCAGAAACACGGTATCGTCGCCATCGCCGGCATCGACACTCGCCAGCTCACCCGCATTCTGCGCGAAGGCGGTGCCCAGGCTGGCTGCATCATGGCCGTCGACGTTGATGAGCAGGAGGCAATCGCCGCAGCAAGGAACTTCCCCGGTCTCGCCGGCATGGACCTGGCCAAGGTGGTGAGCACTGCTGCGCCCTACGAATGGGCAGCCGGCGAATGGACGCTGGACGGCTATCGCTCGGTCGCCAAGGGACGATTTCATGTCCTGGCCTACGATTTCGGCGTCAAGCACAACATTCTGCGCATGCTTGCCGATCGCGGCTGCCAGGTCACGGTCGTGCCGGCGCAAACACCGGCTGCCGAAGTCCTCAGGCGACAGCCCAACGGCGTATTTCTGTCCAACGGCCCAGGCGACCCGGAACCCTGCGCCTACGCCATCGAGGCGATCCGTGAAATCCTTGCCGCCGGGGTGCCGACTTTCGGTATTTGCCTTGGCCACCAACTGCTGGCGCTGGCGTCGGGCGCCAGAACCACGAAAATGAAGTTCGGTCATCATGGCGCCAACCACCCGGTCAAGGACCTGCGTACGGGGCAGGTGTTGATCACCAGCCAGAACCACGGTTTCGCGGTGGACGCCGAAACGCTGCCACCGACACTGCTGCCGACGCACGTATCGCTCTTCGACGGCTCGCTGCAGGGCGTCGCACGCAGCGACGTCGCCGCCTTTTCCTTTCAGGGCCATCCGGAAGCCAGCCCGGGGCCACACGACATCGCCCATCTGTTCGACCGCTTTGTCCAGATGATGCAAGACAAGAAGGGGCAAAATGCCCAAACGCACTGACATCAAGAGCATTCTCATCATCGGCGCAGGTCCGATCGTCATCGGTCAGGCCTGCGAGTTCGACTACTCCGGCGCGCAAGCCTGCAAGGCACTGCGCGAGGAAGGCTACCGGATAATCCTGGTGAACTCGAACCCGGCGACGATCATGACCGATCCGGACATGGCCGACGTGACCTACATCGAGCCGATCAACTGGCAGACCGTCGAGAAGATCATCAGCCGCGAGCGGCCCGACGTGCTGCTGCCGACGATGGGCGGGCAGACGGCGCTGAACTGCGCCCTTGACCTGGCCAGGCATGGCGTTCTCGACAAGTTCGGCGTCGAGATGATCGGTGCCACCAAGGAGGCCATTGACAAGGCTGAAGACCGGGAGAAGTTCAAGCAGGCGATGACCAGGATCGGTCTCGGCTCGGCGCGCTCGGCAATGGCGCACTCGATGGAGGAAGCGCTGCAGGTGCAGGCGATGATTGGTTATCCGACCATCATCCGACCCTCGTTCACGATGGGCGGTTCGGGCGGCGGTATTGCGTACAACCAGGAGGAATTCCTCGACATCTGCGAGCGCGGCCTGGAGGCCAGCCCGACCCGCGAGCTGCTCATCGAGGAGTCGCTGATCGGCTGGAAAGAGTTCGAGATGGAGGTCGTTCGCGACCGCAACGACAACTGCATCATCGTCTGCGCCATCGAGAACCTCGACCCGATGGGCGTGCACACCGGCGATTCGATCACCGTCGCGCCAACGCAAACGCTGACCGACAAGGAATACCAGATCATGCGTAACGCCTCGGTGGCGGTCTTGCGCGAGATCGGCGTCGACACCGGCGGTTCCAACGTGCAGTTCGCGATCAACCCGCGTGACGGGCGAATGATCGTCATCGAAATGAATCCACGCGTCTCGCGCTCGTCGGCGCTGGCGTCGAAGGCCACCGGTTTCCCGATCGCCAAGGTGGCCGCCAAGCTGGCGATCGGCTATACGCTCGACGAGCTGGCCAACGAAATCACCGGCGGCAAGACGCCGGCGTCATTCGAACCGTCGATCGACTACGTGGTCACCAAGGTACCGCGTTTCGCCTTCGAGAAGTTCCCCGAGGCCGACTCGCGCCTGACCACGCAAATGAAGTCGGTCGGCGAAGTGATGGCCATCGGGCGGACCTTTCAGGAGTCGCTGCAAAAAGCCTTGCGTGGTCTGGAAATCGGCGTCGATGGCTTCGACGAGCGGACAACCGACCGTGAGGAAATCGAGATAGCGTTAAGCGAAGCGCGCCCGGAACGGATCTGGTACATCGCTGACGCCATGCGCATCGGCATGAGCGTCGATGAAATTCACCGCCTGACGGCGATCGACCCGTGGTTTCTGGCGCAGATCGAGGACCTCTACAAGCAGGCAGAACAAATCCGCGGCCAGCCGCTGGAGTCGCTGTCACGCGAGGAATTGCGGCACCTCAAGCGCGCAGGATTCTCGGACAAGCGTCTGGCGACGCTGATGCAGACCACCCAGACCGCGGTTCGCGAGCGCCGCCACGCCCTGCAGGTACGCCCGGTTTACAAGCGCGTGGACACCTGCGCCGCCGAATTCGCAACCGATACCGCCTACATGTACTCGACCTATGAGGACGAGTGCGAGTCAAATCCCAGCGACCGCAAGAAGGTCATGGTCCTCGGCGGCGGCCCCAACCGGATCGGTCAGGGGATCGAGTTCGACTACTGCTGCGTGCATGCGGCGCTGGCACTGCGCGAAGATGGCTACGAGACGATCATGGTCAACTGCAATCCGGAGACCGTATCGACCGACTACGACACCTCGGATCGCTTGTACTTCGAACCGCTGACGCTCGAAGACGTCCTGGAAATCGTCGCCGTCGAAAAGCCCTATGGCGTCATCGTACAATATGGCGGGCAGACGCCACTGAAACTGGCGCGCGACCTCGAAGCCAACGGAGTCCCGATCATCGGCACCAGCCCGGACATGATCGATGCTGCCGAAGACCGTGAACGCTTCCAGAAACTGCTGCACGATCTAGGTCTCAGGCAGCCGGCCAACCGTACCGCACGTACCGAGCCCGACGCCTTGCGCCTGGCCGCCGAGATCGGCTACCCGCTGGTCGTCCGTCCGTCCTACGTCCTCGGCGGGCGGGCCATGGAAATCGTCCATGACCCGCGCGACCTCGAACGCTACATGCGTGAAGCAGTGAAGGTGTCCAACGACTCGCCGGTCCTCCTCGACCGTTTCCTCAACGACGCCTGCGAAGTCGACGTCGACGCCCTCTGCGATGGCGACGAGGTGCTCATCGGCGGCGTCATGGAGCATATTGAACAGGCCGGGGTCCACTCCGGTGATTCGGCGTGTTCGCTGCCGCCCCATTCACTGTCGGCCGAGTTGCAGGATGAAATGCGCCGGCAGACACGGCTGATGGCCAAGGGCCTCAACGTCCGCGGCCTGATGAACGTCCAGTTCGCGATCCAGGACAACATTGTCTTTGTCCTCGAGGTCAACCCGCGCGCCTCGCGTACCGTGCCCTTTGTCTCCAAGGCCACCGGCCTGCAGTTGGCCAAGATCGCGGCGCGCTGCATGGTCGGGCAGTCACTGGCCAGCCAGGGTTTCAACAAGGAAGTGATCCCAAATTACTTCTCGGTCAAGGAAGCCGTTTTCCCCTTCGTCAAGTTCCGCGGCGTGGACACCATTCTTGGCCCGGAAATGAAATCGACAGGCGAGGTCATGGGCGTCGGGGTCAGCTTTGCCGAGGCCTTCGTCAAGAGCCAGACGGCGGCCAGTGTGCGCCTTCCCCGCTCAGGGCAGGTGTTCGTCAGTGTCAAGGACTCCGACAAGCCGCAGGCCGTAGTCATTGCCCGCGATCTGCGCGCGGAGGGGTTCACCCTGCTTGCGACGCGCGGCACGGCCGCCGCGATCGCCGCGGCGGGAATTGAGGTAACGCCGGTCAACAAGGTCACCGAAGGGCGCCCGCACGTCGTCGACATGATCAAGAACAACGAAGTCGTCCTGATCATCAACACCGTGGACGAGAAGCGTACGGCGATCAACGACTCGCGCTCTATCCGGACCTCCGGCCTGGCCGCGCGCGTAACCATCTACACCACGATCTGGGGCGCCGAAGCAGCCGCCGCAGGAATCAGAAATCGCGGCGCATTGGTCGTCTATCCGATCCAGGAATTGCACGCACAATTGCGTTGATTAATCCATCGAAGCGTCGCGACCACCCGCCTGGCGGGTGTCGGTGCTTCGCCGTTGGCAGCGAGAGAAATGACCAAGACACCTCTGACCGTAAATGGCGCTGAAAAACTGGCCGCCGAACTGCGTCACCTGAAGACCGTCGAGCGGCCGCGAACCATCGCCGCGATCGCCGAAGCACGCTCGCACGGCGATCTCTCGGAGAACGCCGAGTACGATGCGGCCAAGGAACGGCAAGGCTTTGTCGAAGGGCGCATCCAGGAAGTCGAGAGCAAACTGGCCAATGCCCAGATCATCGACCCGAAACTGCTCGACGCCGACGGGCGTTGCGTCTTCGGAGCAACGCTCGATCTTGACGACCAGGAAACCGGCGCCCGCGTCAGCTACCAGATCGTTGGCGAAGACGAAGCCGATATCAAGGCTGGCAAGATTTCGATCAACTCGCCGATCGCACGGGCGCTGATCGGCAAGTTTGCTGGCGACATTGCCGAAGTGCAGGCCCCTGGTGGTGTGCGCGAATACGAAATCATCGCCGTGCGCTACGAATAGTCCTGACCATGCGACGCTTCGCCGACGCGCTCTATGACATCACGCTGACGCTGTGGGTCGGCGGCTTGTGGGCCATCGGTTTTCTCGTCGCGCCAACGCTTTTTTTCCGCCCTCGCCAGTGATCGCCAGCTGGCCGGCCTGCTCGCCGGCAAGTTGTTTGCCTTGATCGGCTGGGTCGGTCTGGGCTGTGCCAGTTACCTCCTGTTGCACAGCTTGCTGCGCATGGGGACGACCGCCTTGCGCCGGTGGACCTTCTGGCTGCTGATCGGCATGCTGCTGCTCACCGTCGTCAATCTGTTCGGCATTCAGCCGCTGCTGGCGCAGATCAAGGCCGACACCTTGGCAAGACAAGCGATGGAAAGCGTGCTGAACAAGCGCTTTGCCATCTGGCATGGCGTCTCCGGCGTCGTCTACGTCGCGCAGAGCCTGCTCGGCGTGCTCCTGATCAGTGTATTCCGGCGTCCCGTCAAATAGGTCACGGCGCGAGCAGCTGGCCAGCCTCGCAGAGTGGGCTACCGGGCTGGCGACCACCGCCTCGCCCGGACGTTCGTCTCAAGCGCCCGAACCGCTCTGGAAGCTGCGCTTGCTCCGGCGGGGCTCGCTGCGTTTCGCGCGCGGCCTGGCGGGCGGCGCCGGATCGTCCGCTCGCGGCCGCCAGATGACCAGCAGCTTTCCGATGTGCTGGACCGGGGCAGCCTCGAGGCGCTCGCAGAGGGTCGCGAGAAACTGCTCGCGAACCTGCCGGTCGTCGTTATAGACACGAATCTTGATCAGTTCGTGGCTGCCTAAATTGACCTCGACCTCGCGGACGACCGATTCGGACAGGCCGTTCTGGCTTATCGAAACGACCGGCTGCAGAGAGTGCGCACGGGCGCGCAGGACGCGGCGCTCGTCGGAGCTGAGATTGAGCATGCGGGACACCTTTTCTTGAGCAACGCATTTTAGCGGGTTTCAGCCAATGAAACGAAGCAGATCAAGCACCGCGTGGTTGAACGAACATGTCAACGACGCCTATGTGCAACGGGCCAAGGCCGAAGGCTACCGTTCGCGCGCGTCGTACAAGCTGATGGAGATCGACGACAAGGATGGCCTAATCCGCAGCGGCGACGCGATCGTCGATCTGGGAGCCGCGCCGGGTGGCTGGTCACAGGTCGCGGCGCAGAGGCTACGGGGCAGTGGTCGCGTCATCGCCCTGGACCTGCTGGAAATGGCGCCGATGCGCGGCGTCACTGTTCTGCAAGGCGACTTTCGCGAGCAGGACGTCCTGCTCGCGCTGGAAGAATTGCTCGCCGGAGCCCGGCCGGGGCTTGTTCTTTCAGACATGTCCCCCAACATATCGGGCATCGCCGTCTGCGACCAGGCTCGGGTAATGCATCTGGCCGAGCTGGGCCTGGAATTTGCGCGCAACTGGCTGAAACCCGACGGCGCTTTTCTGGTCAAAATTTTTCAGGGCCATGGCTTCGGCGAATTTCTGCAGGAAATGCGCCAGTCATTCAGAACCGTGTCTGCACGCAAACCGGATGCCTCCAGGGATCGTAGCCCGGAAGTCTACCTGCTGGGCAAGGCCTTGAAAACGTGAGAGCATCTGCGATGCCGTCTTTGCTTCAACGAGCATTAATCGGTTTAGAATGCTGAGTTCGTGGAACAGCAGGGTTTCCGGCGCTGGTGCGCCGGACAACGTAGAAGAGGTGAAGTATTGAATAACATGTTCAAGAATCTGGCAGTCTGGCTGGTTATTGGCTTGGTCTTGATGACCGTCTTCAACCAGTTCAACACCCGCCAGGTCGCTCAATCGACGATGGAGTATTCACAATTCATCGACGAGGTGGGCAAGGGAACAATTGCCAAGGTGGTGATCGAGGGCCGCGTGCTCAAGGCGACGACAACCGATGGGCGCAAGCTGACCAGCTACGCGCCACCAGACCTGTGGATGGTCTCGGATCTGCTGAAGAATGGCGTCACCATCGAAGCCAAGCCGGAAGAGGAACAGTCCTTCCTGATGAGCATCTTCGTCAGCTGGTTCCCGATGCTGCTGCTGATTGGCGTCTGGATCTTTTTCATGCGTCAGATGCAGGGCGGTGGCCGCGGCGGGGCTTTCTCATTCGGCAAGAGCAAGGCACGCCTGCTCGATGAGTCGACCAATACCATCACCTTTGCCGACGTCGCCGGTTGCGACGAAGCCAAGGAAGAGGTCTCCGAACTGGTGGACTTCCTGCGTGACCCCTCGAAGTTCCAGAAACTCGGTGGCCGTATCCCGAAAGGCGTGCTGCTGGTCGGCAACCCGGGAACCGGCAAGACCCTGCTGGCGAAAGCAATTGCTGGCGAGGCTAAGGTGCCTTTCTTCTCGATCTCCGGCTCGGACTTCGTCGAGATGTTTGTCGGTGTCGGCGCGGCGCGCGTCCGCGACATGTTCGAAAACGCCAAGAAGCACGCCCCGTGCATTATCTTCATCGACGAACTGGATGCCGTCGGACGGCAGCGGGGAGCCGGACTGGGCGGAGGCAATGACGAGCGCGAGCAAACCCTGAACCAGATGCTGGTCGAGATGGACGGCTTCGAAGGCAGCGTCGGGGTCATCGTCATCGCCGCCACCAACCGTCCCGACGTCCTCGATCCGGCACTGATGCGTCCCGGTCGCTTCGACCGCCAGGTGGTCGTACCGCTGCCCGACATTCGTGGCCGCGAGCAGATTCTGATCGTTCATATGCGCAAGGTACCCCTGTCGCCAGACGTTAAGGCCGACATCATCGCCCGTGGCACACCCGGTTTTTCCGGGGCCGATCTCGCCAACCTGGTCAACGAAGCCGCCCTGTTTGCGGCGCGCGGCAACAAGCGTCTGGTGGACATGGATGACTTCGAGAAAGCCAAGGACAAGATCATGATGGGCGCCGAGCGGCGCAGCATGGTCATGAACGAGGACGAAAAGCGCAATACCGCTTACCACGAGTCCGGACATGCCGTGGTCGCCAAACTGATGCCGAAGTCCGACCCGGTGCACAAGGTCACCATAATCCCGCGCGGTCGGGCACTTGGACTGACCATGCAACTGCCGGAAGAGGACCGTTACGCTTACGATCGCGTCTATCTGATGAGTCGCATCGCGGTCCTCTTTGGTGGCCGCGTCGCCGAAGAACTGTTCATGGACCAGATGACCACCGGCGCCTCCAACGACTTCGAGCGGGCAACGCAAATGGCCCGTGACATGGTCACCCGCTACGGCATGTCGGATGCGCTCGGCCCGATGGTTTATGGCGAGAACGAGGGAGAGGTCTTCCTCGGGCGTTCGGTAACCACGCACAAGAACATGTCCGAAGCGACGATGGAGAAGGTCGACCAGGAAATACGCCGCATCATCGATGAGCAGTACGGCCTCGCCCGCAAGCTCCTCGAGGAGCATCGTGACAAGGTCGAGGCGATGGCAGCCGCCTTGCTCGAACTTGAAACTATCGACAGCGACCAGATCGACGACATCATGGCGGGCAAACCGCCACGCCCGCCGAAGCAGCCACAGACCAGGATGCCAAGCGCTCCCTCAGGCGGCAATACGCCGGATGCGGCGCCAAGCGCGCCACCCGCACCTGCCTGAACGCACGACGGTCAAGGCCGGGCGCGGCAATACCAACATACCAACCAAGCTGGCTCATCCCCGTAGGCAAGGGCCCTCCCTCGGGG